>JBFYZD010000241.1:0-11188 GCA_041309685.1 Gemmatimonadales bacterium | reverse complement strand
CATCTGCACGGAGGAGAACCCCGCCTTCACGACCTTCCCGGAAGGCAACGTGACGGTCCCGGCCTCCAGGTCCACCTCGATCTCCTCTCCGTCCCCAAGCCCCTCCGAGATCAGATCCGCGGTCACGACGGGGAAGCCCTGGTTGATGGCGTTGCGCTCGTAGATCGCCCCGAAGGACCGGGCGAGCACGGCCCTCACGCCCAGACTCCTGAAGCAGTCCACAGCCTGCTGGCGGGACGATCCCGCCCCGAAGTTCTTCCCCGTCACCACCAGGTCCCCGGGCCGGGCCCTCTTCGCGAAGTCCTCCCACCCCTCGAGGTTGTCGAATGTGTGCTGACCCATCTCCTCCAGGGCGGTGATGGTCAGGTAGCGGTTATGGAAGATCATGTCGGTGTCGATGTTGTCCCGGTCGATGACCCAGGCCCGGCCCCGGAGCTTCTCGGGCCGTTCGGCGGCGGCGCTCTCCGGAGACGGCCGCGACCCCTCGCGGACCGGGCGCCTGACTCCCGGTTTGAAGAGCACCGGCTCCGCGGGAAGTTGATCCGGGAGGGCGATGACGCCAGCGACGGCCGAGGCCGCCACCACGGCCGGTGAGGTAAGGTAGACCTCCCCCTTCCCCTGCTTGCCGGCGAAGTTCCGGTTCCCGGTGCTCACCGTCACCTCGCCGGGCCCGTTCTGACCGACCTGGCCGGCGGCGCACCCGGCGCACCCGGCATTGCTCACCAGGGCCCGGGCCTCCTTGAAGATCTGGATCAGCCCAGCCTCCAGGCACTGCCGCCATACCTCGTCGGTGGCGGGAACGATCTTCAGGACCACCCCCGGTGCAACCTTCCGCCCCTTCAGGATGTCGGCGGCCACCTTCAGGTCCTCGAACCGGCCGTTGGTGCAGGAGCCGATGAAGGCCGAGTCGATCTTTGTCCCCAGCAGAGCGGCCACCTCCGCCACGTCCTCGGGATGGCCCGGCCGGGAGATCTTCGGCGTCAGCCCCTGGATGTCCACCTCCTCGACCCTCTCGTAGGCGGCGTCGGGATCGGCGTAGACCCCCTCCACCTCCCTCCCGCTGGCCTGGGTGCAGTAGTCCAGCACCTCCTGGTTGGGAGGAAGGAGGGCGATGATGGCCCCCATCTCCGTGGCCATGGAGGCGAGGGTGATGCGGTCGGCCAGCCCCATCTCCTCCACCACCTCCCCGTAGACTTCGGCGGAGTACCCCAGGAGCCCGTTGGCTCCGAAGTGCTCGAGCAGCGCCAGGGTGATGTCCTTCGCCGACGCAAAGGGGGACGGCCTCCCCCTCAACACCACCTTCACCGTGGGCGGGACCTTGAACCAGACCTTCCCGAAGGCCCAGGCGTGGGCGATGTCCACGTCGCCCATCCCCTGCCCGAAGGCGCCGATGGCTCCCAGGATGTTGGCGTGGGAGTCGGTGGAGACGAAGGTGGACCCGGGAACGGCAAGGCCCTGGTCGATGGCCAGGTGGGTCCCGATGCCGGCATCGATGTCGTAGAGGCCGATCCCCCGCTCCCGGGCGAAGGTCCGGCAGATGTGCTGGTTGGTGGCGTACTTCTGGTCCGAGCCCCCGGGATTGCAGTCGAAGGTGAAGATCGTCCTGGCGGGATCGGCCACCTCGAGGGCGTTGTCCTGGAGGTTCTTCACCACGTTGGCCCCGCCGAAGTCCCGGGCGGCGCGCACGTCGATGGTGACGTCCACGATGTCGCCCGGGACCACCTTCCTGCCGGAATGGCTCGCGAGGATCTTCTCGATGATGGTGTTCCCCATGGGGCCCCCTACCGCCGGCTCATCCACCACTCGTCCTTGAGGATGGAGGCCCTCCGCTCCCCCACCACCCGGTCGCCGATCCTCATCACCACCCGGTACTCACCCAGCGGTGCGGGCTCGCCCCGGGCCCTCCCCTGCCCTCCGAAACGCGCCGCCTGCTGCTCCAGCTGGGCCCGCTGCTCCGGGGTCATCTCCGGCACCTTGTTCATTCCCCAGGAAACCGTGTGCATCCCGGCCTCCTTGGCGCCCTCCAGCGTGGCGATCGCGACGTTCCCCTGGTACACCGTGAAGGTCACGTTCCCCTGGACGGCGCTCTTCAGGTGGTAGTAGAAGGGGATGGCCAGGGGCTCGCTCTCCCCGTTGAAGTTGTCGGAGGCGGCGTTCATGAGGTCCGAGGCGATCCACCGGACCTTGGACTCGGGCTGGAAGAAATGGGCGTCCGCGTTCAGCGTCTCCAGGCTCACCTGGGCCAGGGCGCTGATGTCGGCGATGTAGATTCCCCGCCCGTGGGTGGCCACGATCAGATCGTTCTCCCGGGGATGGATCTTCAGGTCATGGATCGGCTGGGTGGGCATGTTGTTCTTCATGCGGCTCCAGCTCCGGCCCCCGTCCACGGACACATATACCGCGAAGTCCGTGCCAGCGAAAAGCAGGTCGGGGTTGGTGGGGTGCTCCCGGATCACGTTGACGGGCTCGTCCGGGAGGCCCGCGCCGATGTCGGTGAAGGTGGCGCCGAAGTCCGTGGTCTTGAACAGGAAGGCCCGGAAGTCGTCGTTCCGGAATCCGGTGAAAGACACGTACGCCGTTCCGAGGTCGTGGTGGGAGGCGGCCACCCGGCTCACCCAGTACCCGGGGTTACCAGGGATGTTGGCGTTCACCAGCGTCCAGTTCTGGCCGCCGTCCCGGGTCACCTGCACGTTCCCGTCGTCCGTCCCCACCCAGAGGAGCCCGGCCTGGAGGGTGGACTCGTCGATGGTGGTGATGGTGGCGTACTGGATGTTCCCGTCCCCCCCCTTCCCGGTGGTGAGGGTGGCGGGGTCGGCCCTGGCGAGATCGGGGCTGATGACCTCCCAGCTCTCGCCCAGGTTGTCGGAGCGGAGGAGTTTGTTGGCGGCGTGGAAGACGGTCTCGCACCCATGGGAACTCACCAGGATGGGGGCATTCCAGTTCCAGCGCAGCTCGGGGTCGTTGTAGCGGACTCCCTGGGACTGGCCCGTCCAGAGGTCCAGGCGCTGGAGGGGCCCGAACTGGGACTCGTTGAAGAGGTAGCGATTGGTGCACGTCTCGAACTCGTTGTACATCCCGTCCCCGCCGCCTACCCGGAGCCAATGCTCGAAACGGATGGGCCCCCCGGTGGGGTTGGTGCTGGGGCCGAGGTGGGAGCCGTTGTCCTGGAGGCCGCCGGCCACCCGGTAGGGCCAGGACATGTCGTAGCCCACGGCGTAGAACTGGGCCAGGGACTGGTTGTCGGGGTGGTACCAGTTCTCCCCCCCGTCCCAGCTGACCCCCATCCCGTGGTCGTAGCCCAGGAGGATGTGGTCGGAGTCCTCCGGGTCGATCCAGATGGCGTGATCGTCCCCGCCGAACCCGAAGGCGCTCCGGTTCCAGGTGGCGCCGCCGTCCTCGGACTTCTGGGAGGAGACGGACACGATGTAGACCACGTCGGGGTTGTTGGGATCCACCCGGATCTGTCCGTAGTAATAGCCCGGCGCCCCACCGACGCTCTGGCCCTCGGGGCTCACCTTCCGCCAGGTGGCCCCGGCGTCGTCGGAGCGGTAGATCTCCCCGTCGATCATCCCCCGGCTCGCCTGGTGGCCCAGCAACTCCCGGAGCCGCTCGTCGTCGCTCATTCCGGGCTTGTTGGCGTTCTCGATGTTCAGGTAGACGATGTTGGGGTCACGGAGGTAGATGTCGATGCCGATGCGCCCCAGCATCCCCTGGGGGAGCCCGTTCGTCAGCATCTCCCAGTTGGCCCCACCGTCCCTGGTCTTGTAGACCCGGCTCCCGGGCCCTCCCAGGTCATAGGAGTAGGGGACCCGCACCTTGTCGAAGGTGGCGGCGTAGAGCACCTGGGGGTTGGACGGATCCATGGCCACATCCACCACCCCGATGGTCTTGCCGTTCACCACCGGGGCCAGCACCTGCTCCCAGCTCCGCCCCCCGTTCGTGGACTTGTAGAGCCCCCTTTCCGGGTTCTCAGAGTAGAGGTGCCCCAGGGCAGCCACGTAGACGATGTCCGGGTTCGTGGGATGCACCACCACCCGCCCGATGTGGTGGGACTCAGGCAGCCCCAGGTGAGTCCAGCTCCGCCCGGCGTCGGTGGACCGGTAGACGCCGTTTCCCCAGTAGGTGCTCCGGGAGTTGTTGGCCTCCCCGGTCCCGACGTAGAGGATGTTCGGGTCGGAAGGCGCCACGGCCACGTCCCCGATGGAGAACACCGCCTCGTTCTCGAAAAGGACCTCGAAGCTGATCCCGTGGTTCACCGTCTTCCACAGGTGCCCCGATGCGGAGGCGGCGTAGATGGTCCCGGGCTGCTGGAGGGGAACGGCGAAGTCCACGAACCGTCCGCTCTGCCGCGTGGGCCCGATGCTCCGGTAGTTGAACGGAGCGAGCTGGGCCTGGGTGAGGGTCTGGGCCGCGGCATCGGCGGGCCAGAAGAGGCCCAGGGCCAGAGTCGCGCACAGGACGGCGGAGCGAAGGATGTTCCGGATGGGATCCATGGGGATGACTCCGTGCAGGGAAGAGATGGACGATCTCCTGATTCGCATTGACCCGGAGGGGCGGGGGCAGGGGGAGGGGCGCGGCTCAATCACCGCGGGTGTCCGCGCCCCCCAGGACGATCCTGCGTCCCAGCCAACCTCCCGTGACGGCACTCACGAGCTGAAGGAGGATAAGGCCCAGGACGAATCTCGGCGAGCCGAACTCCTTCCCTTCCCCCTCCAGGGAGCCCGGGAATAGCAGGTTGGCCAGGAACCAGACCAGGGCGCTGGCCAGGGCGAGGGCAACGCCATGGAGGATGGGGGCCTCCGTCCAGCGGAAGGCCACGAAGAGCCCCGCCGTGAAGAACCCCACCCCCATGCACATGGCCGCCACCAGGGCCGCGCCCGGGCCGAAGGGGCTGGCCAGCCCCAGGCCCGCCAGGGCGAGGAAGGCTCCGGAGGTCACGGCCACCGCCACCAGCCACCCCCCCACCACCCATCCCGGATGAACGTTGGTCAGGTGCTCGGAGTGCATGGTCACCTCCCGAATCCATGGCCCGTCCGTCCGGGTCGCCGCCGCGACCGGGACGGGGGCCGACGTGCCGAAGACCGCTAGAAACCCAGCTCCGCCTGGACGCTCCCGAAGGTGCGTCGATGGTGGGGGGTGGGCCCCATCCGCTCCAGGGCCTCCCGATGCTCCAGCGTCCCGTATCCCATGTTGGTCTCCCACCCGTATCCCGGGTACCTGCGGGCCAGGCGGGCCATGAGACGGTCCCGGACAACCTTGGCCAGAATGGAGGCGCAGGCGATGGAGTGAACCCGCCCGTCCCCCCCCACCACGGCCTCGTGCTCCCACCCCAGCCCCTTCACCGGGAGGCCGTCCACCACCACATGTTGGGGCCTGGAAGGCAGGTGGGCCAGGGCCCGGCCCATGGCCAGACGGGTGGAGACCAGGATGTTCAGGTGATCGATCTCCCGGACGGAGGCGGCTCCCACGCCAACGGAGGTGGCCATTCGGAGGATCTCGGCGGCCAGCTCCTCCCGGCGGGGTGCGGAGAGGGTCTTGGAGTCCCGGGCCCCGGGGACGGCGATTCCCGGAGGAAGCACCACGGCGGCGGCCACCACGGGGCCCGCCAGCGGCCCCCGCCCGACCTCGTCCACTCCGGCCACCCTGGAAAGACCACGGCTCCAGAACCTGGCCTCGTAGGAGAGGAGGTCCTGGAGCCGTTCTGCTCCGTCCATGACCGGCGCCCTTGCCGGATGAGGGTCAGTTCACGCGCTTTTCCTGGATCCGGGCGGCCTTGCCCCGAAGCGCCCGGAGGTAGTAGAGCTTGGCCCGGCGGACCCTGCCCTTCCTCACCACCTCCACACCCTTCACCGTGGGGGCGTGCATGGGGAAGATCCGCTCCACGCCGATGCCGCTGGAGATCTTTCGCACCGTGAAGGTCTCCCCGGTCCCGCCGCCCCGCTTCGCGATGCAGACGCCCTCGAAGGCCTGGATGCGCTCCTTGTCCCCCTCACGGACGCGGTACAGAACCCGCACGGTGTCCCCGGGGTCGAAAGCGGGGATGTCCTTGCGAAGCTGCTCGAGCTCGATCGTGCGCAGCAGATCAGACATGGTTAATCTCTCCTGGTCCGGGCGGACCGTGACAATCGGACAGATCGGAAAGATAATTGTGTGTGTTCTTCAGGTGAAGGGGGACGTTTCCCCGCTACTCCTCGGTCTTCCTCACTAGCTCGGGGCGCCGTTCCCGGGTCATCCGTTCCGCTGCCTCCCTGCGCCACGCCTCGATCCTGGCATGGTCCCCGCTCTGGAGGACCGGGGGCACCTGGAGGCCCCGGAACTCCGCTGGCCGGGTGTAGGAAGGGGGGGAGAGCAGCCCCTCGTCGTAGAAGGAGTCCGAGGAGGCGGACTCGTGGTCCCCCAGGGCTCCGGGAAGGAGCCTCACCACCGCGTCGGTGAGTACCAGGGCCGCCACCTCCCCTCCCGACAGGACGAAGTCCCCGATGGAGACCTCTTCCGTGGCCAGGTGATCCGCCACCCGCTGGTCCACGTCCTTGTAGTGGCCGCAGAGGATGGTGAGGTCCTCCGCGAGGGAAAGGCGAACGGCATCGGCGTGGCGGAAGGGTCTTCCCCGGGCGGAGAGGAGGAGGACGGGTCCCGCCGGGGCGAGGCTCTCCACCGCCCGGAAGAAGGGCTCGGGCTTCATGACCATCCCCGCCCCCCCCCCGTACGGGTAGTCGTCCACCGTCTGGTGCTTGTCCCCGGTGAAGTCCCGGAGGTTCACGATGTTGTACTCCACCAGCCCCTGTTCCCGGGCACGGCCCGGGATGCTGGTGGACAGCGGGGTCCCGAAGAAGTCGGGAAAGATGGTGACGATGTTGATCTTCATAAGGGATGCGCCGTGCCCGGCGCCTCTCACAGATCCAGCAACCCCTCCGGGGGGTCGATCACGAGGATTCCCTCCTCCGGATCCAGCCGCTCCACGATGGACTCCAGGAAGGGAACGTGGACCGTTCCCCGGGAGCCTCGGACCTCCAGGAGGTCCGCCGGGCGCAGGGCGTAGACCTCCACGATCTCCCCGACCTCCTCTCCCCCCACCGTCACCACTCTCATCCCCAGGAGGTCGTGGTAGAAGACCTCCCCCTCTCCCAGAGCCTCGATCTCCTCCATGGGACGAAGGAGGTACCGCCCTCTCAGGCCTTCGGCCTGGGACCGGTCCTCCACACCCTCCAACTTCAGGAGGAAACCCCGCTGGAAGGGGCGGACGCTCCGGATCACGACGGTGGGCAGGGTGGGATCCGGGGCGTTTCCGCCTTCATCCCCCTGGTACAGGATCACCCCGGGAGCGAAGGCGCTCTCGGGGTAGTCCGTGAGGGGCCACACGAAGACCTCCCCCTTGGTCCCGTGGGCTTTGTTGATATTGCCCACCACAAGGTACGAGGGCTCGGAACGCACCTGGGCCCTCCTCGCCTGGGGTTCGGTTACTCGGGCTTGGCTTCTTCGCCGGCGCCCGCGGCAGCCTCGGCCGGGGGCTCCTGGGAGGCCTCCGCAGCCGGGGCTTCCCCACCCCCCGGCGCTCCGGCCTCAGCCGGGGCGTCGGCCGCCTTCCCCTTCTTCTTCGAGGCCTTGGCTTCCTTGGCGGCAGCCTCCGCCGCGGCCTCCGCATCGGCCTTGGCCTTGGCCTCGGCTTCCTTGCGCCGCTTGGCCGCCAACGCCTCCTGATAGGCCTTCTTCTCGGCCTCCTTGTCCACCTCCCCCAGGGCTATCGTGGCGTCCCCGCCCTTCCGGGCCTTCTTCAGGAGGCTGACCACCGTCTCGGTGGGGACGGCGCCCTTCCCCTCCCAATAGGCCACCCGCTCCATGTCCAGGACCAGGCGGGCCGGGTGGGAAGAGGGCTTGTAGTAGCCGAGGCTCTCCACAAAACGCCCATCCCGGGGGGAATCGGTGTCGGCCACTACGACGCGGTAGTGGGGCTGCTTCTTCCGGCCCATACGCCGGAGTCGGATCTTGATGGGCATCGTCCCTCGTCGATGTTGAATCGCCCGGGCCCGTAACCCGGCGGGCCCAACCAGAAAACAGGCGGCGGGCCCCAAGCCCCCGCCTGATGGAACGGGCAGGTCAGACGGGGAGAAAGCCCCGGACCTGCTTCATGATCTTCTGCATCTCCTTGAACTGCTTCAGGAGGCGGTTCACCTCCGAGACCGGCCGTCCGCTCCCCCGGGCGATCCTGGCCCGGCGCGACCCGTTCAGGATGTCCGGCTTCTGCCGCTCCTGTGGAGTCATGGAGAGGATGATGGCCTCGATGTGCTTCATCCTCCTGGGATCGACGTTCCCCACGGGGAGCTTCGCCCCCAACCCCGGAATCAGCTTCACGAGCTGTTCCAGCGGTCCCATTCGCTGCACCTGGCGCAACGTGGCCAGGAAGTCCTCCAGGGTGAACTTCCCCTTCCCCAGGACCTTCGCTTCCAGGCGAGCCTGCTCCTCCGTGTCCATGGCGGCCTGGGCCCGCTCCACCAGCCCCACCACGTCCCCCATCTGGAGGATCCGTCCCGCCAGGCGCCCGGGATCGGCGGAGTCGAGGGCGTCCACCCCCTCCCCCACCCCCACGAACTTGATGGGCTTGCCCGTCACCCCATAGATGGAGAGCGCCGCCCCACCCCGGGCGTCCCCGTCCATCTTGGTGAGGATCACCCCCGTCAGGTCCAGGGCCCGGTCGAACCCCTGGGCGATGTTCACCGCCTCCTGGCCCGTCATGGCGTCCGCCACCAGGAGGATCTCCTGGGGTTGGAGGTCCGCCTTGAGGGCCCGGAGCTCGTCCATCATGGGCTCGTCGATCTGGAGCCGCCCCGCGGTATCCACCAGGAGCACCTGGCGACGTTCCGCCCGTGCCCTGGCCAGGGCGTCCCGGGCCACCCCCAGGGGATCGGCCCCCACACCCCCCACGTGCACCGGCAGATCCACCTGCCGCCCCAGATCCACCAACTGGTCCACAGCCGCCGGCCGGTACAGGTCGCAGGCCGCCATGAGGGGCTTCTTCCCCTGCCGGGCCAGCCGCTTGGCCAGCTTGGCCACCGTGGTGGTCTTGCCCGAGCCCTGGAGGCCGACCACCATGATCACCGAGGGGGGCACCGGCGCCCAGGAGAGCCCCGTGGACGCTTCCCCCCCAAGGAGGACCACCAGCTCGTCGAACACGATCTTGACGATCTGTTGCCCGGGGGACACGGACTTCACCACCTGCTCCCCCAGGGCCTTCTCCTGCACCCGGCTCAGGAAGTCCCGTGTGACCTGGAAGTTGACGTCGGCTTCCAGAAGCACCCGGCGAACCTCCCTGAGCCCATCCCGGATCATGGGCTCCGTGAGGACCCCGCGCTGCCGGAACTTGGCCAGGACGCCGTCCAGCTTATGGCTAAGGTCGTCGAACATGACGGCAGGGGTTGAGTGGGCCCGACTCCGGCAGAGCTTGATAAGCTAGCCGGATAGGGGGCTCATCTCAAGGCGAGGGAAGGGTTTGGGGGGATGCCCCCCCCCGGCGGGGGCCCAGAACCCCGACCCGGAGCGCTACCCCACCCGGATGATCTGACGCCGCCGGGTCCCCACCGAGATCATCTCCACGGGCGTCTCGGTGATCTCCTCCAGGCGGTCCAGGTAGGCCCGGGCGTTGGCGGGAAGCTCCTCCAACCTGGTGGCCTGGGAGGTGGGCGTCTCCCACCCCGGGAGCGTCTCGTAGACCGGCTCCACGGCTCCCAGGACCGTGGTTTCGGCGGGGAATTCCCGCGTGTCGCCCTCGGGGGTCCGGTAGGCGGTGGCGATGCGGACCTCGGGCAGGGAGTCCAGGACGTCCAGCTTGGTGACGGCCAGGCCGGTGAGTCCGTTCACCCGCCCTGCGTAGCGGGCCAGCACCCCGTCGTACCACCCGCAGCGCCGGGGCCGACCCGTGGTGGCGCCGTACTCCGACCCCAACTCGCGCACCCTCTGGTCCAGCTCCGTGGGGAAGGCGGTGGGGAGCGGCCCTTCCCCCACCCGGGTGATGTACGCCTTCACAACCCCCAGGACCCTGCCGATGGCGGTCGGGCCGACCCCGGCCCCCGAGGCCGCGCCACCCGCCGTGGTGTTGGAGGAGGTGACGAAGGGGTAGGTGCCGTGGTCGATGTCCAGCGCCGTGCCCTGCGCCCCCTCCAGCAGCACCTGCTTTCCGGCCCTGAGCGCCTGCTGGATCTCCAGCCCCACATCGGTGGCCAGGGGGAGGAGGCGCTCGCGCAACGCCAGCGTCTCCTCCACGCACCCCTCCACCGCCCCCGACTCCTCCATCCCCAGCTCCTTCAGCTTGGCCCGTGTGCGCTCCAGCCCCTCCTCCAGAAGGGACCGGGCTCGGGCGAGGTCTTTCAGGTCCACCACCCGGATGCCCCGCCGGGCCACCTTGTCCTCGTAGGCGGGTCCGATCCCCCGTCCGGTGGTCCCGATCTTGGTGGCGGACGCTCCCTCCCGTGCCCGGTCCAGGAGCTGGTGGTAGGGGAGGAGGAGGTGGGCGCGGCGGCTCACCCCCACGCGGCCCTCCATGCCGATCCCCCGGGCCTGGGCGGCGTCGTACTCCTTGAAGAACTGCACCGGGTCCAGGACCACCCCGTTTCCCAGCAGGCAGCGCTTGCCCGGGTGCAGGATCCCCGAGGGAATGAGGTGGAAGATGAAGGAGTCGTCCCCCACGTGGACGGTGTGGCCGGCATTGGCCCCGCCCTGGTAGCGGGCCACCACGTCGGCCTCCGAGGCCAGGACGTCCACGATCTTGCCCTTTCCCTCGTCGCCCCACTGGCCGCCCACGACCACGGTGCAACGTCCCGGAATCACGCCTGCGGACACGGGGCTCACGGATTCCTCCCGGGGCCGGATGCGGGGACGCAACCCGGCCTGGCTGAGACGAGAAAGGCCGTCCCTGAGGGGGACGGCCTTCGGCTGATGTATCCTCTGGAAGAAGCTAGGCGGGGAGCGGCAGGGGGGCAAGGACGTGGGGAGACAGACCCCGGAGATTCCGTGCGGCGGAGCCCTCAGGGTAGGGGGCGGGCGGAGGCCGGGCGGTCGTGGCCCCTCCCCCCTCACGCCGCCAGCAGCCCCGACCTCACCAGGATCTCCCGCACCTCGGCTCTGCGGGCCTCCGGGAAGGGCCGGAGGGGGGGCCGGGGTACGCCGCCCCGGTAGCCCAGCATGTCCAGGGCCACCT
>JBFYZD010000240.1:0-7804 GCA_041309685.1 Gemmatimonadales bacterium | reverse complement strand
TCGGCCAGAGCCAGGAGGATCAGGTAGGTCAGCGGGGTGGTGGGGGTGGGATCGTTGCCTCGGGCCGCCATGGGTCGGGTCTCCGCTTCACGGAAGATGGATATGCCGTCAATGTATAAATGGCATATATATCAGCGGGAGAGAGAGAGGAGGCAAGGGGGGGCTCACGGTGAGCCCTGCCCGTGCCCGGCGGAAGCTCGCGGTGGGGGGGCGGGGGCCCGGGGGCGTGCTCCCTGGGTTCCCTTGGTACGAGCTAGTCCCGCGACTCCTGCCTGCCCGGGTAGCACGGCTCGATGGGGTTCGCGTCGGGATCGGGGAAAGCCCGGCATACCCGTTCCGGCGGTGCGCGCGGGACGCGATGGAGGCGATGGAGGCGAGCCGCGTCGCTGGCCAGGCCTATCCCCTACCTCAGGGCCACCACACCAGCCCGATGCTGAATCGGCTCGACGTGGCATCGATGTCCAGGTTCCCCACCGAAAGCGCCCCCACCTCGATCTCGTTGAACTCCCCGGAGCTGAGTTTCAGCCCCACGTCCAGCGCCAGGGTCTCCGTGAAGTAGGCGTAGATCCCTCCCCCGACGGTGAACGAGCTCCCGCTGAACGAGACGTCCTCCTGGATCGCCGGAGTCACCTGGGCGTCCGTCGCGCTCACGGCCCTGGCCCCGGCAGCCACCTCCAGGTAGGGGACCCAGGATCGCAGGGAGTTGGCGAAGTGGAATCGGACCCCCAGGTCGGCGTGGGCCATGGCCCACTGACCACTCAGCTCGGGGGAGTTCTGGGTGTCGATGGAGCTTCCGTCCAACTGCAGGTACAGGGTGATGATCCGGTTGATCCCGTATCCGACCCGGATCCCCGCTCCCCCTCCTCCGTCGGAATCCCCTCCCTCCACGGAGAGGGCCGCCCCCTGGAGGTGGAAGTCCAGGTTGAGCCCCCGGGTGGTGGACTTCTGCCCGGCCAGGGGAAGGGCCGCGCCGGCCAGGAGGAGTCCCGTGGCGGCGGCGGTGGCCGGGAATGGGATGCGGAAGTGGTTCGGCATGGCGGAGCCTCGGGTCAGGGTTTGCGTAGCCTCCAGCAGGCAATATGCGGGGGGAGGGCCTCCCTCTCCAGGGGGATGAGCCGGACGGGCACGGCGCCCGCCGGCTCCCTCTCCCCCTCTTCTCCGCGAAGGGTGCGGGCTCCTCAGAGAATCAACGCCAGGAGCACCAGCTCGTCGATGGGGTTCATCAGGTCGCCGAAGAGGTGGAAGACCTTGCCGGAGGTGTCCACGATGCCGACCAGAACCAGGAACTCCAACCCGTTCAGGGGGTCCCCGTCGGCGCTCGTGACGGTCGGGTTGTCGGGGTGCCCCGAGACGGTGGCGAAGAGGTCCCCGTTCACCTTCACGGTTCCACCGATCGTGGTGTCCGTCCCGGTGAGGTCCACCGAAAAGGAATCCCGGCCGTGGCTGGCCTGGAGGTGGACCTTCCCGCCCTCACCGGTGCTTCCATTCATTCCCTGAATGGAGCCGGCGGCCCGGTAATCCCGGTTCTCCATGCCCAGGTCGAAGGAGACGTCCACCTGGGACCCCTCCGCCCCGGCCGTGCCCCGCACCCCCAGGTCGAAGGTCAGCCGGTCGTAGGGCCCCTGGATGAAACCGTCCACGGTGATCATCCCCCCCTGGGCCACGACATCGATGGTGGTCCGGTATTCCAGGATGGTGCGGTCCCCGTCCACGACCACCAGCCGGAGCGCGATGTCCTGAGGGCTCCCGTCTCCCTCATCGATGAGATCGGCGTGCCCCACTTCCTGGCCCACGTCAGGGTGTCCCCCGGCGGGGGCGTAGAGGATGAACCGCACCCCGGTGGCAGGAGCCCCCTCACGGGCCGGATCGATCACGTAGCGTCCCAGGCCCGGGTCATACACAAACGTCCTGCCCCTGCGTAGCGCCGAGATGAGGGGGGACCGGGCTACGTCCGGCCCCAGGGCGTAGGCCAGCTTTCCGACCCCGCCGGCCCAGGCTTCCGCGCCCTCCCGCGTGGTGAGGGCCCCGGGACCGGCGGCGTCCGGACCATACAGCTCCTCCAGGGAGGCCTGGATGAGCTCCGCCTCCGGGCCCAGGCTCTGGAACGTGATCCCGGAGGCCATGGCCCGGAACCCCGCCATGGACGGGGAGGAGAGGATGGAGTCCAGGGCCCGGTAGTCCCCCAGGACGGCCTCGGCGTCGAAGGTCGCCTGGTCCTCGGGGCCGGTGCTCTGCTCACAGGCGGCCAGGGTGGTCGCCAGGGTCGCCGCCATCAGGAGGCGGCTCGGGATTCTCGCGTGCATGATTCCACTCCTGCGCTCAGGTCAGGTGGACGTTGGGTTCCGGCTCCGGGCAAGCTCGCCCTGGCCGCTCACCTCCCCGGCGCGGAGGCGCCGGAGCTCGTCCTGCTGCTGGGGGGTGAGGAGGTTCTTGATTCGAATGAGAAGCTCCAGGTGGACCCTCTTGATCTCCGTCTCGATGTCGAGCACCCGCCGGAAGCGGTCCATGGCCCGATCCTGGTCTACCCGGCGGGGCTCCAGCACTTCCTTGAGGGACTGGGTCTCGTCCATGAGGCGCCACTGGAGGCCGACCGCCCGCCCCTGGAGGTCCTCGATCAGACGGGTGATGGCGTCCCTCTGCTCATCGCTGAGGTCGATGGCCCGGCGGTGCTGCATGATCTCCTCGGCGGTGAAGAGTGCCGAGGCGAAGGGGTCCTCTTCCTGGGTTGCCTGGGCCCGCAGGGCCGAGGGTGCCAGGGCAAGCGAGACGAGAAGCAGCGTGCGTGTTGCCCGTGTCATGATCGATTCCTCAGAGCTGGTTTCTTCCCCGGGAGGACCGCATGCTCCCGGGCCAATCGGGGGCGCCGATGGACGGAAGAGTCGTAAGCATCTCCTGTCCCGGCAGGCTGAGGAGCCCGTCGGTGGGAGACCGCCACGCCCCGCCGGCGGGGTCCGCGGAGAACGCCCGCACCGCCTGCTCGAACTCGGCCTCGGAGGCCGTTGGAGCCCGGGCCAGGAGGAGGCCGGACACGGCCGCGGCAGCCAACAGACCCCCCGCCCATCCCAGGCGGTGCCATCTCGGCCTGGCCCCACTCGGTCCGCTTCCCCGGAGGCTCGCCGTCGAGGGGCCCGGCGCCTCGGCGCCCCGGCCTTCGCCAAGCTGGCCCTCGATGCGCTCCATCATCCGGGCAAACCCCGGCGCCCGGGCTTGATCGAGGGCCTTCATCTCCTGGAACAGCCGCTTCAGCTCGCCCTCTCCGAACGGGCCGTTCTCGGGCAGGTCAATCACCGTAACCTCCCTCCTTCAGCCTCTCCCTGAGCCTCGCTTTCCCCCTCTCGTAGTGCGTCCGGGCCGACCCCAGGGACACCTCCATGACGCCAGCCGCCTCGGCGATGGTCATCTCCTGGTAGAAGACCAGATGGAGCACCTCCCGCTGACGTTCGGAGAGCTGCTCCAGGGCCTCCCTCAGCCTTCGCCCCGTCTCGCCCCGCGCCACGAGCCTCTCGGGATCCTCCTGGGGATGGGCTTCCTCCCCGGCAACGGAGAGGCCCACCTCCCGCCGTTGGTAGGCCGCCCTCCTGCGATGGAATTCCAGCGCCGTCCTCCGGACCACGCCGAACAGCCAGGTGCGGAAGGAGGAGCGGCCCTCGAAGCGGGCCTTTCCCCCCAGTACCTTGAGGTAGGTGGTCTGAAGCACGTCCTCGGCCTCCTGTTCGTCCCAGCCAGAGCAGCTCAGAGCCCAGCCGAAGCTCTCCGTGTGAAGCTCCTGGAGCCGAGCCCCCAGCTCGGTTGGGTTCATCGCACCTGGCACCTTCCGGGTTCGCGGCTTCCATCTTCGTACATGAGTGACCTGAGCCCGGGGTTCATACGACAGAGGTTGGGGAGGAGGTGGGAAAGGGTAGGGTCGGCCGGCGGCTGACGCGAGGGGGGTGGAGGCCGGCTTCGCCCGCCCTCCTCCTCCACGAGTGGAGAGGGGGGACCTCGGACCCGGCGACCTCAACGATCTGCTGGTCCATCCCCTGGTCCGTGGTCACGGACGTCACCGCGGCGAGGCTGCCGGGGCGCTCGTAGAAGGCGGGGCCCCGGTAGCTGGTGGGCGCGCGTTGCTCGTTGAAACCGGCGGGGCGGGCCTTCCGTAATGTGGTATGATTTCATAGTATGCCATCGTATGTCCTCACCCGGAGAGTACCGTGGCCTTCAAGAAACACTGGTACCACATCCTCCTGGCCCTGGCGGAGGGCCCGGCCCACGGGGCGGAGATCCGCCGCAGGGTCCACAGTCACACCGGCGGATCGCTGGAGCTCTACCCGGCCATGCTCTACGGGTCGCTGGAGGATCTCCTGGAGAGGGGGTGGGTTCGGGAGCTGGAGGAAGGTTCCGGTCGCCCCGCCCAGGGCAGCGACCGGTCCCGGTACCTGGCCCTGACCCCGGCCGGCCGGGAGATCCTGGCGGCCGAGACCGAGGCATTCCAGGAAGTCGTGCGCATCGCCCGCTCCCTGCTGGCCCGGGAGGTGTCCCCTTGAGCCCGGGGCGTCGGTTCTACGCCCGCCTCCTTCGCCTCCTTCCGGCGGAGTTCCGGGAGCGCCGCGGGCCCGACATGTTGGCCACCTTCGACGACATGAGGGGGGAGCTGGGGCCCGGAGCCGGCCCGCTGCGGCTGGGGGCCTTCTACCTGCGTCTCACCGTGGACCTGCTCCGGCGCATCGGGCCTGAGCGCGCCCGGGCGGCCCGGCCCGCCCGGGTCGGCGGCGGTGGGATCGGGGTTGCCCCCGGCAGGCTGCGGGGGGAGGGCTCCGGTCTCCTGCTGGACACCTTGGGGCGAGACGTCCGGTACGCCTTCCGGCGGATGGCCCGGAGCCCCGGCTTCACCACCATCGCCCTCCTCTCCCTGGCGGTAGGCATCGGCGCCAACACCGCGGTCTTCGCCCTCGTGGAGGACTTCCTCTTCCGGGACCTCCCCTACCGGGCCCCGGAGGAGCTGGTGGAGGTCTACCTGGAGCAGGACGCGTTCCCCTTCAGCCCCCTCTCCTATCCCGATTACCTCGATGTGCGGGAGGGTACCGGGGAGGTCTTCTCCGAGATCGGGATGGGGGGCTACGGGTTCGGGCAGGTGGACAAGGGCGACCAGGTCATGAACCTCCTCGGGGAGATGGTCAGCGGCAGCTACTTCCCGACCCTGGGGATGGGGGCGGCCCTGGGGCGGACCCTCCTGCCCGAGGACGATCTCTCTCCCGGGGCCCACCACGTGGTGATGCTGGGCCACGGCTTCTGGGAGCGGGAATACGCCGCCGATCCCGGGGTGATCGGCAGGACTCTGGTCCTGAACGGCCACGGGTATGCCATCGTGGGCGTGGCCGCGGAGGACTACCCCGGCACCGTCCAGGGCGTCCCCGTGGATTTCATCGTTCCCATCGCCATGGCCAAGCAGATCATGCAGATGACGGGGGACCCGCTGGCCAGCCGGGGGAGCCAATCCTACTTCGTGAAGGCCCGCCTCCGCCCGGGAGTGGCGCTGGAGCAGGCCCGCTTCGCCCTGGCCGGGATCGCGGCCGATCTCAAGGAACGGTACCCCGACCATTGGGACGACCACCGCAGCTTCATTCTCGTCCCCACCCGGGACGTGATCATGAACCCCGCCCTGGACCGGGTCATCCTGCCCGCGGCGGTGCTGGCACTGGTCCTGGTGGGGGTCGTGCTCCTTATCGCCTGCTCCAACCTGGCCTCCTTCCTCCTGGCCCGGGGGATGGACCGCAGGAAGGAGATCGCCATGCGCCTGGCGCTGGGCGCCCGGCGTGCCGCCCTGGTCCGCCAGCTCATCACCGAGACCGCCGTCCTGGCCCTGGTGGGCGGGGTGCTGGGGATGGGTGTGTCCCTCGGGCTCCTGGACTACCTCATGGCGCTGGACCTCCCCCTTCCCGGGGACATGCGGTTGGAGTTGGGGATGACGGGGAGGGCCTACCTCTTCGGTCTTGCCGTCACCGGGGCCACGGGTCTCCTCTTCGGCCTGGCGCCGGCCCTCCAGTCCACCAACCCCGACGTGGCGCCCACCTTGAAGGACGAGAGCACCGGGGGCGGACGGCCACGGCGCTTCACGCTCCGGAACACCCTGGTGGCGGGGCAGGTGGCGGCTTCGCTGGTCCTCCTCGTCTTCGCGGGTCTCTTCCTCCGGAGCTTCCAGGCACGGGGAGCGGTGGATCCCGGCTTCGGCCGGGAGCCCACCGGCCTCCTCTCCTTCGTGGTCTCCTCGGAGCGGTACGATCAGGAGGCGGGACGGGTCTTCGTCCGGGAGTACCTGGACCGCCTCGCCCGGCTCCCGGAGGTGGCGGCGGCGGGGATGACCGGGAACCTCCATCTCACCACCACCACCACCAACACCATGGACCTCAACGTGGACGGCGTGGAGCCTCCCCAGGGACGCCGGGCGTGGGAGGTGGACCAGACGGAGGTGGAGCCCGGATTCTTCGGGGCGGCGGGGATCCCCCTTCTGCGGGGGAGGAACTTCGACGACCGCGACGAGGTCGACGCCCCCCGGGTCGCCATCGTCAACGAGGTGTTCGCGGAGCGGTTCTGGCCGGGAGAGGAGGCGGTGGGCAAGACCCTCCGCACCGGAGGGGGGGAGGAGGTGGAGGTGGTGGGGGTGGCTCGCGCCACCAAGGTCCGAACCCTGGGCGAGGTCCCCCGGCCCTTCATCTACACCCCCTTCAGCCAGGACTACTCCGCCTTCCTCACGGCGGTGATCCGGGCCAGAGGCGAGCCGGAGGTGGCCTTGCGGGCGGCCTTCCGCACCCTCCGGGAAATGGACCCCGAGGCGGTGGTGGTGGAGACCAGGACCATGGACCAGCACCTGGGCATCATGCTCATGCCCGCTCGCCTGGGGGCCCTCCTCTCGGCGACCTTCGCCCTGGTGGCGCTGGCGCTGGCCACCATCGGTCTCTACGGGGTGGTGAGCTACGCCGTGGCCCGCCGGACCCGCGAGATGGGGATCCGCATGTCCCTGGGGGCGGCCCCGGGAGCGGTGGTGCGCCAGGTGGTGCGTGAAGGGATGACCCTGGCTTGCGCGGGCGCCGCCGTGGGGCTGCTCCTGGCGCTAGCGGGCGCCCAGGTGCTCCGGAGCCTCCTCTTCGGAGTGGGGGCCGTGGACCCCCTGACCTTCGCGACCGTTCCGGCGCTGCTCCTGGCCGTGGCGTTGGCCGCCGCCTGGGTGCCGGCTCGGCGGGCCAGCCGGATCGATCCGGTGAGGGCGCTCAAGGCCGAGTGAACCGGCAGTCCGCCCTCCTTCTCACCCCACCACCCCCAGAGGGTTCGCCTCCATCTCCGCCTCCCAGGCGGCCATGGCGGCCTCCAGGCGGGCCACCACCTCGGGGAACCTCTCGGCCAGGTTGTTCGCCTCGCCGGGGTCGGTGGGGAGGTTGTGCAGGTGGGGGAGGGGACCGGTGGTGTGGTTGGCCAGCCACCCCAGCTTCCTGTTCACGGGCATGGGCCAGGTGTAGTGGCTGGTGCTGCGGAAGTACTTCCAGTCTCCGGAGCGGATCCCCTCCATCTCCCCCTGGTGGTAGAGGTAGAGGTACTCGTGGGGAGTCCGGGCGGACGCCCCGGTGAGGAGGGGGGTGATGTCCCTCCCGTCGATGAGGCGGTCGTGGGGCAGGGACACCCCGGCGGCCGCGAGGCAGGTGGGGAAGAGGTCAAGATTGCTCACCGGGGCCTCGCAGAGGGCGCCGGCGGGGATCCTCCCCGGCGCCCGGGCCAGGCACGGCACCCGGTGTCCTCCCTCGAAGCTCTGTCCTTTCCGCCCCCGGAAGGGGCC
>JBFYZD010000239.1:0-19456 GCA_041309685.1 Gemmatimonadales bacterium | reverse complement strand
CCGGCCAGGCGCAGGTGATCATCCCGGTCTCGTCCTGGAGCACCGCCTGGAAGATCCTGAGCCCCGCCCGGGTGGGGATGATCCCCTTGCTGCGGACATGCCCCACGGCGGTGGCGTCCATCCCCACCTCCAGCCCCTTCACGGGGTGGATGGTGGAGGCGTCGTCGTAGCGCCGTGGGACGTGGTAGAGGAGGTCCCGGGCCTTGACGATCCCCATGCGGCCGAAGGACTCGGCCCGCTTCGGCCCCACCCCCTTCAGGAACTGGATGGGTTTGTCGAGCTGGGAGAAATCCACGCCTGGTCCTCGAACGGAAACGTCGGTTGCGGCCGGCGACGAAGGGAAGGAGCCCCCCGGACGCCGGCAGGGGTCAGCCTTCCTCGAACACCCCCTGGAGGAACGTCTCGGGATCGAAGACCTCCAGGTCCTCCATCCTCTCCCCCGTCCCCACCAGCTTCACCGGAAGCCCGAACTCCTCCTGCAGGCTCACCACGATGCCGCCCCGGGCCGTGCTGTCCAGCTTGGCCAGGATGATGCCGGAGAGGGGCACCGCCCGGGAGAACGCCTCCACCTGGGAGCGGGCGTTCTGCCCCACGGTGGCGTCCAGGACGATGAGGCTCTCGTGGGGCGCTCCCTCCAGCTTCTTCCGGATGACCCGGTCCACCTTCTGGAGCTCCTCCATGAGGTTCTTGTGGGTGTGGAGCCGCCCGGCGGTGTCCACCAGGAGGACGTCCACCCCCCGGCTCAGCGTGGCCTCGATGGCGTCGAAGGCCACCGCCGCGGGGTCGCCCCCCCTCTGCCCCCCCACGAAGGCCGCCCCCACCCGCTCCGCCCACACGGAGAGCTGCTCCACCGCTCCCGCGCGGTAGGTGTCCGCCGCCGCCACCAGGACCGTGCGCCCCTCCTGCCTGAGGCGGTAGGCCAGCTTGGCGATGGAGGTGGTCTTCCCCACCCCGTTCACCCCGCAGATGAGGTAGACGGTGGGACCGGAGTCGGCGGCGGCCAGGTAGGCCTCGGAGGCGGGACGGAGGATCTGGCGAAGCTCCTCCTGGAGGGCGCCCCGGAGCCCCTGGTTTCCCCGCACCTTCCCGGTGCGGGCCAGATCCTCCACCCGGTCCATCAGGCGCAGCGTGGCCTGGACCCCGAAATCCGCCGCCAGGAGCCGCTCCTCCAGCTCCTCCAGGGTGTCGGTGTCCATACCCCCCACCACGACCCGCACGTCGGTGAGGGCCAGCTTGACCACCCGGCTCCACAGGGAGGTCTTCTTCTCGGTCCTGGATCGAAAGAGGCGGGCCATGGGCTCGTTTTCGGGTCGTCCTTGAATGCGCGGGAGAGGGGCCTCACGCGGAGGGCAGCTCCCGGCAAGAAAAAGGGCCCGCTCCTGGCGAGCCCCTTCACGGTCACCCTTGCGGTGGGCCGGGTCAATCCCCCGTTGGGTCGTTCGCAGGCCGGGAGGGGGCCGCACCCCCTCCGCGGGAGACCGGCCCCGCCCTACTCCCCTCCCCGCGCCGCGGGCCCCGGGGTGGGCCCGCCCTTGCTCCCCTCGGCCATCCGCAGGATGGGCAACCCCGGGAGCCGTTCCAGGAGCGCCAGGCGAGCCCGGGACTCCAGGACCCACCGGCCCAGGGCCTCGGCGGGCACCGGATCCCCCGGGGGGAGCTGCACCGAGAGGGGGTCCAGGGCCGTGCCGTTGCGCTGCCGCATCTCATAGTGGAGGTGCGGCCCGGTGGCCAGCCCGGTCATCCCCACGTACCCGACGATCTGGCTCTGCCGCACCCGGGTGCCGACCCGGATGCCGGGACCGTAGCGGCTCAGATGGCCGTACCGCGTAACCCACCCGTTGGGGTGGCGGACCTCCACCAGGTTCCCGAGGTCGCCCTGGCGGGAGGCGGTGATGACCACCCCGTCCCCCGTGGCCATGATCTCCGTCCCGGAAGGCGCGGCGAAGTCCACGCCCCGGTGGGCCCGGACGGTGTTGAGAACGGGGTGGAGACGGGCGTTGGAGAAGCGGGAGGAGATGCGGCTCAGGGGGATGGGCTTGGTGAGGAAGGCTCGCCGCACCGACTTCCCGTCCTCGTCGTAGTAGGTGCCCTCCCCGTCGCCGTTGGGGTCGAACCAGACGGCCCGGAACGCGGTGCCCTGGTTCACGTACTCGGCGGCCACCAGGTGGCCCGAGCGCATGGTGCCGTCGGGCCTGACCTCCCGCTCCACCACGAAGCGGTAGGTGTCCCCGGCGCGGACCTGCCGGGAGAAGTCGAGCTGCCACTGGAAGACCTGGTCCAGCCGGTTCACCATCCAGGCCCGGTCCGGGGCGGAGAGATGGGCCAGCTCGGGGTTGGCGAGGACGGCGCTCCAGAGAGCATCCTCGACCGCCCCGGACCCGAAGAGGGTGTCCACCGTGACCGGCGTCACCACCAGGTCCGCCGACCAGCCCGCCTCGTCCCGGAGGAGGCGAACGGTCTCGTCCTTGCTCAGGGTCACGTCCACGCCCCGGAGCCGGTCCCCTTCCGCCAGCCAGCGCAGGGCGATCTCGGTGCCGTCCCGCATCCTCCTGGGGTTCGCCTGCTCGCGAAAGGCCAGGAGGAGGGAGTTCTGCTCGTTCCACCCCACCGAGGCCCGCCCCAGGACCTCCCCAAAGGTCTGGCCGGACCTCAGGCGGACCACCTCCACCCGCTCCGGGGGCGTGGCCCGGATGGGGTCCAGGGGGCCGACCTCGGGGGCCTCGGGGGCCAGCCACAGCATCAGGAGGAAGGCGAAGCCAAGGGCTGCGGCGAGGCCCCCGAGGGTGCGGGCGGGAAGCATGGCTCTGGAAATCTCTCTGCTCCTTGGGGCCCGCCCCCCTCGGAGGGCCACCCGTTAGTCCATCTGCCGGCGGATGAAGGTCGGGATGTCCAGCTCCCGAATCTGGTCCGTGGTCACCACCCGCTCCGGGAACCGGTGCAGGGGCAGCTCCATGGTCTCGCTGCTCCCCCCCACCGCCACCACCCTGCGCTGCGGTTGGTGGACCTGGGGAGCCTGCCGCTGCTGAAGGTGGGGCGCCCGGGAGAACTCGGGCCGGATCACCTTGTCCTCCACCTCCTGGGACCGGTCGAAGCCGGTGGCGATGACCGTGACCCTGACCTTCCCTTCCAGGGTGGGATCGTGGACGGCTCCGAAGATGATCTCCGCATCGTCGCCGGCCTCTTCCTGGATAATGCTAGAGATCCGGGACACCTCGTCAATGGCAAGGTCCATTCCGCCGGTGATGTTGATGAGGACGCCCTTAGCCCCCTTGATGGACACGTCGTCCAGCAGGGGCGAGGAGATGGCTTCCTGCGCCGCTTCCTGCGCCCGGTTCTCCCCCTCCCCGAAACCCGACCCCATGAGGGCGGGGCCCCGGCAGGCCATGACCGTCCGCACGTCGGCGAAGTCCACGTTCACCTCGCCGCTCACTCTGATGAGATCACTGATCCCCTGGGTTGCATGCAGGAGGACCTCGTCGGCCTTCTTCAGGGCATCGCGGAAGGAGGTCCCCTTCCCCACCACGGAGAGGAGGCGGTCGTTGGGCACCACGATCATGGTGTCCACCGTGCGGCGCAGCTCCGCCAACCCCTGCTCGGCCTGCCGCATCCGCTTCTTCCCCTCGAAGGAGAAGGGCCGGGTGACGATGGCGATGGTCAGCGCACCCATCTCCCGGGCGATCTCCCCCACCAGGGGGGCGGCGCCGGTCCCGGTGCCTCCACCCATCCCGGCGGTGATGAAGACCAGGTCGGATCCGTCCAGCGCCTTGCGGACCTCGTCGGCGCTTTCGTGCAGAGCCTGCCGTCCGATCTCGGGCCGGGCTCCCGCTCCCAACCCCCGGGTGAGCTTCCTCCCGAGCTGGATCGTGGAGGGGGCACGGGAGCTTTTCAGGACCTGGGCGTCCGTGTTGGCGGAGATGAACTCCACCCCCTCCAGATCCTCGTCGATCATGCGGTTGACAGCGTTGCCCCCGGCGCCGCCGACGCCGATGACTCTCATGCGGGCGCTCCGCACGGGGGTTTCCTCGAATTCGAAGATGGTCATGCCTTCCTCCGGGACGTGGTGTGAGCAGACACCGTTGATCTCATGAAATGAACAAGCGCGAACCGACGGCGAACGGGGAGCTCCTCGCTGCCATCAGAAGAATTCCTTCAGCCATGCGGCCACCTTGGTGACGACGCCGGAGGTGAGGGTGGAGGCCCCCTCCCCCGTTTCCAGGAACCGGTCGGCCCCGTAGAGAGCCAGCCCCGCCACGGTGGCGAAGCGGGGGAGAGCCACGGAGTCGGCCAACCCGGTGAGACCCTCTCCCGGCACACCGGCCCGGACCGGGGCGGCGAAGACCTGCTGGGCGAGCTCCACGATGCCGTGGAGGGCCGTGGTGCCGCCGGTGAGGACGACGCCGGCCCCCAGCTTGTCCAGGAGGTCCTGCCGGTCCAGCTCCTCCTGAACCAGCCCGAACATCTCGTCCAGCCGCTGTTCCACGATGTGGGCGATGAGCTCCCGGGCCACGTGCCGCCGCTGTCCCGGGCTGGGCCCGGGGAGCTCCACCGTCTCCTGGGGATCCACCATCTGGGCGAAGGCCGCGCCGAACTGCTCCTTGGCCTTCTGGGCCTCGGCGAAGGGAATGGAGAGGCCCTTCACCAGGTCGCTGGTCACGGTGAGCCCGCCGAAGGGTAGGACGGCGAAGTGCCGGATCTTTCCCTCGTAGTAGACGGCCAGATCGGTGGTCCCCCCGCCCAGCTCCACCATGGCCACCCCCACTTCCTTCTCGTCCTCGGTGAGGACCGACCGGGAGGAGGCCAGAGGCTCCAGGACCAGCTCGTGGACCCCGTAGCCGGCCCTGGACACGGCCTTGCGGATGTTCGTCGTGGAGGCCGACGCGGAGGTGACCAGATAGACCTCCGCCTCCAGGCGGGTCCCCGCCATGCCCACCGGATCCTTGATCCCCCCCTGGTGGTCCACCATGTACTCCTGGGGGATGGCATGGAGGAGCTCCCGGTCCGGGGGCAGCGCCACGGCCCTGGCCACCTCGTGGACCCGGTTCACGTCCTGGGGACCGATCTCCTCACCCCCCACCGCCACCACACCCACGGACGAGAAGGCCTGGATGTGGTCCCCCGCGATCCCGGCATAGACCTTGTCCACCGTGACCCCGGCCATGAGCTCGGCTTCCTTCATGGCCTTCCGGATGGACTCGGTGGTTTCCTCGATATGGGTCACCACCTCCCGGCGCATCCCCGCGGTCCTGGCCTGCCCCACCCCCAGGACCTTCAGGGCGGGACGCCTCTGGAGGTCCCCCGAGATCTCGCCGATGACGGCGCAGGTCTTGGTGGTGCCGATGTCCAGGCCACAGATGAGCTTCGCTCGCATGGTCAGCTTCCTTCGGACCCGCTCAGCCGGACGACCACCTGGTCCTGGTAGCGGAGATCCAGGTCCATCGCAGCCTGCCCTTCGAAACGCTCCCCGGCATCCGCCAGGACGGTGAAACCCTCCCGGATCCTCCGGCTGGGGAGGCCCGGCGGAAGGAGGAGGGTGACGTCAGGGTCCCAGATCCGGGCCCGCAGGTCACCCCGGCGATCCAGGGAGAGCTCCGAGATCCTGGACAGGAGCCAGGGGTCCACCCGGGCCAGGCGGGCGACCTCTTCCGCCAGGATCCGCCTCTGGGACGGGGTGAGGGCCGAAGCCCCGGCCGGGCCCCAGGGGGTCAGGAGGGGGAGATCCAGCCGGTGCTCGGAGGGGTCGATGGGAAGCGTCCTTCCCAGGGCGTCCACCGGCTCCAGGGCGGGGGCGGAGATCAGGGCCACCGGCTCCCGCTCCACCACCTCCAGGACGAGGGTGCCGGGAAAGACCCGCCGTACCCTGGCCTCCCGGACCAGGGGGTGGTTGGCCAGACGATCCCGCCAGACCTCCAGATCGTCCCATACGCTGGAGCCTGGAGCGACCGCCACAGCCGCCAGGGCTTCTTCCCGGGAGAGGAACCGGTTCCCCTCGAGCCGGACCTCCCTCACCCGGAAGGTGTCCATCCGGGCCATGGCCTCCGGCAGCCGGGAGGCCAGGGCCGCCAGGGCGACCGCCAGCGTCGTCACCAGGAGGAACCCCAGACCCCGCTTCATGGCCGCTGCCTCCGGGCTTTCGCCCGCTTCCGAAGCGCCGTGAGCAGGTCCCCGCCCACGAATTCGATGGACCCCGCTCCCATGGTCATGCAAACGTCCCCGGGGAGGAGGGAGGCGACCATGGCCATGGGGAGCTGCCTGAGGCCCGATTCGAAGAAGACGTGGGGTGCTCCGGCCTGGAGGGCCGCCTGAGCCACCAGCACCCCGGTGACCCCGGGGATGGGTTCCTCCCGGGCGGGGTAGACCTCGGTGACCCAGACCTCGTCCGCCAGAGCCAGGGCCCGGCCGAACTCCTCGCTGAAGTCCCGGGTACGGGTGTAGAGGTGGGGCTGGAAGGCCACCACCAGACGGCGGCCCGGGAACCGGCTCCGGGCGGCCTGGAGGGTGGCCCGGATCTCCGTGGGGTGGTGGGCGTAATCGTCCACCACCGTCACCCCATCGGCCTCTCCCAGGAGCTGGAAGCGCCGCCCCACCCCGTGGAAGGCGTCCAGGCCCAGGCGGATCTCCTTCCAACCCACGCCCAGGAAGCGGGCCGCGGACGCCGCACCCAGCGCGTTCCGCACGTTGTGCTCTCCCGGCACCCACACGGCGAGTTCCCCCTGGGGAGAACCTCCCTCCAACACCTCGAAGCGGGTGCACCCATCCTCGGAACGCAGGTTCAGGGCCCTGAGCTGGGCTTCGGGGCTCAGCCCGTAGGTGACCGACCTCCCCGACCACCCGGCCAGGAGCCCCGAGGCGCCAGGATCGTCGCCGCAGACCGCCACCAGCCCATCCCCGGCCACCCCTTCCAGGAAGACGCGGAACCCGTCCAGTACGCCGGCCAGGTCCCCGTAGACGTCCAGGTGATCCGCCTCCACGTTCGTCACCACGGCCACGTAGGGTCTCAGGTGGTGGAAGGAGCGGTCGAACTCGTCCGCCTCCACCACGAAGAGGTCCGGTCCCCCGAAGCGCAGGTTGGACTCCCAGGCCGGGACCCGGCCCCCGACGAAGCCGGTGGGGTCGAGGGCGGCGGCGGCGAGGATCTCCGTGGCCATGGCGGTGGTGGTGGTCTTCCCGTGGGTCCCCGCCACCGCCACCACCCTGCCTCGGCTCACCCATTCCCCCAGGGCCTGGGCCCGCTTCAGGACCGGGAGCCCCAGCTCCTGGGCGCGCAGGATCTCCGGATGATCCGGGGGAATGGCGGCGGTGACCACGAGGGCGGAGGCTCCCTCCACGTGGGCGGGGTCGTGGCCCTGGAAGAGGGTGGCTCCGAAGGAGGCCAGCGCCCGGGCCGCCGGGTCGGTGCCCACGTCGCACCCCGTCACCTCCACCCCGCTCCGGAGGAGGAGCTCCGCCAGGGAGACCATCCCGGCGCCGGCGATCCCCATGAAGTGGACGGGCCCGGGTAGGGAGGTCAGGAACGAGGGGGTCTTCATGCCGCCGCCTTCCCCCGGGGAGGAGTCCACGTCCCACCGGGGAGGAGGGTGGCCAGCGCCTCGGCGATCTCCCTGCCGGCCTGCGGGCGTCCCCGGGCCAGGGCGGCCCCCCTCATGGCCGACAGCTTCCGGGGGTCCTCCAGGAGGGAGGTGACCGTCTTCCAGAGAAGGGCTCCCGAGAGCTCCCGCTGGGGGAGGTGCACCGCCGACCCGGACAGGGCCAGGCTTTCGGCGTTCTTCGTCTGATGGTCCGCCGCCGCGGTGGGGAGGGGCACCAGGATGGCAGGGACGCCCCAGGCCAGGAACTCGGAGGTGGCCATGGCGCTACCCCGGCTCAGGGCCAGGGTGGCGGCCTCCAGGGCCGTGGGCATGTCCTCGATGAAGCCCAACGCCCGGACCCAGGAGGGGCGGCCCAGCTCCACCAGGCCGGCCTCCACCTCCTCCAGCTTCAGGGGTCCGGTGGCCCAGAGGATCTGCAGCCCGCGGGGCCGGGTCAGACCCCCGGCCCGGACCCCCTGGAGCGCTTCCAGGACGGCCCGGTTCAGCGCCTCGGCCCCCTGGCTCCCGCCCACCACCAGGAGCACCGGCCCCCGGGGATCCAGGCCGAAATGGGCCCTGGCGGCCTCCGGGGTCCCGCCCCCGGGGACCCGGATCGGGTTCCCCGACACCCGGGCCCGGGCCCGGGCGCTCCGGGGGAGGAAGTCCAGCGCCTCCGGGAAGGCCAGGTGGATCTGCCGGGACCAGCGGCTCAAGGCCCGGGTGGTGAGTCCGGGGAAGGAGTTCTGCTCCTGGAGCGCCAGGGGGATCCCCATGAGCCCCGCCAGGATCCCGGCGGGCCCCCCGGCATACCCCCCCGTCACCACCACCACCCCCGGGCGGAGCCGGTGGAACGCCTCCCCCGTGCTGAGGAGGGAGCGGAGGAGGCCGGCCAGGGCACGGAGGTTCCCCCAAACCGTCCCCCGTTGGAATCCAAGGACCGGCAGGAGGAGGTGGTCCAACCCCCGCTCCGGGAGCACCCGGGCCTCCAGCCCCTTCTGGGCGCCCACGAAGAACGGCCGCACATCGGGGCGCAGCTCCCGCAGGGCGTCGCAGAGGGCCAGGGCAGGAAAGAGGTGACCCCCGGTCCCGCCTCCGGAAAAGACGGCGACGGGGCCGGGAACCCCGCCGAACCCCGGGCGCCGGGCGCGATCCGCCGCCCCCCTAGGCACGGACCCCTCCCACTTCCCCGTCCTCCCGGGCGATGGCCATGAGGATGCCCACCGCCGCCAGGGTGACCAGGAGGTTGGAGCGGCCGTAGGAGATGAGGGGGAGGGCCAGGCCGGTGGCGGGAACCAGGCCCAACCCCACGCTCATGTGCAGGACGGCGTGCAGGGCGATGAGGCTGGTGAGGCCGATGGCCAGGAGCTCCCCGAACAGGTCCGGCGCCCGGCGGGCGATGCGGAATCCCACCAGGATCAGGGTCATGTAGAGGCCGACCACGAAGAGGATGCCCAGGAGGCCCCACTCCTCCCCGATCATGGCGAAGATGAAGTCGTTGTGGGGGTAGGGGAGGAATCCGAACTTCTGGCGCCCCTCCCCGAACCCCACCCCCGTGAGCCCTCCCGACCCGATGGCCACCAGCGACTGCTGCACCTGGTAGCCCGCCCCCGAGGGGTCGGCCGTGGGATCCAGGAAGGCCCGCATCCGCTCCACCCGGAAGCCCGCCCCGAGCTGGGAGAGGACCCCGGGAGAAACGAGGACCGCCAGAAAGGCGAAGTGGCCGAGCCTCCCCCCGGCTGCGAAGATCACCACCCCGACCAGGAGTGCCAGGAGGCAGGCGGTGGAGAAGTCGGGCTCCGCCAGGATGGGAACGATCAAGACCGCCCAGACCAGGAGGAAGGGCAACAGCCCCCGGCTCAGGCTCCGGAAGTGGGGCTGCTTCTTCACCGCCAGCGCCGCCGTCCAGATGAGGAGGGAGAGCTTGGCCAGGTCGGAGGGCTGGAAGGTGAGGCCCGAGAGTCGGAGCCAACGCCGGGCCCCGTTGATCTCGGGGGCGATGGCCTCGGTCCCGGGGAGGATGAGGACCATCAGGAGCACCCAGGCGATCACCAGGAGGGGCCAGGCCAGGGCGCGCCACCAGCGATACGGCACCCGGCTGCAGATCACCAGGACCCCCAGGCCCACGGCCCCCCCCGTGGCCTGCCGTAGGACATAGAAGTAGTCCGGCGCCCCGGCCCGCTGGGCCAGGAAGGCGGAGGCGCTGTAGAGCGTCACCAGGCCGAAGGTGAACAGGAGGAGCGTGACCCCCAGGAGGAGGGCCGGCTCCCACCCCCGCCCGATTCCCGTGTCCGGGAGGGTGAGAGGGCCCGCCGGGGCCACGTTCAGGGGACGAGGCGCCATCTCACCCTTCCCCCCGGGCCAGCTCGGCGAAGCGCCGGCCCCTGGCCTCGTAGTTCTCGAACATGTCGAAGCTGGAGCTGGCCGGCGAAAGGAGGAGGAGGTCCCCCTCCCGGGCCAGATCCAACCCCTCCGCCACCGCCTCCTCGAAGCTCCCGTCCACGACCCTGAGGGGCGCGGCGCCCGCCAGCGCCTGGGCCATGCGAGCCCGGGCCTGGCCGTAGAGCACGACCCCCCGAACGCCGCGGTGGAGCGCCGCCCGGAGAGGCGCGAGCCCTTCTCCCTTGTCCTTTCCACCCAGGAGCAGGACCAGGGGCCCGGGGAGGCTGGCCAGCGCCCCGACGGTGGCCGCCACGTTGGTGGCCTTGGAATCGTTCACCCATTCCACCCCCCCCCGCCGGCCGACGGGCTCGAGGCGGTGGGGGAGGGCTCGGAAGGACTCCAGCCCCCGGCCGAGGCTCCCGGCAGGGGCGCACGCCAGCCGAGCCGCCAGGGAGGCCGCCAGGGCATTGGCCACGTTGTGGCGGCCCAGGAGGGGGAGCTTGTGAGAGGGGAGGAGGCGCTCCTCCTCGCCGCCGGAGCGGAGGCGAAGCCCCAGCCACCCCTCCCGCAGGAAGGCATGGGCGTCCCGAGCGCCCTCGGTGCTGAAGCGGAACCGGGGCCCGGGGGCCTCTCCCGCCAGCGCCTCCACCTCCTCCTGGTCCCCGTTCAGCACCCACCGGGAGCCCGGGGTGGCGTTGCGGAAGAGGCGGGCCTTGTCGCCGTAGTAGGCCTCCAGGCTGGCGTACCGGTCCAGGTGATCCGGCGCCAGGTTGGTGACCACGCCGATGTCGGGGCGGAAGGCATGGGTGTCGGCGAGCTGGAACGAGGAGACCTCCAGGACGCACCACTCCGGCGCCGGATCCATCAGAGCCAGCTCCGAGGCCGGTGGGCCGAAGGCGGCGCCGGTGTTCCCCCCCAATCCGACGCTCACCCCGGCTTCCCGGAGGAGGTGGGCGGTGAGGGCCGCCGTGGTGGTCTTCCCGTTCGTCCCGGTCACGGCGATCAGTGAACCATGGAGGAACCGAAAGGCAAACTCAGGCTCGGAGACCCATCGGACTCCACGAGCCCGCAGGGCCTGGAGCACCGGAGCGTCCGGTGGGATTCCAGGACTGACCACCACGGTATCTGCCCGGGCCACTCGTTCCAGATCGTGGCTTCCCAGCTCCACCCGGGCTCCGAGATCCCGGAGCTCGGCTGCACGAGCTGGAGCCGAGGGTTCAGCACGCCAATCCGAGACATGGACGTCTCCTCCCTTGTGAAGGGCCAGCCGGGCCGCGGCCATCCCGCTGGCTCCCAGGCCGAGTATCGAAACGGTCTTTCCTTCCAGAGGCCTCATCTGCCGCTCCGGGGCGCGTTCCCCGCTCCCCACCAGTGCCCCTCCCCTCCCCCGTCATCGGATCTTCAGCGTGCTGAAGCCGATCATGGCGAAGAGGATTCCGAGGATCCAGAAACGGATCACCACCTTGCTCTCGTGCCAGCCGAGCTTCTCGAAGTGGTGATGCAGGGGAGCCATGCGAAAAACCCGACGCCCGGTGCCGAACCTCCGGGCGGTGTACTTGAACCAGGAGACCTGGAGCATCACGGAGACGGCTTCCATGACGAAGACGCCCCCCACGATCACCAGGAGGAACTCGGTCTTGAGGAGGATGGCCATCACCCCGATGGCCCCCCCCAGCGCGAGCGACCCGGTGTCCCCCATGAAGACCGTGGCGGGGTAGGCGTTGTACCAGAGGAACCCGAAGGCGGCCCCCGCCAGCGCCACGGCGAAGATGGAGAGCTCGCCGGCTCCGGGGAGGTAGAAGAGGCCCAGATAGGCCGAGGCGTCCACCCGGCCCATGAGGTAGGCGAAGACGCCGAAGACGACCGCGGCGATGGCGCTGAGCCCGGCCGCCAGGCCGTCCAGCCCGTCGGTGAGGTTCACCGCGTTGGACGAGCCGGCCACCACCAGGGGGACGAAGGCCACGTAGGCCGGAACCCAGAAGACGGCCACCCAGTCGGCAAAGAAGGGAACCATGGTCCAGTTCGCCGGCACCGGCCAGAAGGGTCGCGCCACCAGGAAGAGTCCCAGGGTCAGGCCGAAGAGGATCTGGCCCGCCATCTTGTACCGGGCGACCAACCCCTCGGAGCGCTTCCGGACCACCTTGAGGTAGTCGTCCAGGAACCCCAGGAGCCCCATCCAGACCAGGGCCGCCAGGGCCAGCAGGGTGTAGGGGTTGGTGAGCCTCGCCCACAGCAGGGTGCTGATCCCCGCGGACATGATGATCAGGGCCCCTCCCATGGTGGGGGTGCCGGCCTTCCCCAGGTGGGTCTGGGGACCGCACTCCCGCACCACCTGCCCCACCTTCAGCCGGGTGAGCCAGCGGATGGTCATGGGACCCAGAACGAAGGCCAGGACCAGAGCCGTCACCACGGCGCCCGCCGCCCGGAAGGTGAGGTACCGGAAGAGGTTGAAGACGATGTGGACGTCGGCGAACTGGGGGAGGAGGTGGTAGAGCACGCTCAGGCCTCCTTCCCCGGGGGCGCCTGGGGGGCACCCGAAGGGGCTTTCGATCCGTTCGTTCCGGACGGATGGGCCGGGATGCCGGGCCCGAAGCGCTCCTCCAGGGCGGGGATCAGCCGCTCCATGGCCACCCCCCGGGAGGCCTTCAGGAGCACCACCTCGGTTCCCCCCAGGCGGTGGCGGAGGCTCTCCCGGGCGTCGTCCAGGCTCTGAGCCACCAGGAGCTCAGGCCCCCGGGAGGGCTTCTCGACCCAGCGGGCCGCCTCGGCGAAGAGCCCGGTGACCACGAGCAGATCCAGGGGCAGGGCCAGCGCTTCCGCCAGCGCTTCCCGGTGGAGGATCGGGCTCCGGGCCCCCAGCTCCAGCATGCTCCCCAACACCGCCACCCGGGGCCCCAGCTGCTGCATCGAGGCCAGGAGCCCCAGGGCGGCCTTCACGCTCTGGGGGTTGGCGTTGTAGCAGTCCACCAGCAGGGTCAGGCTCCCCAGGGTGCGGATCTCGCTCCGCATTCCGGTGGGCCGGACCTTCCGGATCCTCCGGGCGGCGTCCTTCGGGGCCACGCCCAGGGTCCGGGCCACGGCCAGGGCGAGGAGCCCGTTCTGCACCCCGTGGCGGCCCGGGAGCTGGAGGTGAACGGCCTCGCCGCTCCAGCGGAAGCGGTAGCACCCCCGCTCCGTGATCTCCAGCTCCGTGGCTCCGTTCTCCGGGTCCGCCTCCGGGCCGAGCCCCACCACCAGGACCGGCCGGCCCTCCATCAGGGCTCTGGCCCGCGCCGCGAGGGCGGCGGGCTCATCCCCCACCACCGCCACCCCCTCGGGGGGGAGCCCCCGGAGGAGGTCCAGCTTCTCCTCCATAACCCCCTCCAGGGAGCCCAGCTTCTCCAGGTGGGTCTCGCCGACCGTGGTGATCACCCCCAACTCGGGGCCCGCGATCCCGGTGAGGGCCCGGATCTCCCCGGGCTCGTTGGTTCCCATCTCCAGGACCAGGAGCTGGGTGTCGCCGGGGGCATCCAGGAGGGTCCGGGGGAGGCCGATGCGGTTGTTCAGGCTCCCCTGGGTGGCGTGGACCCGGAAGCTCCCGGACAGGACCTCCCGGATGAGCTCCTTGGCGGTGGTCTTCCCGGAGGATCCGGTGATTCCCACCACACGGGCCTTGAGGGCCAGGCGGCGGTGCCGGCCCAGCGCCCCCAGGGCGGCCAGGGTGTCGGCCACGGGGTAGAGACGGGTGGACTCCTCCACCGCCACCTCCCGGGAGACCACCACCCCCGCGGCGCCCCGGGCCAGGGCGTCCACCACGAAATCGTGGCCGTCGTAGGTCTCCCCGGAGAGGGCCAGGAAGAGCTCCCCGGGGCCCACCTTCCGGCTGTCGGTGGAGATGGCGGAGTACACCAGGTCGGCCTGGGCCCGCTCCGGGCTCATTCCCAACGCCGTCCGCACCTCCCGGTCGCTCCACACGAAGCTCATGCCCCCACCCCTTCCCCCACCCCCAGGAGCTCCCGGACGATGGCAGCCTCGGGGAAGGGACGGCGCTCCCGCCCCACGATCTGGTAGCTCTCGTGGCCCTTTCCGGCCAGGAGGACCATGTCCCCGGGGCGGGCCTCTCCCAGGGCGGCGGCGATGGCCTCCCGCCGGTCCCTCGAGCGCCGGAAGGGGGCACCGGCCATCCCCGCCACGATTTCGTCGATGATGGTCTCGGGGTCCTCGGTCCGGGGGTTGTCGGAGGTGACGAAGGCCAGGTCCGCCATCCGCCCCACCACCTCCCCCATCCTGGGCCGCTTCCCCCGGTCCCTGTCCCCCCCGGCGCCGAAGAGGACCAGGAGTCTCCCCTGAACCAGCGGCCGGAGGGTCCCCAGGACCGTTTCCAGCGCGTCGGGGGTGTGGGCGAAATCGATCAGGACCGGGAAGGGATCCCGGACCACCACCTCCAGGCGGCCGGGAATCTGCGGGGCGGAGGTAAGCCCCGCGGCGATCTCGTCGAGCCCGAGGCCCGCCACCCGGGCCACACCGGAGGCGGCCAGCGCGTTCTCCACGTTGAAGCGGCCCAGGAGGGGGAGGTCCACCAGGGCCTCCTCCGCTCCGGCCGCCAGCCGGAAGCGGGAGCCCCGGGGAAGGAGCTCCACGCCCCGGGCCAGGAGCGCCGGCGCCGGACCGGGTGCGGGGCCTCCCTTCTCTCTTCCATCCTCCTCCAGCCCGAAGAGAAGGGTCCTCCCCGCCGGGGCGGGGAGGGACGCCCACGCCTCTTCCCCCCGGTTGATTACGGCCCATCCCTGGGGCTTCAGAAGGTCCAGGAGGCGGGCCTTGGCCTGCCGGTAGTGCTCCTCGTCGGGGTGGTAATCCAGGTGGTCCCTGCCGAAGGTCGTGAAGACGGCGGCGTCGAAGCGCAGGCCGTCCAGGCGGTGCTGGTCCAGGGCGTGGGAGGAAGCCTCCAGCACCACGCATCCCGCCCCCTCGTCGGCCAGCTCCCGCAGCCAGGTGGAGATCTCCACGGGCCCGGGGGTGGTGAGCCCTTCGGTGCCCGGACGGACCCGTCCGGAGCTCTCCACCAGGCCCAGCGTCCCCAGGGCGCCGGAGGGGGCCCGCCCCTGGAGGAGGTGGCGGGAGAGGATCGCGGTGGTGGTCTTCCCGTTGGTCCCGGTGACCCCCCCGAGGAAGAGGTTCCTCCAGGGGGAGCCCAGGACCGTGTCGGCAGCCAGCGCCGCCGCGAGGCGGCCGTCCCTCACCCGGATCTGGGTGGCGGCGACCCCGGGGCTGAAGTGCTCCACCACGGCGGCGGGAGCACCGGCGGCGACGGCCTGGGGGAGGAAGTCGTGAGCGTCGTGCTCCAGCCCCCTCCAGGCCAGAAAAAGGTCTCCCGGCGATACGCGCCGGGAGTCCTGGGCCACCCCTGAGACGGCCAGGTCCAGGGGTCCCAGGATTTCCAGGAGGAGGTGGGCGGACCGGAGCCGCTCCACCACCGCCTGGACGGAGACGCGGGCGTTATCCATCCCCGGGGCTCCGGGACAGGATACGCACCGTGTCCCCGGGGAGGATGGGAGTGCCGGGAACCGGATCGGTTCCCACGACGGTGCCCGAGCCTTCCAGGAGAACCCGGAAGCCAAGGGCGTGGAGCCGGCGGGCAGCGAGCCGAGGAGCCAAACCGGAGACATCGGGGACCACGGCGCCCGTCTCCGGCGAGTTGGGGGTCCGGAGCGTGCGGACCGGAGGGATGGGGGAGGGAGAATATGAGGCGAGTTGGGCCCCCGGGGGGGGAGTGGTCCTCGGCTGCCGCCGGGTCAGGGAAGCCAGGGCTTCCCGGTCAATGGGCGCCTGGCGGGCGGCAAGCACCGCCTCCAGGGTCGCCCGGGTAACGGGAGCCGCCGTGGCGCCACCGTAGTAGGCGCCCTCCGGCCGCTCGAGCTTCACGTACACGACGAGTTGGGGATCTTCCACGGGGAAGAAGCAGACGAAGGAGGCGTAATAGGCTCCCGCCTCGTAACCCCCCGTGACCCCGTAGGCCCGGCTGGTTCCGCTCTTCCCCGCGACGGTGAAGGAGGCCAGCTGGGCTGCGGTTCCGGTACCGGTCTCCACCACGTCCACCAGCACCCGGGACACCTCCCGGGCCGTGGCGGCGGAGACGACCTGACGGACCACCCGGGGCTCGGATCGTTCGATCGTCCGCCCCTGGTGGTCCCGGATCTCCTTCACGAGCCGGGGCTCCATGAGCTTCCCGCCGTTGGCCAGGGCGCCGTAGGCCATGACCATCTGGAGGGGGGTCACGCCGATCTCGTACCCGATGGCCAGGGAGGCCGGAGACTGGCGGGACCAATCCCCGGGCCGGCGGAGGGTTCCGGCGGCCTCTCCCGGGATCTCCACCCCGGTGGGAGAGCCGAAACCGAAGTCCCGAAGCGCCTGATACTGGAGGGAGGGGGTCAGACCCTGCGCGAATTTGGCCACGCCCACGTTGGAGGACTCCCTGAGGGCGTCCGCCAGCGACATGAGCCCCATCCTGTGCACATCGGTGATGGTGCGCCCCGCGACCGTCCACTTCCCGTTCTCGCCGTCCACGGTATCGGCGAGGGTCGCCACGCCGTGGCTGAGCACGGCCGCCACCGTGAAGGGCTTCAGGGTGGAGCCAGGCTCGTAGGGGGCATTGATGGCGGAGAGCCCCGCGGCGTTCCCGTCCCGGAGGGACACGAGGGTCAGGATCTCCCCGGTGAGGGGATCGGAGATGAGGAGGTCCCCGCCCCGGGCGCCCGTCTCCTCGATGGCGGCGGCCAGGGCTTCGTGACCGATCTCCTGGAGGTCCCGGTCCAGGGTGAGCACCACGTCACCCCCGGGCACCGGAGGCCTGAGGAGAACCGAGGGGCCGGGGATGGGATCCCCGCCGCTGCCCCGGGCCTGGATCTCCGCCCCGGGGGTTCCCTTGAGGTGGCCGTCGAATTCCCCCTCGATCCCACCGCTGCCCGACCCGTCCAGGATCGTCCCCAGGACTCCCCGGGCCAGCATGTCGTGGGGGTAGTAGCGCTCCAGCTCCCGCTCCAGGTACAGCCCCCGGATCCCCCGGAGGGGCTCCTGGATCTGGGGAGGGAACCGTCCGGGGATGACCACCCACTTCCGGTCGGCGTCCCCCAGTGCGCGCAGCGTCTTGCGGTCCAGCTTCAGCTCCGAAACCAGGCGGGGCAGGACCTGGTCGACGGTTTCGGGATCGAGCTCGTGGGGAGCCACGCCGACCCGGAACGTCTCATGGCTGGCCGCCAGGGGGTTCCCGTTCCGGTCCAGGATGGAGCCCCGGGGGGCGGGAACCTCGACCGTCTCCCGGTGTTGGGCCAGGGCCATCGCCTCCCACTGGGGGCCCTGCACCACCTGCACCATCCCCGCCCGCCCCACCACCACCACCCCACCCATCAGCCATCCCACCAGGAGAAGGCGGCGGCGGCCCCTGTGGCGGAGAGGGATCTCCCCGGCGCTCCTCATGGCACCACCTCTCCCTGGCCCAGGGCCAGGATCACGATCTCCGACGCATCCGGCACCCGCATCCCGAGGCGGGACCGGGCCTCGGGCACCACCCGCCCGCGGCTCTCCAGCACCCTGATGCGAGCCTCCAGCTCCTCCCGCTCCGCCAGCCCCAGGGCCGACTCCCGCCGGACGTCCTCGAAAGCCTCCAGCGCCTCCATCGCCCGGGCCTGGCGCCAGGCCACCAGGCTCAGGGCGGCCAGGACGGCCGCGGTGGCCAGGGCCACGAGGGTGGTGCCGGCGATGCGCCTCATGCCGCCTTCCTCCAGGCCCTCAGGAGGGCGCTGCGGGCCCGGGGGTTCCTCCGGACCTCGGGGGCGCCGGGGCGACGGGGGCCCCGGAAGAGGAGGGATCCCAGGGCTCTCCCCCGACAGACACAGACCGGGAGCCCCGGGGGGCACACGCAGTCCCGGCTCCACTCCCGAAACGCCTCCTTCACCAGCCGGTCCTCCAGCGAGTGATAGGCGATGACCGCCAGGATCCCCCCGGGACCCAGCACGTCCCGGATCAGGGGGAGCGCTTCGGCGAGGATCACCAGCTCGCGGTTCACGGCGATGCGAAGGGCCTGGAAGATCCTGGCCTTGTCCCGGGGGGTGGGGGCTTTCCCCAGGACCGAGGCCAGGGCCGGCACCAGGTCGTCACTGGTGCGGAAGGGGGTGGCGGACCGGCGCCGCACCACTTCCCGGGCCAGCCTCCTCCCCCGGCGCTCCTCCCCGTACTCGTGGAAGACCCGGGCCAGCTCCCGCTCGTCTTCCTGGTTCAGGAGGTCCGCCGCGGTCCTCCCTCCCCCCGTCCCATCCATGCGCATGTCCAGGGGGAGCCCCCTGCGGAACCCGAAGCCCCGGTGATCCGCATCCAGCTGCCGGGACGAAACGCCCAGGTCCAGGAGGGCGCCATCCAGCCCCTCCTTCCGAACCAGGGCGTCGTTGAGGGCTTCGTCGAATCGCATGTTCAGAAACCGGATCCTGCCTTGGAAGGTCTTCAGTCGGTTCCGGGCCGCCTCGATGGCTTCGGGATCCCGGTCCACCCCCACGATCCGGCACCCGGGCCAGCGCGCCAGCATGGCTTCGGAGTGCCCACCGCCCCCCAGCGTCCCGTCCAGGATCATCCCCTCCCGCACCTCCTCCAGAGCCTCCAGGACCTCCGCCACCATGACGGGGTCGTGGAACCCCGCCCCCGCCCCCTCCCGCTCCTCGACCGCATCCCCTTCCCCTGGCCCGAACGGGGCCGCGGCTCCCTGGGCGGGGGGGGCCGGGGTCATCCGAAGACCTGGTGGGCGAAGCGGTGGAAGCCCTCCGCCTTGTCCTGGACCGCCTTCCGGTACGCCTCCGGGTTCCAGATCTCCACCCGGTCGATGTTTCCGTTCAGGAGAACGGCGCCCTCCAGGCCCGCGGCCTCCTGGAGCCAGGAGGGGATGAGGATCCGCCCCTGCCGGTCCGGGGAGAGCTCCACGGCGTTGGCCGTGATCTCCCTCACGTGGTTCCCGGCGGAGGGGTCCTTCCTGCGGATCTCCAGGAGCCGGTCCTGCACCTCCCTCCAGGCATTCTCCGGAAAGAGGGTCAGGTACGGCTTCTCCCACTGGAGCAGGATGAAGCGCTCCCCCTCGGCGCCCTTCCGGAAGGCGGCGGGAAGGGACACGCGTCCCTTCTCGTCCATCTGGAAGTCGTAGCGACCGAGGAATGCGCTCACCCTGGTGGCACCCAGTGGGTAATAGTGGATTAAAGTGGTACTGAATGGGAAGATAGGATGGCCCGAGAGAGAACGCAAGAGTCCTTTTTACCAATTATCCCCTGTTCCACAGGGGCCGTCCCGTGGAATGCCGACCAGCCGAAACCCCACCTCCCAGAAGGGATATCCTGGCAGGAGGCACTTCGGGGCGGTCCGTATCTTCGGGTTGTATTCGGGTTGAATTCCACCCTCCCCACTTTCCCCCACGGAGGGAGTCCACCCGGGTGGGTGGGAGGGAGAGGAGGATCGGGGAGGGGGGGAAAGAGTCGGCGCCCCGGGGGTCACCCCGGGGC
>JBFYZD010000238.1:0-11543 GCA_041309685.1 Gemmatimonadales bacterium | reverse complement strand
CACCTCCGCCACCATCTCCGGTTTGATGACGCCCCTGGGATTGGGCAGGGAGATCTCCACCGGGAAGGTCCGGTTCCTCGGGTTGACGGCCGACCCGGCGAAGGCGATCCGAGCCTCGAAGCGCTCCCCCGGCATGACATCGAAGGACACGGCCACGGGTGCCCCCGCCCGGATGTCCCTGGCGTACCTTTCCGGGACCCCCGCGGTGACCTTCAGCATGTCCGTGCTCACGATCCGGGCCACCGGGGTCCCCGCACCCACCATCGTCCCCACCTCCACCTCCCGGCTCTCCAGGATCCCGGAGAGGGGCGCCTCGATGACGGTCCGTTCCAACCGCTCCTCCAGGAGCTTCAGGCTGGCCGCGGCCGATTCCGCCGCGTACTTGGCCTCCAGATAGACCAGCTCCGAACCCACCCGATCCTCCTCGTAGAGCCGCTTCCTGCGCTCCCAGGTCTCCCGTGCCATGTTGGCGAGGGCACGGGACTGGTCCGCCTGGGCCTCGAGAAGGTCCGAGTCCAGGCGGAAGAGGGGCTGCCCCGCCCGCACGCGGTTGCCCTTCTCCACCAGGATCTCCCGCACCACGCCGCTCTCTTCGGCGGAGACCACCACGTCCTGGCTGGCCTTGACGGTCCCGGTGAGGCGGATGGCTTCGGTGAAGGGTGCCGACCGGGCCTCCATGGTCTCCACGTTGATCACGCGGGAGAAGGCGACCTCGCTCTCCGCTCCCCCTGCCTGGGCTCCGGGGCCGCATCCCCAGAGGGAAGGAAGGAGGGGGAGGAGGAGGAGCCTCCAGGGAAGAGGGCGGCCACCGCGAGGCTCTCGCCCCGACATCTTCCGAATCATGGTTGTTCCCTTCACGAATGTGTTCATGGCCTGAGTGCTCGTTGTCGTCGAGATTCCGCGCCGGTCTAGGAAACGCCCAACCGGCCGTCCACCACGTCCCCCACCATGGGTACGCGCCCCACCGCTTCATCCAGCTGGGCCCGGGAGACCAGGTAGTCGTAGACCGCCTGGGCGTAGTTGTACTCACTCTGCCGGAGCGCCACCTCGGCGTCGGTTCGTTCCAGCTGACTGCTCAGCCCCTCCCGGTACTGGGCCGAAGCGATCTCGAACCCGCGTCGGGCCTGGGCCACCGCCAGCCTCTGCCCACGGGCCCGGTCCAAGGCCTCCTCAGCCTGCTCCCGTATCGATCGCACCTGGCTCTCGGCTTGGAGCCTGGCCAGGAGGGATTGGTTCCTTGCCTGGTTCAGCACCGCCCGCTTCTGGTCCACCCGGGCATCCCGCTTCAGGCCGGTGAAGACGGGGAGGGAAACCGCCACGCCAACCCACTTGGAGGTCGCCCTGGAGTTCTCGTCCCCGAAGAACTGAGGAGACCCGTTCTGCTGCGCGTTGATCTGATAATTCCCGAAGAGGGAGACCCTCGGGAAATAGTCCGCTTGCTCCGCCCTGAGCTCGGCGGTCCTCAGCTTCTCCATCAGGTCCAGCTGTCTCAGGTCGGATCGGCCCTCCAGAGCGGCCTCCATGACCTCCCCGAGGTCCTTGGCCAGAGCGTCCTCCAGCCCGGCCATCTCCAGGATCTCCCGGTTTGCCGGGTCGTTCTCCTCGGGACGCTCCAGGTCCATGGAGGCGAGGCTCCCCGTCACGGAGAGACCCTCCAGAACCTCCAGGTTGAGCTCCACCGCCAGCTGGCGACGAGCCTGGTTCACGGAGTTCTCCGTCCGTCTCACGTTCGGAACCAGGTTCGCCAGCTCCACCTGGAGCCGGAGGAGGTCGTAATCCGAGGCCAATCCGGCCCGATTCATGGCCTCGGTCTCCTCCAGCGAACGCTGGACCCTCGCCACCGAGTTCTCGACGAGGCGCCTCTCCTCCTGAGCCAGAAGGAGGTTGTAGTAGACCAGCCGAACCCGGGTCACCATGGCCTGGGCCCGACCCTTGAGGGTCTCTTCCTGAAGGGCCTGGTACCGGGCCGCGGCCCCCACCCCGATGAAGGCCTGGGCCTGAAAGAGCGGCTGGTCCAGCACCAGCGACGAGGACCAGGCATTGTCCTGGCCGAACTGGACCTTGACGTACTCCCCTTCCTCCCCCCCGAAGAACTGAGCCGGGAGGAAGGACACCGCGGGGGCGATGTTGCGCGTGTAGCTGGAGCTGAGATCCAGCGTGGGAAAAACGCTCCCCCAAGCCTCCGAGACCCTCTCCCTCGCCTCCTCCAGCGCCAGGCGGGCGTCCTGGATGTCCCCGCTCTGCCGGAGCGCCATCTGGATGGCATCGGGGAGAGAGAGGGTCAGGGGAGCCTCCTGGGCACCCAAAGACCCACCCACCCCGCCGAGAACGGAAAAGAGGATCAGCCCAAGCCATCCGGGCCGCCGTGCCCGGGTCTCACCCACCGCATCCATCTCCATCATCCGTTTTCTCTTTCCCCTTTGATTCCCGTGCATGGCCCGATCCCACCGGCCTCGGCCCCCGCATCCTACGGGTACCCGGCCTCGCGGTTTCGAGATCAGCCTCTCAACGCAACATGGCCCTGGGAGGAGAGCCACCCCCCCAGCGCTTCCTCGAACCTCCCGGTTCCCAGGCCCACGAGCATGCGGACGAAGGACCCCGTCATGATCTCCCGGAATTCCTCCTGCCCCAGGGCGCCCAGAAGGCCCCGATGGAAGATGGAGATCAGCCCGTGGGCGTGGCCCCAGAGCGTGGTGGAGATGGCCTGGGGATCCCCTTCCTTGAGGTATCCGGCGTCGATCATCTCCCGGACGCGGTCCGACCAGAAACGGCCGATGGCACAGGCCTGGCTCGTCACAGGGGAGTCATGGCGCGCCACCCCCAGGACCTCCACCGGCACGTAGATGATCTCGTAAAGGGCGGGCTGCTCCAGCGCGAAGTCGACGTAGCTCTTCCCCGCCACCATGAACCGCTCCAGGGGCGTTCCGGCCTCCAGGGCCCGGTAGAGGTACTGGGAGAAGAGGCGGTACGCCTCTCCCACCAGATCCTGCATGACCTCTTCCTTGCTCCCGTAGTGGCGGTAGAGGGCGGGAGCAGTGCACCCCACACACCCCGCCAGCCTGCGCATGGACAACCCCTCGATACCCTCCCTGAGGTAGAGCTCGCAGGCACACTTCAGAATCTGATCGCGTTGAATGCTCATGGGGTGAACAACGTAAACAAAAGCGGTTTGGTTTCAAGCCCTGGCTGGCAATTCCGGCAGATCATCGTTTAGACCACATAGTCTAAACACCTGACACTCCCGTCGGGATTCCGCCACGTTCTCCCTTCGACCACCCCCCGGGGCCCACGGAGCCCACCCTGGGGGTCCTCCGCCGGAAGGGGGCACCCCGGGCTGACGCCCCTTCCCGCCCCTTCCCCTCTACCGCCCGGCCGGGGCGGCCACGGGGTGGATCCGAGCCATGAGGAAGGTGGAGAGGATGATCACCGCGGCCCCCGCCACGGACCAATGGTCCGGGACCTCCCGGAAGATGGCCATTCCAAGGAGGGCCGCGAACACGATCTGAAGGTACCCGGCTGCCATCACCCGCACCGCCTTTTCCAGTTGGAGCGCCCGGGTGATGAAGATCTGCCCCCCCAGGGTGGTCACCCCGACTCCCAGGAGGAGGAGCCACTCCCAACCCCGGGGCAGCACGAAACGGAAGAGACTGAAGGGAAAGGAGCCCACCACCGTCAGCAGGGAGAAGTAGAAGACGATGACGAGGGGGTCGTTGGTCCGTGTGAGGCGGCGGGTGGTGACATAGGCCCCGGCGCTCAGGATGGCTCCCATGAGAGCGATACCGACGGCTCCGGCCGGGAGGGAGGAGCCCCCACCGAAAAGGAAGGCCGGCCGGGCCACAAGGACCACCCCAGCGAGGGAGAGAAGTACCAGGAATACCTCCCGCCTTCTCAGGACCTCACCCAGGGCCAGGGCGGCGAAGAGCGCCCCGAACACGGGGTTCGTGAAGTGGATCGTGGTGGTGTCGGCCAGGGGAAGCGTCAGGACCGCAAGGAAGAAACAGGTAAGGGCCCCGTAACCCAGGAGTCCCCGGAAGACGAGGAGGGGACGCTCCCTTCCCCAGGGGCTCAATCCCTCCCGCCGAAGGAGGAGCCAGATGAGGCCCGTCACCATCAGGCCCCTGAGGAGGATGATCTCCTGCACGGGCAGGCGGGCTCCAACCACCTTGGCCATGGCACTCATGAGGGAAAAGGAGAGGGCTCCGGCAGCCGCGTACCGAAGCCCCAGGGAAAAGCGCGAGGTCATGGTCCGCCTCGGATGAGGGAGGGCTCAGAACCCCGTCGGCTCCACCCGTGCGGTCAGAACCTTGTCCTCCTCGTAGATCCGATCCACCACGTCCATGCCCTCCTCCACCCACCCGAAGGCCGTGTAGGATCCGTCCAGGTGGGGCTGCGGGGAATGCGTGATGAAGAACTGGGAGCCCTCGGTGTCCTTCCCCGCGCTGGCCATTCCCACCACTCCCCGCTCGAAGGAGATCTGGGTGAACTCGCTCCGGATGTTGAACCCGGGGCCGCCGAACCCGTCTTGCCGGGCGAAGTCCCCGCCCTGCGCCACGAAGTTCGGGACCACACGGTGGAAAGGCACTCCGTCGAACCGCCCCTCCTGCGCGAAGCCGGCCATCGTCTGGACGGTCAGCGGAGCGCTCTCAGCGTCCAGCACCAGGATCACTCTCCCCTTTTCCGTTTCCAGGATCATGCGGGGCCGCGGGCCCAACCGGGCCAGGGCCTCCCAATCCACCGTCCTTTCCGCCCTCTCGGCGCCCGGGGCGGAGGGACGGTCTTCCCCCCTGAGCCTGGAGAGAGCTCCCGAGGCGGAGGTGCGGAGAGCCCCCTGGGAGCCATCGACGACCTCCAGGAGGAACCCCTCCGCCTCCGGGGCCCCCGTCTCCGCCAACGCCCCCAGGATCGCCTGCATCCCTTCCAGTCCGTCCGGTAGGGACATCCTGCGGAATTCCTGGATCAGCAGTTCGACGGAACCCAGGGGGATGAAGGCCGAATCGGCCAGGGCCGGCGCCGCCACATAGCTCGCCGCCGGGTCTCCCGTCCGGAGGCCCCGGGCGAAAGTCTCGAAGTACCGGGCATGCGTTGCAGGATCCTGCCGGTCCACCCGCCACCGCCGGGCCAGACCGCCCAGAGCGGTCCCCCGGATCCGGGAGTTGGCGGATCCGGCGGCATCCATGAGCGCCACCGTGGCATCCTCGCCAGGCACGAAGGCGAGTGCTCCCAGCCCTCTGGTCCTGGGCAGATAATCCTCCTCCCCCCACTGCTGGAGCCACTTCGTCAGGAACTCCCCCTCGCCCATGCGTCCGAGGAGGGACAGGATGGGCCCCACCCGCCGCCACTCCCCGGGGTGGTCCTCCACCCACCCCCGCAGGGCCTCCCTCTCCCGGGGAGGGATCTGCTGGGCACCGGCGAGGGCGTTGGCGGCTTGTATCGCCACATGGGTGGAGGGATCGTCCATGGCCTCCAGGAGAGCCATCCTCACCCGGGGATCGGCCGCCCTTCCGGAGAGCCCCCGGGCGGCATTGGCCCGGACACGCCAGTCCTGGGAGGTGGAAAGCCACCAGAGAAGGCGGGGTGTGTCCTGGGGATCCCCCAGGGTGGAGAGCCCGACCAGCAGGTGCATGGACCTGCCGTCCTCGGGGGGGAGGGAGTCGAGGACCGCACGAACCGCATCGGCCTGCCCGGCCCAGGGTCCCGGGGCCGAGCTCCTCCCGAAGTAGTAGGCGGCCGAGACCCGGGCCCCCTCATCCCCTGCCTTGAGCTCCTTCACCAGAAGCAGGATTCCCGTGGGGAGGGTGATCCCCCGAACCCCCATGCGGGACAGGGCCAGGTTCCGGGGGCCTTCCTCTTCCTGCGACACCCTGATCCGCGTAAGGGCCTCCAGGGCCGTTTCGTCCCCCACCTTCCCCAGGGCCTCCAGGAGGCGCACCCGCACCTCCATGTCCGACTCGTCCCTGAGGGCACCCAGGAGCGCCGGTCCAAACCGGGAATCCCCGAGCTGCCCCAGGGCGAAGGCAGCATCTCTCCGCACTGCCGGGGTGGCGTCCCTCAGAAGGGCGAGAAGGGTCGGGCCCGCTTCGGGATCCTGGACCGAGGCCAAGGCGTAGGCCGAGCGGGCCCGGACCAGGGCGTCCTCGGAGGCGAGGAGGTCCAGGAGACCCCTCCCGTCCCTGGCGACCTGAAGGTCCACGACCCGTTGGAGCTCGCGGGATTCAAGGAGCCGGTCCGAAGGGCGGGTGGGGGGTGGCGCCGGGGTTCCGAGAGGTTCGTCCGGCACCTTCCCGGAGCCGCATCCGCCTGCCAGGAGAAGCGAAGCGAGGAAGAAGGCCGGGCTGATGAGCCGGGCCGCCCGTGGCCTGCGAGGATTCAGGGACATGATGGCCTTCCGTTGCATGGTCGAAGCTTTTAACCTCGCGGCAGGCCTTGGGCCATGACAAGCCCGAAAGGGGATCAGGCGGAGCCCTTCCGGCCTTCCCCAAACCCCAGCGTGCCCAGGGCGATCCCGAAGAGGATGAGAACACCTCCCAGGAGGGTCCGGGGAGGAGGCACCTCCCGAATGGCGGGGAGGGCCCAGGCGATGAGAGTGGCCCCTATCGGCTCTCCGAGAGAGGCCAGATTGGCCACGTAAGCGGGGAGGTACCTCAACGCGTAGTTGATCCCGGTGTGCCCCACCATCATGGGGCCCGCGGCCAGGCCAAGGAACACCAGCCAGTCCTTTCCGGGATACCCCGTGAGGGGCAGGTCGGGGGAGGCAAGGACCACGCCCGTGAGGAGGGTTGCGGCGGCCCCATACACCAGGGCGGTGTAAGCCCAGAGGTCCAGCTTCTGCCGGAGCCTCCTCCCGATGGAGAAGTAGCCGGCGGCCATGACGGAGGCCCCGAGAGCCAGCGCGTCTCCCAGAAGCGCCCCTCCCCCCAGGGCGAGATCCCCCCAGCCGATCACCCCGGCCCCGCCCACCGCCACCGCGATACCCAGCCATTGCCTGGGCGCGGGGTGCTCACCCAGGAAGAGGACCGAAAAGCCGGCGACGAAGAGGGGCTGGGTGCTCACCAGCACCACGGAACTGGCAATGGAGGTCAGTTTAAGGGAGGCGATCCAGGCCCAGAAGTGCCCCGCCAGGAGGAGTCCGGCTCCCACCCCCAGGACCCATTCCCTTCCGGAAAGCCGCACTCCCTTCAGGAAGCTCCCCCGGGCCAGGAGGATGGGGACGATGAAACCCATGGTGAGGAGGAGGCGCCAGGCCGAGATGACCAACGCCTCCGCGGAGGAGAACCGAACCAGAGGCCCCGCGAAGGAGACCGCCAGCACCGCCCCGGCCAGGGCCAGCCCCGGTGGGAGGAGGGGAAGGGGGTTCGATGGAGGTCTCATGGGCTCCTGAAGGGGTGGTCTCCCCGATCCGGGCCGGGCTCGGGGTCCGTCCCGGGAAGACGGTCCGGAAAAGATGTTTCCGACCCGGTTCCCCCACCAGGGCCCCGGAACGGGTGGCCTCACGGTCGCCCGCCCTTATCTTCCAGACCATGGGCTCTCCTGACGATCTCCCCGCGGATCCGGACATCATCCTGAACCGGATCCGGTTCCCCGGAGGTGAGGGCGCGGCCCCGGTGAACCGCCAGCCCGCCTTCGAACCGAGTCCCTTCCATCCCGTCTTCTGGCTCCCGGGGGGCCACCTCCAGACGCTGGGGGGGAAGTACCTTCGGCGGCCCGGCCCCCTCCCCCTCCGGCGGGAACGCTGGGACACTCCCGATGGGGATTTCCTGGATCTGGACTTCCTCGAGGGCCTCGAGGATTCCTCCCCCCTGGTCCTGGTCCTTCACGGGCTGGAGGGGTTCTCCCGACGCCCTTACGTCCTGTCTGCCATGGAGGCTCTGGCCCGCCAGGGGCTGGCCTCCGTGGGGCTGAATTTCCGCTCCTGCTCCGGGGAGCCCAACCGCCTTCCCCGCCTCTACCATTCCGGCGAGACGGAGGATGCGGCGTTCGTCCTGGCGCGGCTCAGAGCCCGCTGGCCCGGGCGTCCCCTGGGTGCTCTCGGGTTCTCCCTGGGCGGGAACGTCCTTCTGAAGCTCCTGGGGGAGCGCACGGATGGGGGAGCCGGGGTCCTGGAGGGCGCAGCCGCCATCTCCGTGCCCTATGACCTCTCCGCCGGGACCCGCTGCCTGGAGCGGGGCGTCCCGGGCCGCTTCTACACCCGGTACTTCCTCCGGTCGCTCAAGGGGAAGGTCCGGGCCAAAGAAGCCCTCCTGCGACCCCTCCTGGACCTCGACACCGTCTACCGGGCCCGAACCCTCCGAGCCTTCGACGACGCCGCCACAGCCCTGCTCCACGGCTTCAGGGACGCCGAGGAGTATTACCGGGAGTCCAGCTCCGGCCAGTTCCTGGCCGGGGTGGCGGTTCCCACCCTCCTCCTCCACGCGCTGAACGACCCCTTCCTGCCGCCCGCGGCCGTGCCCACCGGCCCCATGGATGCCAACCCGGCCCTGACCCCGCTTCTGACCCCCACCGGCGGGCACGTGGGGTTCCGCTCCAGGGCCTCCCGGAACGGAGGCCCCTTCTGGGCCGAGGCGGAGGTAGCCGCCTTCCTGGCCTGCCATCTCCGGGGCCGGGTTCCCTGACAAGGAAGGGGGCCGGGAGCATGCGCCCTCCGGCCCCACCCCCCCTGCCCCGATCCGAGGAAGACGACTACTCGATCCCCTCCGTCAGCTTGTGGATCGGCCCCTTGAAGAGGATGTACAGGATGCCGGACCCGATGACGATCCCCGCCACCGCCCCGAAGATCTGGGTCAGGGGCAGCGTCTCCATCTGGCCCGCCACCAGCCCGGCGATGAGGTTGCCCAGGCTCGACCCCATGAACCAGATCCCCATCATCTGACCCACCAGGCGCTTGGGGGAGAGCTTGGTGATGCTGGAAAGCCCGACCGGGCTCAGGCACAGCTCACCGCAGGTGTGGAGAAAATACGTCACCACCAGCCAGTTGGGGCTCACCTTGTGCTCAGGAGAGGCGTAGACCGCCGCCCATGCCATGACCAGGAACCCCGCTCCCAGGAGGACGAGGCCGAGACCGAACTTCATGGGGATGGAGGGATTGCGGGAAGCGAGGGCCACCCAGATCCAGGCGAATACCGGGGCGAAGATGACGATGAAGATGGCGTTCACGGACTGGAGCCAGCTGGCCGGAGCCTCCCAGCCGAGGATGACCCGGTCCGTGAGGCGCTCGGCGAACAGGTTCATGGAGGATCCCGCCTGCTCGAACCCGGACCAGAAGAGGGCCGCCCCCACAAAGAGGAAGAAGATGACGACCAGGCGCTTCTTCTCCACCGGATCCAGTCCGCCAAAGAGGAGGTGGCCGGCGAAGTACACCACCACCAGGCCGAAGATGAGGACGCCGGTGGCCTGGGCTCCCTGCTCCAGGGAAAAGGAGGTGATCCCCCGGCTCTGGAGGAAGTAAAGGGCGACGGCCACGATCAGGATCCCGGCCACCACCCCCAGAAGGGTGCGGTTGGTCCGGGACCGCTCGCCTCGATCCGGCGCGGGCTTTGCGCCCAGCTCACCCAACCCCGCCCCCAGCTTGTACTGGACCAGCCCCAACACCATTCCGATGCCGGCCGCCAGGAAGGCGTACTTCCAGGCGACCTGCTCCCCCAGATAGCCGCAGATGATGGGCCCGATGAACGCGCCGAGGTTGATCCCCATGTAGAACACGCTGAAGCCCGCATCCCGCCGGGCCCCCCCGCCGGGGTAGAGATCCCCTACGATGGCGCTCACGTTGGGCTTGAGGAGACCCGTCCCGGTCACCACCAGGATCAGGCCTGCGTAGAACCCGGCGGTGGTGGTGGAGCCGAAGGCCAAAGTGAGCTGCCCTGCGGCGATGAGGATGCCCCCATAGAACACCGCATTGCGGGCGCCGAAGATCCGGTCGGCAAGCCAACCGCCCGGAAGGGCCGTCAGGTACGCGGCCGCTGTGTACAGCCCGTAGATGGCGGCGGCCTTCCCGTCCGTCATGCCCAGGCCGCCCGTCTGGATGGCGTCCACCATAAAGAGGATGAGGATCCCCCGCATTCCGTAGTAGGAGAACCGCTCCCACATCTCCGTGAAGAACAACGTGGCCAGACCACGGGGGTGCCCGAAGAACCCCTTCTGGTCCGGGGGGAGCGGGGCCTTTGCCGAAGGGCTCATTCCATCCTCCTCGATGGTCGCGGTAGGGCCCCGGGGATGGGGCGGAGAACCCGGGCAATATCCCCGAAGGGTCCCTGGACGGCAAGCGGGACCGGCCACGGGATCGGATCGGGGCCATCCTCCCTTGGTTGCCAGTACGCTCCGGAAACCCGATCATGTCCAGACCCGTGGGGGGGAGCGAAACCCCCTGGAGAGACCCCTCGAGCCTTCGGGTGTGACCATGCCTATCCTTCGCCTGCTCTGCCGCGTCGTCGTACTCTTTCTCCTGGGAACCCTCCCCACCGCCCTATCCGGCCAAGGCCCCCAGAAGAAGCCCCTGGACCACGACGCCTACGATTTGTGGAACTCCATCGGGGGCCAAGCTCTCTCCCGGAACGGGGAGTGGATCGCCTTCGTCCTCACGCCGGGAGACGGGGACGGCCGGTTGATCCTGCGGGACATCCGGGGTCGCACCGGGGGGCCGGAGATGACCATTCCCCGTGGCTCCGGCCCGGCCATTACCCATGATTCCCGATACCTGGTCTTCACCATCGATCCCATGCAGGCGGTGGTGGACTCGCTGGAGAAGGAAGGCAAGAAGGGGGACGCGCTCCCCAGGGACTCCCTCGGGGTGCTGGAGCTGGCATCCGCCTTCGGAGCCGGCGGGGCGCCCACCACGGATTTCTTTCGCGCGGGCCGCGTGAAGAGCTGGCAGGTGCCCGCGGAGGCAGGGGGCTACCTGGCCTACCACCTGGAGAAGGAAGAGGCGCCGGATTCGGCTGCGGCGGGAGGGGGAGAGGGAGCCCCCGAGGCGAGGACCGGCCGAGCGGGCAGGAGCGGCGAAGCACGCCCCGGCGGGGCTCCCAGCGGGGGTGGCGAAGGTCAGGATACCACCGGCGCCGCCAGGGACCGGAAGAAGGACGAGGGAACCACCCTGGTCCTCAGGAACCTGGCCAACGGTGAGGAACACCGTTTCGGGGACGTCATGGCCTTCGCTTTCACCGAGGACGGCGAGTGGCTGGTCTACACCGCCTCCAACAAGGACGGCACCGCCGACGGGGTGTTCGCCGTGCGGACCGCCACCGGAGCCTCCTCTCCCGTTCTCACAGGCCAGGGGAAGTACACGCAGCTCGCCCTCTCCGAGCAGGGTGGGCAGGTGGCCTTCCTGACCAGCCGGGACGACTGGGAAGCGGAGACCCCGGCCTTCACCCTCTACCACGCCCGCCTCGGGCTGGGGGAGGCGCGGGCAGTGGCCACCCAGGGGACCCCTGGGGTCCCGGAAGGGTGGTGGGTGCGGGACGCGGGATCGGTGTCCTTCTCCGATGAGGGAAGCCGTCTTCTCTTCGAGACCCAGCCCCGGCCCCCCGAGGCGCCCAAGGACACGGTCCCCACCG
>JBFYZD010000237.1:0-45679 GCA_041309685.1 Gemmatimonadales bacterium | reverse complement strand
GCGGCCAGGTTCGGCGCCCGGGCCCGGTCCTTCAGGATTACGGCGTAGGTGGAATCAACGCTCCATACCTCCAGGGGGGGGCCTCCCGGGGCGGGCGGGTTCCGGATCAGGGCTTCCTCCGCCTGTCGCCGGAGGAAGAGCCAACGCTCGAAATCCACCACCACCTCGGGAAGCCAGTCCGCGGAGGTGACCCCCCCCAGGGAGGCAAGGGCCGGCCTCCGGGTCCGGTAGAGGTAGAAGTTCTCCGCGTCGCTTCCCACCTTGAGGAAGAACTCGGGTCCTTCTCCCCCCCAATCCCCCTCCGGCACCACCACCCAGATCCGGGCCTGGCGGTAGTTCAGGAAATTCCGGGGACGCTGAGGAAAGCGGGAATAGACCTCGGCCCGTTCCCCGGGGCCCAGGCCCCGGATCTCCAACCCCAGCGATTTCTCGTTGAACTCCACTCCGCCGCCGCCGAAGGCCAGAGAAGGATCGTCCAACTCCTCCAGCACGCCCGGGGGAGACTGGTAACGGGACCCCTCCGAGAGGGCGCTGACCGGGCCGACCTCGACGCTGCCCCCGGTTCCGGCCAGGTCCCCGGCGATCCCGGAAAGAACCCCTTCCTCCCCTCGCCTCACCCAACGAGAGCCCAGAAGGCGAAGGCGAGCCAGGGACATTCCCGCCGGCCCGGTCCCTACCACCGTGATGCGGAGTTGCTTGACGGCCCGCCAATCCGCCTCCGTGAAGCGCCCTCCCACGTTCACCGCCCGAAGATCCCTGAGGGGGATGCGGTAGAGCTGGAAGGCGGTCCCCGTCTCCGGACGGGTCCTGGCGAGATAGGGGGAGCTCCCGTCCAGGGAAACCACGTAGCGGACGATGCGTTCGCCTGTGGCCAGGTTCCCGTCCCCATCCAGGTCCTCCGAATCGTTCCGCCCGTTCCCGCGGGTGCAGTTGGCCTGGGGGTCCCCCAGGGGAAAGACCCGCCCCCTGGCCCCCTGGCACTCCTCCACCCACACCCCTTTCGCGTCCAGCTGATCGTTCCAGATCTCCCCCCTCCGGGGATCGGCCTCCTGGTCGAGGATGCCCAGCCCCCAGGGCTCTCCGGAAGCGGGATCCACCCCCGAGGTCCGTCCCTCCCCATCCACGAACAGGGCATCCTCGCTCACCCGTCCCAGGTCCAGGATGAGGGTCAGAGCGTCCCCGCCGGCCGCGTAGAACTCCAGGAAGTCCGAGCGGCTGAGGTCGCTTCCGGTGTTGGAGAGGACGGTGGTGAAGGAACGCCACACCGGTTGGGTGGCGGAGCCCCGCCCGGAGAAGGTGAGACGCATCCCGGTCTGGCGGGTCTCGGTCCCGGCGATGTTGATCTCCTGGTCGATGTCCCGACGGGGAAAGAACCCCTCGAACACATTCACCGAATCCCCGTTGGGGCCCACCTGGATCCAGGTGTGCTGCCAGACCAGCCCGGCGGCCGTTCCCCCGTCCAACGCGCCGGGCAGATACGCCTCGATCCCGTCCCGGTCCTCCGGTGCGCTGCCCAGGTGCCAGTCGAACCCGAACAGGGAGAGGGGGAGTTCGTCGGTGGCGTCGAAGTCGTCCAGATACACGTCTCCCCGGGTGTTGGGGTTCGGAAGGGAAAGGGCCATCTCCCCCTGGAGGTGAAGGAAGGATGCGCTGTCGGCCCCAACCCCCGGGAGCCTCCCGGCCAATCCGTCCAGCCAGGGGGCCCGGAAGCCCAACTCCCCGTTCACCCCCCCCAGCACGATGGAAGCCGGCTCCACCCCCAGCTGCGGGCGGTTCTGGAGGGATTGCTCCTGCTGGTAGAGGCCCAGGAGGTGGACCCCACCCCGCTCCCCCAGACCGTACCGGGCGTTGAAGCCGAAGATGGAGGTGGGCGCCACCTGGAAGAGGGCCTTCTGCTCCCAGGAGGCCCGAATCCGAGCCTGCGGGTCGGTGCCGAACAGCGCCTCGGGGCTCAGGAGGGTCACCTGCCCGATGTCGTAGTCGATGAGGTAGTCGTCGCCCGCCACCAGCACGCGGTCCCCGAACCAGATGCGCTCGCTTCCGTCCCGGATCCCCAGGGCTCCAAGGGAGAAGGTCGAGATGAACCCTTCCGTCCGGATGCGGAAGGGGATGGTGAGGCGGTAGAGTCCCCCGTTCTCCCGCAGGACCGGGTCCACCGCTTCGTAGATGGCGGGGTTGGCATCGGCCCCCAGGATATCCCGTGTCTCCTGTGCGTCCAGGGACAGGGACCTCAGAGGGGGAGGCTCGGCGAACGGCCGCAGGGTGGGGAACACGATGAAGGTCCCCGACACCGGGGGCTGCTCCTCGAAGAAGTCCTGAGCCGGCCGGTAGATGAAGGTGGGGTCCACCTCGTCCACCGGGGACTCCTCGTCCAGCCCCAGAAGCTTGAGGAGGGTGATCTCCTCCCCGGTGGGTGTTCGCTTGAAGGTCCGGCCCGCGGACAGCTCCCCCAGGGAAAGGGCCAGAGCGACGGAGGACGCCTCCACGTCGTCCGACCCGGAGATCCGGTAGACCTGGTGCATCTCCATGTCCCAGGTCGGACTCCCGGGTTGGTGCTTGGGCCCCGAAGCCTTCAGGAGCCTCAGGGTGGGGCGGCCACCGGTGTTGTGGATCCGTTCGGGATTGTAATCGCCGATGGTGTCTCCGGTGACGGAGATGAAGGCCGTGGCCAACATCTCCTCCTGCCGAAGCGGCCGGCGGAGCGCCATCCAGAGCCCGCTGGGATGGAGGTAGTAGTCCACTCCGGGCAGGAGGTAGCGGAACCACCCCGACTCCCGCACCAGGGTGCCGTTCTGTTCGGCCACGGCATCGGCCTGGATATATCCCTCCACCTGCTGCCGGGTCACAGGGTCGTTTTCGTAGCGGTAGAGCTGGACCCCCTCCGCCCCCGGCGCCAGGAAGGGAGGTGCGGCGCCCGGCTCCAGGGAGAGCACGTCCAGGTGGGGAAAGCCGTGGATGTCCTTGGGGTCCACCAGGAAGAAGAACTGCCCCCGGACGTAGTCGGCGTCGTCCAGGACCAGGGTGTCCTCCTGAACGAAGGCTTCCCTGCCGCCGGATCCCGTCAACCGGAATTCCCGGGAGGAGAGGTCCCCGTTCTGCTGGGCCCATACCGTCTGCACGCTCAGGGGGCCCAGGTCGGTGAGAGCCCGGAAGCCGAAGTTCCCTGCCGGAATCCCCTGGGTGAGAAAGCGGGACTCGGGGAAGGCCAGGGTGACATCTCCCACTTCCACCCTCCGGACGGCCTCACCCTGGGGGCCCTCGTAGAAGATGTTGACCTTGTTGGTGGCGCTGAACTCCCTGGTTTCGTCGTAGTCCACATCCACATGGATCCGGTCCGCGAAGGACCCCGCCACCTGGATCCCGAACTGCACATCGGGCTTGAGCCGGGGGATCAGCCCCGGGTCACAGCTCTTCTGGAGGCCGGCTTCACAGGGCTCGAAGCGGGTCCAATCCCCCCCGAGCTCCCCCCGGCCCCGGAGTCGCACACTCATCTGGGCGAAATCGGTCCGGAATGCGGAGGGCGCCTCCTGGAGCAGGAAGGGGGTCGGGTTGTCCGCCTTCCTCTGGCCGAGGGCGAAGACGGCTCCGGGGGGCTTCAACCCCACGGGAAACGGGAGGGGCACGAACTGGAGGCCCATGCGGACCCACCCCGGCCCGGGAACGGCCCCTCCGCTCCGGAGCGAGTCAGCCGGCACGAGAGCTGCCGCGGCCGGGTGGCCCGGAGCGGCGTTACCCCCCCACGCCTGAGCCCCTCCCTCCTTCGGGGCCCAGAGGACGCCCAGGAGAAGAAGCGCCGGAAGGGAGGCGACACGCCGCATGCAGGGTCAGGGGAAGGACCGAGACGGCCCGGTTCGGGTATCTTGGGGAGTTGAGGAGGGGGTCCGCACCGGGTAAACTCCTCCCTTTCGTGGTCCACCTGCCGGAGCCCCCGGGGCGAGAGGTCCAGACGGTTTTGGGATGGCGATTCTCACACGATACCTGATTCGGTGCCACGTCGGTCCGTTTCTGTTCTCCTTCACGCTCATCACGGGGCTCCTGTTCCTCAACACCATTGCTCAACGCCTGGACCAGTTCGTCGGGAAGGGGCTCCCCTGGACCGTCCTGGCCCAGTTCGCCCTTTTCGCCCTCCCCAGCACCGTGGCCCTGACCCTCCCCATGTCCGTTCTGGTGGCCGTTCTCTACGCCTTCAGCGACCTGACGGCGGAGAACGAGATCACCGCCATGACCGGGGGGGGGGTGAACCCCGTTCGGATCCTCCTCCCCCTGGTGGGGATCGGCGTGATCCTGGCCGGGGGCATGTTCCTCTTCAACGACCGGGTTTTGCCGGAAGCCAACCACGAGCTAAAGAACCTGCTGGTGGACATCGGCCGCAAGAGCCCCACCTTCCGCCTCCGGGAGCAGGTTGTCAACGAGATCGCCGCCGACACCGAAGCGGGACTCAAGGTCTACTACCTCCAGGCGGTACGGATCGACCCCACCACCTCTACCCTGGAAGACGTTGTCATCTATGACGTGGCCGATCCCCGTGCCCGGCGAACCACCTACGCCGAACGGGGAACAATGGCCTTCAGCCCGGACCAGACCGACCTCTACCTCACCCTGTACGACGGGTTGGTGATGGAAGTGCCCTCGAACCGCATCGGTGGGTTCCAACAGGCACGGTTTCAGGAGCAGTTCCTGCCCATTCGGGGAATCGGGAACATCCTGCAGCGGGGCTACGCCGCCGACTACCGGTCGGACCGGGAAATGTCCACCCAGATGCTGGCAGACTCCGCGGCGAGCTTCCTCCGGGCCCGGGACCGCCTCGGGGAGGAATCCCGGGCGGAGACCGTTCAGGCGGTGAAACAAGCGCTGGGATGGAGACTCCAGGGCGACAGCCTGGTGCCGCCCTCCCTCCCCGCCGCCTCCGAGTCCTTCCTCGTGGAGGACCGGCCGTGGCTTCAGCGGGATCACGATCCCGAGATCCTGAGCTCCGACGAGGTGACCCGAGGGGTGAGCCTCACGGCCCGCACCAAGGCGGAGATGGCGGAGACCCTTCGGCTCAGGTCGATCAAGTATCGGGTGGAGATCCACAAGAAGTATTCCATCGCCTTCGCCTGCATCGTCTTCGTTCTCATCGGCGCGCCGGTGGCCCTCCGGTTCCCCAGGGGTGGGGTGGGGATGGTGATCACGGTCTCGGTGGCGGTCTTCTCCCTCTTCTGGGTCTCCCTCATCGGGGGTGAGAGCCTGGCGGACCACGGCCTGGCAGGGCCCGGCCTCTCCATGTGGCTTCCGAACCTGGTCCTCCTCCCCCTGGGCCTGGCCATGGTGAGACGGATGTCCAGAGAGGTAGCCACGGCCCGGGGCGGTGGGTGGGACGACCTCCTCTTCACCCTCACGAGCGGGATCACGAGACCCTTCCAACGGCCGGCCCCGAGGGATGGAAGGGTGGCGGAGAAGCCATGATCCGGATTCTCGACCGCATGGTCGCCCACTCCTTCCTGAAGGTGTTCCTCGCCTTCCTCCTCGGCGCTCCCGCCCTCTTCGTTCTGGGGGACGTGACCCAGAATCTGGAGGATTACCTGGCCCAGGGGCTCTCCTGGGTACAGGTGGGAAAGGCCTACGTGTTCGCGCTCCCTCAGTTCATCCAGTGGTCCTTCCCCATCGCGGCCCTGGTGGGAGCGGTCTTTACCGTCCAGACCATGACGCAGCACCGGGAAATCGTGGCGGCCAAGGCCGGGGGAATCTCCTTTCACCGGCTGGTGGTGCCCATTCTCGCGATGGGGGTGTTCCTCACCGGGGTTGCCCTGGGGTTGGAGGAGGTCGTGCCCCGGACCAACCGTGTCTCCTCGGAAATCCTCCAGCAGCGGGACTCCGGCCGGGAGTACCGGTCCAACTTCGTCTTCCAGGGGGAGCACGGCCAGAACCTCTCCATCAAGAGCCTGAACGTCGTTACCGGCACCCTTTCCGGGATCGTCATGGAGACGGTGGAGCCCGGGGAGGCTGGGCCCCGTAACCACCTCCTGGCGGATGTGGCGAGATTCGATCCCGAAAGGGGGTGGACCTTCTCAAACGGTTTCTACCGGGTGTTCCTGGAGGGACGCGATGAGGTGGCGTTCAGGTTCGCCACCCTCGAGACCCTGGGCTTCCAGGAGCGGCCCGAAGACCTTCTGGAGACCCCCCGCAGGCCCGAGGAGATGACCTTCAGGGAGATGGGCCGATTGGCGGACATCATGTTCCGCTCCGGGGGCGACCCCTCCGAGCTCCTGGTGGATCGTCAGAAGAAGCTGGCCATTCCCGTGGCCACGCTGGTCATCATCCTCTTCGGAGCTCCCCTCGCTACCAGCAGCAAGCGGGGGGGAACGACCTACGGGATCGGGGTGGCCCTTCTCTCGGTCATTCTCTACCTCCTCCTCTTCCGGATCACCGAGGCGGTGGGGGACACCGGCGGGTTGACTCCCGTCACCGCCGCATGGCTCCCGAATCTCCTCTTCCTGGGTGCCGGGCTCCTGGCCATGTTCAAGGTCCGAACGTAGAGAGGATCTCCCGGGTCAGGTCTCCGTCCATCACGGACGCTACGGGGCCCTCCAGCCTCACTTCCATCTCCTCCGAAACCGTCACCCAGAAGATCCCTCCCTCCATCTCCACCCTGATGCGCCCGGGGGAGAGGCGTCCCCGATGCACGCATGCCGACGCCACCGCACAGGCGGAAGTACCGGAGGAGGAGGTGCGTCCCACACCCCGCTCCCAGATGAGGATCTCCACCCTTCCCTCCCCCACCACGCGGGCCAGCTGGATGTTGGCGCCCTCGGGGAAGACGGGATGGCTCGTGAGGAAGGGGCCCAGAGCCGACAGGTCGGTCTCCTCGAGGCGGTCCCTGAAGACGACACAGTGGGGGTTCCCCACCGACACGGGCTGGAGGTCCAGGGGCTCCCCCCCCGGCCCAGGTACGACGGTCGCTCCGGCCTCTTCGTCCCGCCCCCCCACGGCCCCGAATCCGAACCGGGTCCGTCCCATGTCCACCGCGACATCCAGCTGGTCATCGGCGGTCCGCCCCAGGACCGTCATCTCCACCCGGTCCCCACCCACCTCCACGGGAAAGGACTTCCCCATCTCCACCCATCCCCTCCGGAAGAGATGGGTCCCCAGGATCCTGAGGCCGTTGCCGCTCCGTTCGAACTCGGATCCGTCGGGGTTGAACATCCGGAGCCGGAAGGGAGGGCCAGGGGGGGGCGGGGTGGGGAGGGGCGTTCCCGTCTCCACCCCCGAAGGGCCACTCAGCAGGGCCACGATCCCGTCGGCACCCACCCCCCGCCATCGGTGGCAAATCCGGCGCACCGCGGCAGGAGTCACCAACCAGTCCGAGCCCTCCTGGAAGACCAGGTAATCGTTACCGTGGCCGTGCCCCTTGAAGAAGCTCCGGCCGAGGGTCAATGGAGTGTGCACACCCTTCCTCCTGAAACCGGTGGATTCCCGGGACCGTATAAGATGGCGGCTCCAACCAGGCAACCGCCAAGCAGAGAGAGAGGAGCGACCGCCCTTCCGCCTCGGACGGTACCGGGTGCTCCCTTCCAACCCCAGGATAGGGCTCCATGAAAGCTCCGGCCATCTCGGCCCTGGTGGCCGCAGTCCTCTTCAGCTCGCCGCTTCATGGCCAACAAGGGGGAGCCGGCTCCGGCAGCCGGGCTTCGGACACCGCGCGCCGCCCCGGCTCCGCTGGTCCGGTCCTTGCCGCCGTACGGGTCCAGGGGGCGGCCCCGGTCATCGACGGGCAGCTGGGGGAGGAGGCCTGGAAGACCGCTCCCGTAGCCACGGACTTCGTCCAGATGGAGCCCGAGGAGGGCCGGCCCGCCAGCGAGAGGACGGAGGTCCGGGTCCTCTACGGCGACGAGGCTCTCTTCATCGCCTTCCGGGCCTTCGACTCCGCCCCCGACAGCATCGCGGGCCAGCTCACCCGCCGGGACCAGGACTCCTACTCCGACGCCGTCCACGTCCTCATCGACTCCTACTTCGACCGCCGGACCGCCTTCCACTTCGGGGTGAACCCCCGGGGTGTGAAGCTGGACCTGTACCGCTTCGACGACACGGGAGAGGACTCGAACTGGGACGCGGTTTGGGACGCCGCCGCCCGCATCGACGACCGGGGGTGGACGGCGGAGATGCGGATCCCCTACTCCCAGCTCCGCTTCGGGAACCAGGAGAACCAGACCTGGGGAATCAACTTCGCCCGGGAGATCGCCCGCCGGAACGAGACATCCACCTGGTCCCCAACGCGCCAGAGCGATGCCGCGGTGGTATCCCGCTTCGGAGAGATCCAGGGGATCAGCGGGCTGGGGTCGCCCAGCCGCATGGAGCTGAGGCCCTTCTCACTGGCCCGGATCGATCGGGCTCCCCGTGAGCCCGGGAATCCTTTCTTTCAGCGAACCGATCTCTTCGCTTCCGTGGGGATGGACCTGAAATACGGGGTGACGAACGACCTCACCCTGGATGTGACGGTAAACCCCGATTTCGGCCAGGTGGAGGCGGACCCCGCGCAGGTGAACCTCACGGCCTTCGAGACCTTCTACCCGGAGCAGAGGCCCTTCTTCATCGAGGGAGCGGGCATCTACAACTTCGGGATCGGGGTCGGGGACGGAGACCTGGGAAGCGAGTCCCTCTTCTACTCACGCCGGATCGGTCGCCCCCCGCAAGGGTGGGCCGATCCTCAGGGCGGCTTTACCGACACTCCGGACCTGACCACCATCCTGGGCGCATGGAAGCTCTCGGGAAAGACCCGCAAGGGATGGAGCGTGGGGCTCCTGCACGCCCTCACCGGGCGAGAAACGGCCCGGGTCGCCACCGGGGCCGGCGCCCGGCTGGAGGACCCCGTGGAGCCCTTCACCAACTACGGGGTGGCACGGCTCCAGAAGGACTTCCGCGACGGCCGGAGCGCGCTGGGGTTCATCGGGACGGCCACGAACCGGGACAAGGAGGTGGCCGATGAGCTCCTCCTCCGCTCCGGGGCCTGGGCCGGGGGCTTCGACTTCCGGCACCGCTTCGGCGCGGACGACCGCTTCCAGGTGAGCGGATACCTCCTGGGCTCCCACGTGCGGGGATCACAGGACGCCATGGCCCTCACGCAGCGCTCCCCCTCACGCTACTACCAGCGTCCCGACGCCGACCACACGGATTACGACCCCGCCCTCACCTCCCTGAACGGTTGGGCCGGAAAGCTGGGCGTGGACAAGATCGGCGGGGGGTATTGGACGTGGGGGACCATCGGCACGGTCAAATCCCCTGGTTTCGAGCCCAACGATCTGGGGTACCAGCGGGAAGCCGACCTGATCCTGCACGTGGTCTACGGAGGGTACAACCACTACAACCCCGGTCCGCGGCTGCGCCGCTGGAGCGTGAACGCCAGCGAATGGCAAGGATGGACCTTCGGGGGGGAGCACGTCTCCCTCGGAGCGAACCTGAATGGGTCCTTCACCCTCCCGAACTACTGGGGTGGGTACGGAGGGGTGAACCGGGAGTTCGGGTCCTATTCCGACGGATTCCTGCGGGGAGGCCCGCTGGTCCGCAGGGTGCCCGCCACGAACGGCTGGGTCGGGTTCTTCTCCGACGGGCGCCGGGCCGTCCAGGCCAACTGGACCACCAACTGGTCCCGAGCCCCGGAGAGCGATTCCTGGTCGGCCAACACCTCCCTGGAGCTGCGCTGGCGGCCCTCGGGCCGGGCAACCCTCAGGACCGGAACCTTCTTCAGCCGTCAGGTGGACGACGCCCAGTGGGTCCAGAGGGTGGATACGGGGGAGCCCCACTACGTCTTCGGGCGCATGGACCAGAAGACGCTGGGGCTCACGGGGCGGGTGGATTTCACCTTCCTCCCGGACCTCACCCTCCAGATCTACGCCCAGCCCTTCGTGAGCGCCGGCCGGTATACGGACTTCAAGCAGGTGGCGGATCCCAGGGCCCGGCGCTACGAGGATCGCTTCCACCTCCTGGCCGCCTCGACCGGAGGGGACGGATACCTGGCGGACCTGGATGGAGACGGTACCCAGGAGGGGTTTCCCGATCCGGACTTCAACGTCCGTCAGTTCCGCTCCACCACGGTGCTGCGGTGGGAATACCGCCCGGGCTCCCTCCTCTACCTGGTCTGGTCCCAGGGGAGAGACCACTTCGTGCCCGACGGACACCTCCGGTTGGGAGACAGCATGGGGGACCTCTTTGGGGCGGAGGGAGAGAACGTCCTCATGCTGAAGGTGAGCTACTGGATCACGCCTTAGGGGCACTCCGGGCGCCAAGGGCGCCGGCGCCCTGTCCTGAGACGCGCCCGTCCTGCAGCGCCGACCCGACCAGATCCTCGAGCTCCGCCGCCTCCACGGGCAAGGAGGCGGAGAGGTTCTCCCAGCCATCCCCGGTGATGAGGATGTCGTCCTCGATGCGGACCCCGATCCCCCGGAAGGGATGGGGGTCGGCCCCCGCGCCCGCAGCGAAGTAGAGCCCGGGCTCCACCGTCAGGACCATTCCAGCCTCCAGGGGACGGGACCTCCCCTCCAGGACGTATTCCCCGGGGTCGTGGACATCCAGGCCCAGCCAATGGGAGGTCTGGTGCGGGAAATGGGGTTCGAAGGCCTTTGCCCGGAGCAGATCCTCCAATCCCCCGGAGAGCACACCCAACTCCCGGAGCCCCGCCGTCAGCTCCATCACCGCGGCTGCGTGAACGCCGTCCGCCGGGGCCCCTGGCCGGATGGCTCCCAAGGCAGCGGCCCGGGCCGCCAGCACCACCTCGTACACCGCCCGTTGCTCCGGCGTGAACGCCCGGCCGGCGGGAATGGTCCGTGTGAGGTCCCCGGCGTAGAGCTCCATCTCGGCTCCTCCATCCAGAAGCACCAGGGACCCACTCTCGATCCGGGACCCGTTGGCGGAATAGTGCAGCACACATCCGTTGGCTCCCGAGCCCACGATGGTGGGGAAGGCCGGGCCGGCGGCGCCCCTGCGGCGGAAGGCCGAATCCAGCAGCGCCTCCACCTCCCACTCCCCCATGCCGGGCCTCACCCGGGGGAGCGTCTCCCGGAAGGCCGAAACGGTGAGGTCCGCGGCCCGGCGGATGAGGGCCACCTCCTCCGGGTCCTTCCGCAGGCGGAGCTCGTCCAGGAGCTGGCCGGGATCCGTGACCCCTCTTGGGCCGTCCCCCTTCCGGGCCCCCCGGTTGCGAGCTTCCCGCAGGGAGCCCACCACCAGACTCTCCAGGCGGGGGTCCACCCCCAGCCGGAAGAAGATCTGGCGGACCTCCTTCAGCAGGCTGGGCAGCTTCTCGTCCATTTCCTCAGCGGGATACACGGCATCGGAGCCGAAGCGCTCCCGGGCCTCCTCGGGGCCCAGGCGGGGGCCGGTCCAGCGCTCCGCCCCGGGGTCCCGCCGGGGGACGAAGAGGAGGAAGGGCTGGTCACAGCTACCCCCCCGAAGGACGGCTACCACCCCCGGCTCGGCGCACCCCGTGAGGTAGTAGAGCTCGCTGTCCGGGCGGTAGCGGTGCTCCGTGTCCCGGGAGCGGTGGAGGACGGGGGCTGCCGGCAGAAGGAGGGCCCCCTGGCCCATCCGCTCCAGTACACGGGCGCGGCGGAGCCGGAAGGACTCCGGAGAGAAAGCGCTCATCCCTTCAGCACCCCCATGGGCTTGAGGCGGGCGACCTTGCGGCCGATCCCGGCTCGGTCCACCACCTCCACCACCTCCGCCACGTCCTTGTAGGCCTCGGGAATCTCCTCCGCCACGGTGGCGAAGGAGGAGGCCCTGACCTGGATCCCCATCTCCTCGAACTCCGCCGGGAGGTTCCGCCTCCGGGAGGACTTCTTCGCCAGCTTCCGGCTCATGCGCCGCCCGGCGCCGTGGCAGGTGGAGCCGAAGGTCTCGGTGTAGGCCCCCTCCGTGCCGAGAAGCACGTAGGAATAACGCCCCATGTCACCGGGGATGAAGACCGGCTGTCCCAGGTCGCGGTAGGCCGACCCCAGCTCCGCATGCCCCGGCGGGAAGGCCCGGGTGGCTCCCTTCCGGTGTACGCAGAGGGTCTTCAGTCTCCCGGCGACGGAGTGCTTCTCGAACTTGGCGATGTTGTGGGCCACGTCGTAGACCAACCCCATCCCCAGCTCCCCGGGGCTCCGCCCCAGCGCCTTCTCGAAGGCCTCCCTCACCCGGTGTCCCATCATCTGACGGTTGGCGAAGGCGAAGTTCGCGGCGGCCCGCATGGCTCCCAGGTACCGCCCTGCCTCCGGGGAATCCAGCGGGGCGCAGGCGAGCTGCCGGTCCGGGAGGTGGATGCCGTACTCGCGCGCCGCCCGGAGCATGACCTCCAGGTAGTCGTCGCAGACCTGGTAGCCGAGCCCCCGGGAGCCGGAGTGGATCAGGACGGTCACGGTCCCCATCTCGAGACCCAGGCGCCGGGCCGCCTCCTGGTCGTAGACTTCCTCCACCTCCCCCACCTCGATGAAGTGGTTCCCGCTCCCCACCGTCCCCACCTGGTCCCGGCCCCGCTGGATGGCCCGCTCGCTCACCTGGTCGGGGTCGGCTCCCGGAATGGTGCCCTGGTCCTCCATGTGCTCCAGGTCGGTGGCGGTACCGAACCCCTGGCCCACCGCCCAGGCCGCCCCCCTGGTGAGGATGGCGCGAATGTCCCGGGGTTCAAGGACGAAGCTCTTGTACCCCTTCCCCACCCCCGCCGGAATGGTGTGGTAGAGCTCGTCCATGATGCGGGCCAGCCGGGGGCGAACCTCCCCGGCGGTGAGGCGGGAACGGAGGAGGCGGACACCGCAGTTGATGTCGTACCCCACCCCCCCGGGGGAGATGATCCCCCCCTCCTCCGGGTCGAAGGCCGCCACCCCCCCGATGGCAAAGCCGTACCCCCAGTGGATATCCGGCATCCCGATGGAGCGCCCCACGATTCCGGGCAGCTCCGCCACGTTGGCCACCTGCCTCAACGCCTCGTCTGCCCGGATGTCCCGCATGAGGGTGTCGTCGGCGAAGATGAGGCCGTCCACCCTCATCCTCCCCTGCCGGGGGATGAGCCAGCGATACGGGTCCAGCCGAACCAGATCCACGGTCCTGTCCGCCTCAGACGTCGAAGATGACCCTACCGTACCACCCCTCCCCCCGCCTCTCCAGGGAGAGGCCATGGAGGGTGACTCCCTTGATCTCCCTCGCCACCGGCCCCAGGTGCACCCTCCCCTCCACCCGGGCCCGAAGGCCGAAGCACTGCCCGCCTTCGGCCCGGCAGCTGGGCACCGGAAGGAAGGCGAGCCTGGCCGCCTGCAGAACGAACCCGTCGGCCTCCTGCCAGTACAGGAGCGCACGGAGCCAGTCCCGCAGAAGGGAGGGGAGATCCTCCTGGGCCAGCTCCAGCGTCCTGATCTCCCCCGGACCTTCCTCCACTGCCCTCTCCAGAACGAGCCACAAGGCCCCGGAGGCCGCCCGGAGGAAGATCTCAGGGAGGGTGGAAGCCTCCACTTCCAGCCCCACGTCGGCCGTGTGGTCCAACCCCCGGACTCCCGGGACGGGGATCTCGTCCGGATCGGTCATTCCCCCCCGGGGGGGTCCTGTATGAGGTAGCGCACGAACCAGCTCCGGATCCGCTCGAGGCGGTCCACCATGAGCCAGGGCTCGCCGGTCCGGGAGAGGCCGTGGGAGGAACGGGGATACCGCACCATCTCCACCGGGATCCCCCGTTTCTTCAGCGCCATGAACCACTGCTCCCCGTCCCCGATGGGGGTCCGGTAGTCGTTCTCCGAGTGGATGATGAGGGTCGGGGCCGTGACGTTCTCCACGTAGGAGATGGGGGAGAGGCGCCGGTAGCGGTCCCGCTGTTCCCATGGAGTGCCGAAGAACTCGTGCTCCGTGAGCCCCTGGGCATCGGAGGTGCCGTACCAGCTCTCCCAGTTCGTGATGGAGCGGGAGGTAACGGCGGCATGGAACCGGTCGGTGGTGGCGGTGAGCCAGTTGGTCATGAAGCCGCCGTAGCTCCCCCCCGATACCCCCAGGCGATTCGAGTCCGCATCCGGGTAGCGAGCCAGCGCCGCCTCGACGCCCGTGAGGTAGTCTTCCTTGTCCACGATCCCCCACTCCCCCCGGGTCGCGTACTGGAAGGCGTGCCCATACCCCGAGGACCCCCGGGGGTTGGTGTAGAGCACGAAGAACCCCGCCGCAGAGAGGACATGGAAGGTGGGGAAGAAGGTGTTCCCGTAGGCGCTGTGGGGCCCTCCGTGGATCTTCAGCACGAGAGGGTAGGAGGTCCCCTGCCGGTACCCGACGGGGCGCACCACCCAACCCTCCACCTCGGTGCCGTCCTCCACCGTCCAGGAAAGGCGCTCCGCCGGCATGAGGGTGACCTCGCGGAGCCAGGCGTCGTTGAAGCCCGTGGCTTTCTGTTCGGTGGACCCGTTCCCCTGGGCGACGTAAAGCTCGGTGGGGGTCACTGCGTCGGTGGCGCTGAAGGCCATGACCGTGCCGTCGGCGGAAAAGGAGAACGACGAGAGCTGGCGGTCTCCGGTGGTGACCTGCTCCACCGCTCCTCCCCCTCCCGCCATCTGGAAGAGGTGGAGGTTCCCGCCGGTCTGGGCGGAAAAACGGAGGAAAGCCCCATCGGCGCTCCACTCCGGCGCTCCGGGCTCCAGGTCCCATTCCCCCGTCAGGTTCCGCGGTGTTCCCCGAAAGCTCCCGTCGGAGCCGATCTCGACAACCATGAGGTCGGACTGGGCGCCCCGCTGGGGGTTCGAGAGGAAAGCCAACCGGCGGCCGTCCGGGGCCACCGCGGGGCGGGACTCGGAGCCAGGGTTGGTGGTGAGGCGCCGGACCGGACCACCGGTGGCGGGCACGGTCCAGAGGTCTCCGCTGTTCTCCCGGTTCTGCTCGTCGTCCTCGAGCTCGTCCCCGGCGAAGAAGATCTGCCGGCTGTTCTCCGACCACGCCACCGAGCTCACGCTGAAGGGCAGGTCCGTGAGCTGGCGCGCCTCCCCCCCCGCCGCCGGGACCACGAAGAGCTGGCTCTTGCCCACCACCGAGGGGTGGGGGAGAAGGTTGAGGGTCCCGTCCCGCTTGTACCCCATGGCGGTGACGACCCTCCCGTCGAAGCGTTCCCGGTCCAGGGTGTTGGTTACCGCATCAGGGGCGATCCACCCCTCCCTTCCCTCCCTCTCCTCGTCCTCCCCGGGTGCCCGGGTGAAGGCCATCCAGGCCCCGTCCCGGGACCAGACCGGGTTCCCCCGGACTCCGTCGATGTGGAACGCCTCCCCCCCGGGGCCGTCCATGCGGAGGAACCAAACGGGATTCGGGTCGCCCCCCCTGCGGGAGGAGAAGGAAAGGAGCGTCCCATCCGGGGACCATGTGGGAGAGGAGGATTCCGCCGTGGGGTCCGTGAGGCGGAAGGCCGCGCCCTCGGGTCGTCCGTTCCGAAGGGGTTGGAGCCAGACCTCCCTGTGCCGGGTGTTCTCCTCCTCCACCATCGTCGTGACGGTGAACGCCACGTGGGCCCCGGTGGGAGACATGGCCACCTCCGAGGTGGTGACGATGCGGTAGGTGTCCTCCGGCTTGAAACCCCGTTCCTGGGCTTTCAGGGGCCAGGAGACCGCCAGCAGAAGAAGAAGGGGAAAGAAGAAACGAGGCATGGGATGCTCCGGTTGGTTGCGTCTCGGGATCCGAACTTTCTCCGGGGCCCTCCCGGAAGGCCTGGTCCTGGATCGATCGGCTGCGGTGGAATGTACCGGTTCCCCTCGGCCGCCCTCAAGGAACGCGGAATCCTGCCCCCCGGTGCGGGAAGCCCCGGCGCGGCCGGGACCCCCGGGGCGTGGGAGGAGCACCGAAGGAGATCCTTCCCCCCGTAGGCGACCCGCCGTATCCTCCTCCTCGACAGGGGGGCCTGGGCCTGGGCCCGGCTGGGACCATGCCCTGGGAAGCGGAAGGGGATCAGGCCGCCGAAAGGGACCCGCCACCCCGTTCTCAAGACCCCCTCCGTGCCCCCGCATGCCCAGGGAAAGGGCGTCATGAAGCTCACCGACCGCCTCCACTCCGCCGCGGAGCCCATCTGGGCCGCCCAGCTCCTTCATCCCTTCGTGAAGGGCCTGGGGGACGGGTCCCTGGAGGAAGAGCGTTTCAAGCGCTGGGTCCTCCAGGACTACCGGTACCTGAAGGAACTCGCCCGGGTCTTCGCCTGGGCCACGGCCAAGGCGGACCGCCTGGATTCCATGTCCTGGTATGCCCGGGTCCTGAACCTGACGCTGAACACCGAAATGGGGCTCCACCGGGAGTACGCAACCCGATTCGGCCTCACGGACGATGAGCTGGAGGGGGAGCCCATGTGGCCCACCACCCGAGCCTACACGGACTTCCTGGTCCGGACCAGCGCCGACGGGGACATGCTGGACCTCCTGGCCGCCCTCCTCCCCTGCGCCTGGGGATACGTCCACCTGGCCCAGAGGCTGGCGGAAAGCGACCCGCCCCGGGACCAGCGCTACCGGGACTGGATCGCCCAGTACGCCTCCAGGGAGTTCGCGGACGTTCGGGATTGGCTGAGGAACGAGTTGGACGCCCTGGCGGAAGGGATCTCCCCGGAGAAGACGGCGCGCCTCACGGAGATCTTCCTCGTCTCCAGCCGCTACGAGTGGCAGTTCTGGGAGATGTGCTGGAAAGGGGAAGCCTGGGAGCCCTGACGGGCACCGCCAGGCCCTCTCCGGGGAAGCCCCCCGGGCGGACTGTCCTCAGGGAGTGTACCGGCACAGGGCCCGATCCCGGACGATGGCCAGGGCGTTCACCACCCGGCGCTCTCCCTGGGCATCGGAGGGGCGGCTGACGGGGATCCCCTCCAGAACCATCACGGATGAGCCTCCTCCATCGAGGTTCAAGGCCTCCGTCGCCCCGAGGCTCTCCAGAAGAGTCGTCAGCTCCGGGAGGGTCATCCCGTCGGAATGATCCGGCTGGCGGCCGTCCACCACGATGATCCAGAGGCGGCCCCCATGGGGGTCGAAACCCAGAGCCGTCCTGGGGTGACGGGCGGCTGAAAAGGACGGGTTCTCCGAAACCATCAGATCCCCCACCCGCACCCCTTCCTGGAGGAGCAGCGGGAAGCCTCCGACGGCCTGGCTGGCCCCATCGGGGGAATCCCGGGACAACCGCCAACCCAGGATCAGAACGGAATCCCCCTCGGCGTGTGGCGTCCCCATCCAGGGAGCCCGTCCGGGTCTCCATGCGAAGGCTGGCCGGGGACGGACGCGCCGCACCTCCCCTCCCACCACCTCCGTGCCCACCGTCAGCCCCTCCGGCGTGAAGAAATCCCCGTTCACCCCGGCCACGACCCCGGGGCCGGCCTCCGACAGGAGCTCCGTGACCCGGTTACGGCCACCCGCCATCCCTTCCTCCCTGGGAGAGGAGAGGACCCGAAGCCCGAGATCGCAGCGCCCCAGGTCCACCCGGAGAAGATGGACGGCCCACCGCCCCTCCGGGACCCGGAGGCCGTAGTAGGAGACACCGGGACCGGCGGAGAGGGCCCGTACCTCCGCCCCCGGGGACGCCGCCAGGAGCGCTTCGGGGGGAGGTCCCGGAAGGAGGGGGGGGTGGTCCGGGGGAGCGCATCCCCCGGACAGGGCCAGGACCCCCGCCAGCAGGAGGAAGGCCGGGAGGCGGTCCGATACCGGTTCCTGGCCGAAGGGGAGGAGGAGGGGGTATTCTTCTTCCACCATGCCATCAGCTACCCTCCTCCGAGCGCTCCGCTTCGGCCTCCTGGCCCTGGCGGTCCTGGCGGCGTCCCCGGCACCGGCCCGGGGGCGGTCCCACCATGCCCCGGGCCCGGAGGAGTTCCGGGTCGGCTTCAGCTTCGGCGGGATCAGCTTCATCGGGTTCCTCATGGAGTACCGTTGGGGGGACCGGAGCGTCGATCTGAATATAGGGACCTGGAGCTTCCGGGACCTCTCCGTGTCGGTGGTGGGCAAGCAATACTTCGGCCCCGGGGATCTCCGCCCCTTCTCAGGCCTCGGGCTCTGGGCCATCGTGGCGCCCTTCCACGGGCCCGGCGAACGGGCCGGGGTGGCGCTGGTGGCTCGAGCCCCCATGGGGGTGGAGTGGAACCTGGACGCCGGCCACCATGTGGGGGTGGACCTGAGCCTGAATCGTGCCCTCTGGATTCGCCGTAAGGACCCCCGAGACGAGACTCCCCCCAGTGACCGCCTCATCCCCCTTCCGGGTTTCCACTATCGCTGGAAACGGTGAGGAACAGGGGCCGGCGGTGGTCCGGGGCGGGGCGACGACCCGGACGCCTTCTCCGTCCGGGCAACCCTCCGAGTCGGGGACCGGGTCCAATCCGTGGACCTGAGAAGGGTGGAGAATGACCGAAGCCCAATTGATCCGGCAGGCCTGCGAGGGACATGGGACCGCGGTCCGGACCCTGTACGAGCGATATGCTCCCAGGGTGTACGCGGTGGTGCGCCGCATCGCGGGGGACGACGACCTGGCTCAGGACTACGCGCAGGAAGCGTGGATCCGGGCCATTCGAGCGCTTCCCACCTTTCGGGGCGACGCCCGCTTCTCCACCTGGCTTCATCGGATCGCGGTGAACTCGGCCCTGCAGGCCCTCAGGAAGAGCGAAACCCGAACTCGGCGGGAATCCCCCATGCCGGAGGCCATTCCCATCGCCGCGGACGGAGGGGACACCCTTCTGGGGAGCTTGCTGGAGCGGGCCATGGACCGCCTCCCCGAGGGCATGCGGGAGATCCTGATCCTCCACGATGTGGAGGGGTACACGCACGAGGAGATCGGGGAGTTCCTGGGCGTCACGTCGGGGACCTCCAAGTCCCAGCTTTTCAAGGCCCGGGCCAAGATGAGAGAGATCCTCCGGCCTACCCTGGCCGGAGGCAGCGAAGGCGGAAACGGAGTGGAAGCATGGGGCATTTGAGCATCGAAACGCTGGCCCGGCTGGTGGGGGAAGCACCCTCTCCGGCGGAGCGCAAACACCTGGAAGGCTGCCCGGATTGCCGGGCCGAGCTCCTGGCGCTGAAAGAGCAGACGGAGGCTCTGGGAGCCCTTCCCAACCTCCGCCCCCCGGCGGGGGATTGGGAGGCCCTGGAGGCCAGGCTCACGTCCGACGGCCTCATCCGCTCCGGCGCCCTGATGGGGCCGGCGGCCCGCTGGCGCCTGTCCGGGTGGGCCCAGGCGGCAGCGGCCCTGGTCCTCTTCCTGGGGGGAACGGCGCTGGGGCCCAAGGTCTGGGAGTCAGGCAGGTCGGTTGGGATCCAGGACCCCGGTGACTCCGGGATGGAGCTGGTGCCGGTGGGGTTCCAGGCCCAACCCGTCTCGGATCTGACGGAAGCCGCCGAGGCCGTGCGGTTGGCGGAGCGGCAGTTCATCGACGCCCTTGTCCAGTACCGTCAGCTACTGGACGCCCAGGGGCAGCCATCCCGGATCGGCGACCCCACCGTGCGTCTGGCCGCCCTCCAGGGAATCGTGGCTGCCGGCCGGGCCGGGGTCCAACAAGCCCCGGCGGACCCATTCATGAACGGAGTCCTCGTGGGGGCCCTGGCCGAGCAGGAGGCGCTCCTGAAGACCGCCTCCCTCTCCGGCAGGGCGGGGATCTATTGATTCCCATGAGAGGGAGCAGGAGGGATAGAGGAATGGCGCGAATGACCGTTTTCCGATGGCTTCTGGTCGTGGCCCTGGCCCTGCCGGGCCTCGCCGCCTCCCAGGAGGCAGTGTGGACGGTTCAACCCAGGCGGGGGTGGCTGGGGGTCTCCATCAACTTCACAGGGGTCGTCCTGGATGGGCGGGAGCGGGTGGCGGCCGAGGTGGAGCTGGTGACGCCCGAGAGCCCGGCGGCGGCGGCGGGGATCAGCGCCGGGGATACCATCACCCATGTCGATGGCCAGATGGTGACCCAGAGGGTTCTGGACGCCATGCGGCAGGACCTCGATCCCGGGGACCTGGTGCGCATGACGCTCCGGAGGGACGGCCGGACCCGGGAGGTTCTGGTGGAGGCGGCCCCCTGGCCGGCGGACGAGCACGTCATCGTCATGCCCAATTCGGGTGAGATGGTCATCCGGCTGGACTCCATCCGGGGAGCCATCCTGCAAAACCTGGATTCCCTGGCCCTCTCCTTCCGCCAGGGCCGGCCCGACTCTCTTGGAATGTGGAACCTGGAAGTCTTGCGGGCCCCATCCCCGGGTCCGGGCGACCGATCGGGACTCGAGTTTCGCTACCGGATCTTCGAACCCGCCTTCGACTCCCTCCGCCTGTCCCCGGAGGTCTTCTTCATGGGGCCGGAAACGGCCTTCCCCTTCGAGACGTTCGAGAGCGTTCTGGTGAGATCACCCACCACCGACTCCATCCGGAGCGCTCTGGACCACCTGGGCAGAACCCTCACCCAGATCCGCCGCAACGAACTGGACAGGGTCCGCGAGCTCCAGGCTGCCCGGATCCGGGTTTCGGAGGAAACCCTCCGGGGGGATGAGAGGATCCGGGAGCTCCGGGCTCGGGAGACCGTCTTGCTTGAGGAACAGGATCGGCTCAAGGCGCGCCTCCGCATGGTCAGCGAAGAGGAGATGAAACGGCAATGGGCGGAGGTACAGGCCCAGAGCCAGGAGATTTGGGCCCGGACGCGGGAGCGGGGTGGCGCCCTTTCCACCGAGCGCGCCGGACCAGCCGACTCCCTTCGCCGGGTGCGGGAGCAGCGCACCCGGGAGCTGGAAGCGGGGGTCTACACGCCTCAGCGTATCATCGCCATCGGCCAGAGTTTCATCCTGGGGGCCCAGCTCCAGGCCCTGAACCCCGACCTGGCGGAGTATTTCGGGGTGGACGAGGGCGTGCTAGTAACCAAAGTGGTAGAGGGAACGCCCGCATCCGAAGCCGGCCTCCGGGGGGGTGACATCATCGTGCGGGTGGGGGGAGATCCGGTCGCGTCGATGGAAGACCTCCGCGTCTTCTTCGGGCATCTCCGGGGTCCCCTCCGGGTGGGGGTCGTTCGGAAGGGAAGAGGGGTGGAGCTGCTGGTGGGCGGATAACGGGCACCCCCGACCCCGGCGGGGGCACGGGTTCCGATGCTGGCGGGGAACCGGGGAAAAAGGAGAGGGTGGGGGCTACCGTTCGGCGGTGTACCCCACCCTCTCGGGATTCCCGGGCCCGTCCGTCACTCGTAGCGGAGGGCCACGATGGGATCCAGCCTGGCGGCCCTCCGGGCCGGCCATATCCCGAAGAAGAGCCCGACGGCCGCCGATACCAGGAGGGCCAACACGATGGAATCCATGGCCACGGCGGTGTTCATGCCACCCAAGCTGGCCAGGAGCTTGGCCCCTCCAAACCCGACCCCCACACCGAGGAATCCACCCAGGAGGCAGAGGGCCAGCGATTCCACCAGGAACTGAAAGAGAATGTTGGAGCGGGTGGCGCCCATGGCCTTCCGGACCCCGATCTCCCGGGTCCGCTCCGTGACGCTCACCAGCATGATGTTCATGATCCCGATCCCACCCACCAGCAGGCTCACCCCCCCGATCCCGGCCAGGAGGAAGGTGAAGGTCTGGGCCGTCTCCTGGAAGGTCTCCAGGAGGTCGGCGAAGTTCCGGATCTCGAAGTCGGCGTCCTCCCCGGGGGGAATCTGGTGCTCCCTCCTCATGACCCGGTCGATCTCGGCGTAGGCATGGTCCATCAGGGCCTGGCTGGGCACCTGGACCGAGATCCCGCCCAGGAACTCCCGTCCCCCCATGACCCGGTACAGGGCCGTGGAGAGAGGGATGTAGATCCGCAGATCCGGGTTCATCCAGGGAGAGGAGGATCCCTTCGTCTTCAGGACTCCGATGACCTCGAAGGTGATCCCCCGGAGCTGGATGGAGCGCCCCAGGAGAAGCTCGGGGGGCGTGCCTCCGAGGGTGGTGGGCACCTCGGCCCCCACCACGGCCACCCGTCGCCGCCCCTGGATCTCCCCCAGGTCGAAGAGCCGCCCGTAGGCCAACTCCACCCGGTTCATCTCGAACCACTCGGGCCAGGTGCCGAACACCTCGAGGTTGTCGTTCCAGCGCAGGTAGGTCACCTGCAGGCGGGAGGAGCTCTCGGGCGCCACGGTCAGGAGGCCGTCGGTGTTGTCCCGCAGCGCCACGGCGTCGTCCACCGTGAGGCGGGTGGATCCGCCCCTGACGCCCCCCATCGCCTGGGCCCGGGAGGGGGAGATGGAGAGGATGTTGGTCCCCATCCCTTCGATCTGGGACTGGATCTGTTGCTGGGCCCCCTCCCCCAGGGAGGTCATGGTGATCACCGCCGCCACCCCGATGATGATCCCCAGGGTGGTGAGGATGGAGCGAAGGGCGTTGGCGCGGATGGCCGCCATGGCCACCGCGATGATCTCCATGGACAGGAGTGAGCTCTTCTCGCCTAGCATGGTCAGCCTCCCCCTACCGCCGGCCCATGCCGCCCATCGGGGGACCGCCAGGCATGAATCCCCGGCCGGCCATCCGCTCCCTCATGGCATCCTGCTCCGCCAGGAGCTGCGCCACTCCGATGAGGGCAATCCGGTCCCCCTCCTGCAGCCCCGCCAGGATCTCCGTGTTGTCCCAGTCGTTCACCCCCATGAGGACGGCTCGGACCTCCAGGGTGGAGTCGGGGCGAAACACGAAAGCCACGGCCGGCCGGGGTGCATTGGAGGTATTGAGGAGTCCGGAGAGGGCGGGATTGGACTCCGCCAGCTGTCCGGCCAGGGCTGTGCCGCCAGCCCCAGGTGCTGCTCCCGCACCACCCATCTGGGCCCTGAAGGACGCCCGGATGGCATCCAGGGAATCCTGGCTGATCTCCCCTCGCTCCACCTGGGCCCGGAGGGTGTCCATCTGAGCCCTCCGCTGGGCCATGGCCGCGGAGACCTCGGGATTGGCCCCGGAAGGGGCGCCGGCGGGGGCGCCGGCCTGATCCGGCCGGGGCGAGGCCGCCGCACCACCCGGAGGAAGCTGCCCGGAGCCCGCGGAGGGGCGTCCACCAGCCCCATCCCCCCGTACCCGGCCCATCCCGGCCACCGCACCCAACCCCGCCTCCTGTGCCAACTGGGCGAACACCGCCCGGTCGAGGACCGCGGTTTCCGGATCGAGTCCGAGGACCGAGGCGGCCGGCGCCACCTCCTGGGGGGTCACCACCGCGTTGTTGGGAACCACCAGGACATCCGGATGCTCAACCAGGAGGATCTCCACCTCGGCGTTCATGCCGGGCTTGAGCAGCCCCATGCGGTTGTCCAGGCGGACGATGATGGGGAACATGGTGACGTTCTGCTGGGTCACGGCCTGGGGCTCGATCTTCTCCACGCTCCCGGGAAAGGTCCTCCCTGGGTAGGCCTCCACCTGGATGGAGGCCTCCTGGCCCGGCTTGATCTGCCCGAAATCGGTCTCGTCCACCAGCATCCTGATCTGGACCATGTTGAGATCGGCCATGACGAAGAGGGCCGTGCCGCCCGACACGTTGGAGGACGCGGACTGGATCACCGTCCCCTCCTCCACGTTGCGGTTGAGAACGGTGCCGGCGAGGGGCGCCCGAATCGTGACGTCCGTCAGGCGAAGCTCCGCCAGCATCTTGTTCGTCTCGGCCTTCACCAGGGAAGCCCTGGAGTTGGCGAAGTCCAGCCGCTGGCTCTCCATCTCCTGTTGGGTGATGATCCCCTGGTCGAAGAGGCGGGTGGACCGCTCCAGCTGGGCCTCGGAGATCTCCGCCCGGGCCCTGGCCACCTCCAGGTCGGCGAGGGCCTGGTCGAAGGCGTTCTGGACGTCCCGGGGATCGATCTCCGCCAGGAGGGTACCGGGCTGGACCAGGTCCCCGATGTCCGCATGGAGGCGAAGCACCTCCCCGGAGGCCTTGGACTTGACCTCCACCTTTCGTACCGGCTCCACCGATCCGGTGGCCTCGGCGGTGATCCGCATCGTCTGCCGGACCACCTCGGCGCTCTGGAGGGCCGGGGCTTCCGACGCCTCACCCATTCCGCAGCCGCCCATTCCGAGGGCGAGAAGCCCGGAACCCACCAGGAGGCCTGCGGCCCCCCCCCGCGAGAGGGGCCGTGGACCGCGAAGGACGGAGATGGCGGACCGGGCCAGAAAGAACGCCTTCATGCTTGAGCTCCTGCGTGATGGTTCGTGAAGTCCCGCTCCACCAGGCCGTCCCGAAGATGAACCTGGCGCTTGGCATACGCCGCGATGTCGTGTTCGTGGGTCACAAGGACGATGGTCTGTCCCAGGCCGTTGAGATCCGCCAGGACTCCCATGATCTCGGAGCTGGTGCTGGAGTCCAGGTTCCCCGTGGGCTCGTCGGCCAGAAGAAGGGCCGGTTCGTTGACCAGGGCCCGTGCGATGGCCACCCGTTGCCGCTGCCCTCCGGAAAGCTCCGGGGGCTTGTGGTTCATCCGGTCTCCGAGTCCCACCAGCGCCAGCTTCGCCCGAGCCCTCTCCTTCCGGTCCTTTCCCCGAATGCCGGCATAGATCAGGGGGAGCTCGACGTTGTGGAGGGAGGTGGCCCTGGGAAGGAGGTTGAAGGTCTGGAATACGAAACCGATCTCCTTGTTCCTGACCCGGGCCAGAGAGTCGTCGGAAAGGTCCTGCACCCGGATTCCGTTCAGCCAATACTCCCCCTCGGTGGGAGTATCCAGGCATCCCAGGAGGTTCATGAAGGTGGATTTCCCGCTTCCGGAGGGGCCCATGATCGCAACGAACTCCCCTTTCCGGATCTCGAGGTCCACTCCCCGCACCGCCCGTACGGTTTCCGCGCCGAGGACGTAATCCTTTTTCAAGCCCTCGGTTCGAATGATGAGGTTGTCTTCCATGATTTCCTTTTCGGTCACGGCCTCGGCCGGTTGGAGGGCCTCCCGCTGCCCAGGGAGTCCCGCTGGCGTCGCTCTTCCATCCGACGGTCGTACGCCACCAGGATGGAGTCGTACGCCGCCCGCTGCTGGTCGGTGAGGACCCTCCGGAGGGAGTCCCGGGTTTCCGCCAGGATCTCCCGGTACCGGGTCGAATAGGCTTCGTCGAACTCCTCGTGGAGGGTGCGCATCCGGTCCTGGTAGAACGCTACGATCGAGTCCACCCGGGTCTTCTGCTCCTCCGATAGCCCCACCTGCTCCACCAGGAGGGGACGCCCCCGGTTGGCGGAGTCGGGGGGCGGAGGCTCGCGCCGCCGGTTCTCCGAGCCCGGCCCTCTTCCTCCTGACCCCAGGGCCTCCCCACCCGTTAAACCACCCTCCAGAAGTTGACGGTCCAGCGCCATCCCCATCACGAACCCGGACCCCAGCACCAGAAGGAGAACCAGAGCCGTGAACAGGCGGGTTCGGACGCTCCGGTCGAGGCTCATCTCAGCGCCTCCCCGACATGGTGAGGAAGGCCACCTCGTCCAGCTGCGCCTCCCTGGCCAGGACCGCGGGAATCGGATCACTCCCCAGATCCAGCATCAGCGCTTCCTCCAGAACCATGGGCAGCGGCGGATCCGTCGACGCCTTCGGGCTCAGGAGGAGCACTCCCGCGAGAGCCGCCGCCAGGAGGGAGAGGGGGACCAGGGCTCGGCGCCAGGCGAACACCACCTCCGCGAACCCCAGCTCGACCTCCCGCCTGCGCCGGGCCAGCTCCGGGGCGGCCCGATCCATCACTCCGGCATGAAAGCGGATCCAGAATCCGTCAATCCTGGTCCCGGGGTCGATGGGATCCAGCGGAGCCCTCTCTTCCAGGTCGTTCATGGTCTCTCCCCTGACGGGGCCACACCCGGAGACGTCTCCAGGCGGTCCCTGAGGTGCTTCCGGGCGAAGTGCAGGTGGGAGCGCACGGTTCCATCGGGGATCCCGAGCCTCTCACCGATCTCCCGGTGCTTCCATCCTTCCAGGTCGTGAAGGAGGAGCACCTCTCGGCGGACCTCCGACAGACCTTCCAGCCCAGCCTCCAACCTCCTCCGGATATCCCATCGCTTCAGGTCCTCTTCGGGCCCCCCCCGGTCGGGCACGAGATCTGGCGTGATCTCTTCCCCCCGGCGGAGCCGCTCTCGCCGAAGCACGTTGCGGGCCCGGTTCCGCACGATGGTCAGGAACCAACCTCCGAATCGATCCGGGTCCCGGCAGTTCTCCAAGCTCTTCAAAGCCACCAGGAAGGCTTCCTGCGCCACGTCCTGGGCATCCTCCTGGTTTCCCGTGACGGAGAAGGCCACCAGATACCCCGGCCGCATGTACCGGTTCACCAGGACCCCGAAAGCCTCGGTCCGACCCTTGAGGGTCTCGGCAACCAACGCTCCGTCCGATGGATCTTTCAAGTCATCTACCCTGACACGGAAGCCCCGCAATTCGTTGAGACAAGGGGTCTTTCGCCACCCCCGGAAAACGGGACGGCACCTGCCCGGAGCTTCCGGGCAGGTGCCTCTCCGACCCGGCTGCGGGAGCCGGGAGCCGGGAGCGGGATCACCCGAGGACTATTCTACCCCAGAATCGCCTCGATGGAAGTTCCCGCTTCGTATTGGCCTGGGTGGATTCAGCCTCCGATCCCCCTCCAGGACCGAAGTCCCCGGGCGCGAGCGGCCAAGGCCGCGCCCCCGATCCCCCGGCGGGCGCCGACGGCGGGAAGCTGGCCTCCCCCTCTGATCCCGGGCCTCAGACCGGCTCCCCCCGCCCCACCCTGCCTCACGCCGGGTGCCATCCTGGCCCCACCCCGACCCAGGAATGCCCCTCCCCGGCCCATCCCGGGGCGCCCGGCCTGGACCATGGCCTGGAGCTGGCGGTGCTGGGCCACGGTGAAGACCTCCTGGACCCGCCCCTGGAGGGGGGCCGCAGCCGTGATCAGCTTGCCCCTCAGAGCCTCCATCTCCCTGAACCCCTCGGCCCGGTCCAGCTCACCGCTGCGGACCTTCTCCCGCAGTAGCTTCATCTCCTCCGCCAGCGGGGTCACCTGCCCGTCCAGGACTCCCTTCATATCCTGGAGCTTCGCCACCTGATCCCGGTCCAGCCCGAGCTCCGCCTGGTGCTCCAGGGCCATCTCCACGGACCGGCCCATGAAGGGGCCGCCCCGACCGTCCGCTCCCCACCCGGCCTGGGCCTGGATGGGGGTCGCCAGCGTTCCGGCAACCGCCGTCAACGCCACGCCGATCACCACGCACTTCCGCATCATCGATCTCTCCTCCTTCATGCCGGGGAGTCTTCCCTCCACCGGTCCCGTTCTTCCAGATGTCCCGGGCGAAGACCTCGTGGCCCTCTTCCCGCTCCTGTTGAAATGGACGTCCGGGATGCGGGTTCGTTAAATGGGATGTCCCCCGGCCACTCCCGAAAAGAAGGAGGCGGCCCCCCGTGGAAGCCGCCTCCAGGCCCCGAGAAGGAACACCCGAAGCGTTCCCCGGGCCCCCGCGGGGCCAGCGTGGAACGGGTCAGGTCCCGTGCGGTTCTATGCGGCCCCTTTCCAGCGGCCGAAGGGAAGGGACGGTGTTGGGCGTACTTTTCCGCCCCAGATGAACGCCGCGATCCTGGGGCGGTCGGCATGGCAGCCAGGATCCACCGCCGGCTCCGTCACCACGATTCCCGGACCCGTCTTCCCGGGCTTTCGGTCTTCCTTCATGGGTATTCCCCCTCCCGTATTCATGGCCCCTCACCCTTCCCGATCCGGCCGGACCCCGGCCTGGATGGACACAGGTCGAATCCCTTTTCTTTAGCAGCGGCCATGCCGTGCCGGGTGGGAGGCTTCAACCATCGACAGGGAATCAAGTTACGACCGCTGGGGAAGGGGCGGTCGTTGGGCTGGATGTCCCCCGCAGGGGACACCTTCCGTGTTGAAACGACACGGATTCCAATTCGCGTGGAAGGCGTGCCGGGAGGCCTTCCGCTACCGGCTCCGCCCCCCCCCTCTTCCGGCGCGGGAATCGTGCCCAAGAAGGGAGGAGAGAAGGGCCAGAAGCTCCTCCTCCTGGAGTTCCATCAAGGATTCGCCCCGGCTCAGAATGCGGCGGGGAGGGGCCTGGGGATCGAGGGAAGGCGAGAAGGATAGCTCCATGAGGGGAACGGTGCGGAGGGGAAGGACGCCGCTGGCCGAACGCCCGGAGACGGTGACGACCCACTCTCCGCCTCCCGCCGGAAGCCTCAGGACCCGCCTTTCCTCCCCCCCGCCCCCCTCATCCGGGTCGGATCCTTCCATGGCCTTCCGGGCCGGCGTGGGCCGGCGGACCCCCCCGACTCCGGCATCCTCCCCACCTTCCATCCCCTCCGCCCCTGCCCCGAGGGGCGCCTCCCATTCCTCCGGACCCCCTGCCGAGGAATCCCGGGAACCCCCCAGGTTCTCGTCTCCTCCGGAATGTTCGTTCACCATTCCTCCCTCTTCGGTGCCTGCAGGATCCAGATCCTCCGTATGGATCGAAAGTTGCCGGAGGACCTCCCCGAGTTCAAGGAAGGGTCGCGGGACCGGACCCTTGAGAAAGGGAAAAGCCAGGACGTACCTTCCCGATCACGGCGGCATCGAACCCCCGATGCCTCAACCGGTCTCCTCCGGTGCCGGCCCTCCTTCCGCAGGAGCCCCGTTCCGATGGCAGCCTCTCTGGACCCCCTCTTCCGCCCCGACTCCGTGGCCGTCATCGGCGCCAGCCGGAATCCCGGCACCATCGGGTATCAGGTGGTGGACAATCTCCTCCGCCACGGCTACCGGGGCGTCATCTACCCGGTGAATCCCCACGCCCGGGCCATCCACTCCATTCAGGCCTATCCCTCCATCTCCGCGGTTCCCGGAAAGGTGGACATGGCCGTGGTGGTGGTCCCCAAGGAGCTCGTCCTGCAGGTGGTGGACGCCTGCGGCAGGAAGGGGGTGGGAGGGGTTGTGGTGATCTCCGCCGGATTCCGTGAGGTGGGGGGGGCGGGAGTGGAGCGGGAGGAGGAGCTGGTGCGGATCGTCCACCGCCATGGTATGCGTCTGGTGGGCCCGAACTGCATGGGCCTCCTGAACACCTCCCCCGAGGTGTCCATGAACGCGACCTTCGCCCCCACCATGCCCCCGGCGGGCGCCACCAGCTTCCTGAGTCAGTCCGGAGCCCTGGGCGTCACCATCCTGGACTATGCCGCGGAATACGGCATAGGGATCCACCAATTCGTGTCGGTGGGAAACAAGCCCGACGTGAGCGGCAACGACCTCCTCGAGTACTGGGAGGACGATCCCGGAACGCGGATCATCCTCATGTACCTGGAGAGCTTCGGAAACCCCAAGAACTTCACCCCCCTGGCCCGCCGGATCTCCCGGAAGAAACCCATCGCGGTGGTGAAGTCGGGCCGGACCCAGGCCGGGGCCCGGGCGGCCTCCTCCCACACCGGCGCCCTGGCAGGCGCGGATCTGGCCATCGATGCCCTCCTGGCCCAGTGCGGCGTGCTGCGCGCCGAGTCCATCCAGGAGCTCTTCGACTTCGCCATGGCCTTCGAGCATCTCCCCATTCCCAAGGGGAACCGGGTGGGGATCGTGACCAACGCCGGAGGCCCCGGGATCATCATCGCCGACGCCTGCGAGTCCCTGGGGTTGGAGGTGGTGGAGCTCACGGCCCTGACCCAGTCCCGCCTGAAGAGGGTCTTCCCGGCCGAAGCCTCCGTGCGGAACCCGGTGGACATGATCGCGTCGGCCACCGGGGAGAGCTACCAGGTAGCCCTCGCCATCGTCCTGGAAGACCCCGGAGTGGACGCCGCCATCGCCGCCTTCGTGCCCCCCCTGGGGGTGAAGCAGACCGACATCGCAGCGAGCATCGTGACCGCGGCCGGGGGCCACCGGGAGAAGCCGGTGTTGGCGGTCCTCATGGGAAGGGAGGGACTCCCCGAGGGGAGAGCTGAGCTGAACGAGGCCGGGATTCCCGCCTACATCTTCCCCGAATCCGCGGCCGGCGCCCTGGCGGCCATGAACCGATACCGGGTCTGGAGGGAACGCCCCGCCCTGGAGCCGGAACGGTTCCCCGTGGCCCGGCAGACCGTGGAGGGGATTCTGGACCGGGCCCTGGGAGCGGGGCGGACCGGCCTGACGGAGCTCGAGGCCATGAGGGTCTTCCAGGCCTACGGGATCCCCACGATCCCCTTCAAGGTGGTCCACTCCGAGGAGGAGGCCGTGAAGGCGGCCGGGGAGATGGGCTTTCCCGTCGTGCTGAAGATCCTGTCCCCCGACGTGCTTCACAAGACGGACGCGGGGGGGGTATCGGTGGACGTGCGGAGCGCGGAGGAGGTGGGGAAGGCCTACCGGTCCATGCTCCACATGGTGAGGGAGCGCCACCCCGATGCCCGCCTGGAGGGGGTCCTGGTGGAGAGGCACATGAAGGGGGGGCGGGAGGTGATCATGGGGATGTCCACCGACCCCCGCTTCGGCCCCATCCTCATGTTCGGCCTCGGAGGGATCTATGTGGAGGCGTTGAAGGACGTCTCCTTCCGGGTCCACCCCGTGACCCGAACCGACGCCGAGGAGATGATCCGGTCCATCCGGGGCTTTTCCCTCCTGGAGGGGATCAGGGGCGAAGCGCCTTCGGATCTGAAGATCCTCTCGGAGGTGATCCTGAGGGTGTCGCAACTGGTGGGGGACCACGATCGGATCCTCGAGCTGGACCTCAATCCCTTCCTGGTATTCCCGTCCGGAGGGATGGCCGTCGACGCCCGAATCGCCCTGACGGAGGGAAAATCTGTTCCCCCCGGAACGGTTGGCCGATAGATTGTGGAGGTGTCCCCACACGTTCAGGAAGAGGGAATGGCTCGGGCAGCTAGACCAACACGGAATGCGCTGAGGGAGTTTTCTCAACTCCTCCGGATCCAGGAGCGGCTCTTGGGCATGCTCCAGGAGATCCTGGATGAATTGGGAGCACCCACCACGCTCACCCTCCTCCGGGAGCTCCGAAACCGTACCGGGAGTCCTGCGCCGGAGAGCTTCGGCCGAATCACCAACTCGGTGGAGGGGGCCATCCGGGAACTGAAGGTCTTCGAGTCGGAGATCCAGAACGAGCTCCTGGACGACCCGACGGACCTGACCATCGAGGGGGTGACCAACCTCCCTGGGCCCCTGTCCCGCTTTCTGGCGGAGCGGTCCCAGAACCCCCGGTTCAGTTACAAGGTGCACCAGGACCCGGTCCGGGGTTGGATCATTGCCTGGAAGGAGTACACCGCCGCGGGGATGGTGAGGGGGTACGGCCAGTTCTATGAGCGGCCGTACGCCTGGCTGGACGAGTAGGGGCCGAAGGGCAGCCCGTCCGGCTCAACCGGAGAGCTGTGGGCTGGACTCCAGCAAAGCCACCGTGTCACTCCCGTAGAACATCCCGATGTACTTGGCCTGGATCGAGGTCAGCCGCCGCACCGCCCAGACCAGGTGCACATGGTTCGGCTCCCTGGGGACGGAGAGAAGGGGCATCCCTGCCTCTTCCGGGAGGTGGTCTCCCTTCCGGTTGTTACAGGGGGAGCAACTCGTCACCACGTTCTGCCAGGTGTTCTCTCCTCCCCTGGAGATGGGGAGGATGTGATCCCGGGTGAGGAACTGCCGACCCTTCAACTCGCTCCTGTGGCGCCCGCAGTATTGGCAGGCGTATCCGTCCCGGGCGAAGAGGAAGGTGTTGGTGACCTGACGGCGGAAGCGGCGAGGAACCGAGACGAAGCGGACCAGCCGGATGACCAGGGGAAAGGGGATCTCGTCCTGCGCCGACCGAAAGGCCCGCCCGGCATCGGCCTCGAGGATCTCGGCCTTCCCATCCAGGACCAGACGAACCGCCCTCCGAGCCGGGACGATGGTCAGAGGCTCATAGGACGCATTCAGTGCCAGGCATCCCATCAGCGAAATCCTGGTATCACGGGGCCCCGGAAGGCCCACCTCCCACCATGGAAGCCGGAACCGTGCATGCCCCAACCTCCCGACTTTGTTTCTATTCGGAAGCTATTCGGGGGAAGGGCCGCAGGCAACCTCCCCATAGGCCACGATTTCGCTACAGAAGGGCCACGGGATCCCGGTCCACCACCACCCTGATGTCCCGGCCCTGGGGCCGATGGTGGCGCAGGAAGGCCTGGAGCAGGGACCCCAGGGCCGATGCCGACGGGCTTCGAAGGAGGAGATGCCACCGCCACCGGCGGTGGAGCTTCTCGATGGGCGCTGGCGCCGGCCCGACCATCTCGACCCCCGGACCCCCGGTCCGGCCCTCCTTCTTCAACCGGCGCTGGATCCACGCCCCGCCCCTCTCGGCCTCGCCGGCCACCTCCTGGGGATCGGGGCTGCTGAACACCACGTTGGCCAGGCGGACGTGGGGGGGGTAGGGGGGAGAGAGGCGTTCCTGGATCTCCCGCCGGGCGAAGGCCTGGTAGTCGTGGGCCAGGGCGGCCCGAACCGCAAAGTGCTCCGGCAGGGAGGTCTGGACCACGACCTCCCCCTTCAGCGCCCCCCGGCCGGTCCTGCCCGCCACCTGGCTCAACAGCTGGAAGGTCCTCTCGGTGGCCCGGAAATCCGGGAGGTGGATTCCCACATCGGCGTTCACGACCCCTACCAGGGTCACCCTGGGGAAGTCCAGCCCCTTGGCGATCATCTGGGTTCCCAGCAGGATGTCCACCTCCCCCCGTCCGAATCTCCCCAGGATCTCGTGGTGGGACCATTTCCCCGATGTGGTGTCCACGTCCATGCGGGCGATCCGGGCCCCGGGGAAGGTCTCGGCTACCACCTGCTCCACCTGTTCCGTCCCCAGACCCCGGAAGCCCAGATCGTCCGACCCGCAGCGGGAACAGCGCTCTGGGGAGGGTTCCTCGTGCCGGCAGTGGTGGCAGAGGAGGCGGCCCGTGAGGCGGTGGAAGGTGAGGGACACGGAGCAGTGGGGACAGACCCAGACCTCCCCGCACTCCCGGCACTGGACGAAGTTGGAGTATCCCCTCCGGTTCAGGAGGAGGATCACCTGCTCCTTCCGCCCCAGGCTCTCCCTCACTCCCCGGACCAGTCGGGGGGAGAGGACCCCCGCGCCGGGGTCCTCCCCTTCCCCCTCCCGCTCCCCTTGGCTTGCGAATCCCCCTCGTCGTTCCCTCCGCTCCCGCCACAGCTCCCTCAGGTCCACCACCTCCACCGGGGGGAGCGTTCCTCCTCCAACCCTGTTGGGAAGGGAGAGGAGGCGGAACTTTCCGGTCTGGGCGTTCTGCCAACTCTCCAGGGAGGGCGTGGCGCTCCCCAGGACGCAGACGGCCCCCGCCCGGGTGGCCCGGACCACCGCCAGGTCCCTGGCGTGGTAGCGGGGACCCTCCGACTGCTTGTAGCTCCCGTCGTGCTCCTCGTCCACGACCACGGCTCCCAGCTCCGGGACCGGGGCAAACACGGCGGAGCGGGCGCCCACGGCGATGCGCTTTTCCCCACGTTGGAGCTGCCTCCAGGCGTCAAAACGCTCGCCGTCGGAGAGAGCCGAGTGGAGGACCGCGACCTGGTCCCCGAAGTGGGAGCGGAACCGGGACACGGTCTGGGGGGTCAGGGAGATCTCCGGGACCAGGACGATGGCTCCCCTTCCCCGCCTCACCACCACCTCCTTGAGGAGCTCGATGTAGACCAGCGTCTTCCCCGAGCCCGTGACTCCGTGGAGCAGCACCGGAGTGGGGACGGATTCAACCGTGGAGGCCTTCAGCGCCGCCAGGACCCCTTCCTGGTCCCGGGTGGGGATCAGCTCCGACGGAGGCTCCGCATCCTGGTCCCGGAAGGGATCCCGGATCAACTCCCGGCTTTCCACCCTCACGAGGCCCTTCTCCTCCAGCCCCCTCACCACACCCCGGCCGAATCCCCCGGAATCCAACAGGTGGGCCAGCTCCACCGAGCCCCCGCTGCTCTCCAGAAGCTCATAGGCCTCCCTTTGGCGGGAGGTCCGCCGGAAGAGAGCCTCCCGTTCGCCCAGATCGGACACCCAGGTGGTGAGCCGGACCACCCGCTGGGTCCGCACAGGGGGGTCCCGGGGAGGGAGGGTCTCGTGCCGAAGAAGCCCCCGGACGGAGAGGCTCCGGATCTCGGGCCAGAGGGAACCCATTCCCAGGCTCTTGCGGAGCGCTCCCACCCGCCGGGGCCCGGAGCTCCCGGCCAGCTCTTCCAGGAGCCGCCGCTCCCGGGATGTGCCGGGGGCATCTGCGGGCCCGGTGGGGGTGAGGTAGTCCCGGGAGGAATCGGTGAGGACAGAGGGAAGGGCAGCCCGAAGGACCACCCCCAGGGGGGCCAGGTAGTACTCGGCCATCCACCGGGAGAGGGCCAGAAGCTCGGGGGAGACGGATGGGGTCCCCTCCAGGACGTCCAGGACCGGCCGGATCCCTTCCCTCCCTGCCCGGGACCCCGGCCCCACCACCCACCCGATCCGCTCCTCCCTGCGAAAGGGAACGAGGACCCGGGTCCCGGGGGAGGGGAGCGGCCCCGGCACGCTGTAGGTGAAGGTCTGGGGAAGGGGGAGGGGGAGGGCCACCTCAACGAAACGGTCTTCTTCCCTCATGCCCTCCCCCCGAGGCTCTCCGGGCTCCCCCCCGCGCCGGTGGCTCAAGGGGCGATGTCGAGGCCGCTTCCGCCGAAGAGGGGGAGCCCGGCGGTCTGAAGGTCACCCCCTCCCTCCTCCGGGAAAAGGGCGCCCTCCCCCTCCCCCTCCCCAGGGAAGTGCCCTCGGGCTTCCCTTCCCTCCACCCTGGCTTCCGGTGCCGCCCCCGACTTCACCCCCAGAAGGAGGGTCAACCCGAGGATCCTCTCCCGGGTGAGGAGGCGGTGCACCTCCGTCTCCCGCCGGAAGAGGGCCTCCACCCCGGACCAGCCCCACCGTTTCCAGGAACGCCGGAGGATGCCCAGCTTCTGGAGGAGAGGGAAAAGCTCCGAGAAGTCGGGGAATGGGCGCCTCCCCTCTCGCCGGGATCCGCTCCTGGGGTTCGTCCAGTCCTCGGCGTGGAGGTCCCTCGCCCCGGCCTCCAGGAGTGCCCGCCGCAGCTCCACCGTCATCAGGGGCCGGGCGCCCAGGTGCAGGGAGAGGATCTCCTTCCTGGCCTCCTCCACCGCCCCGGTCCAGACCAGTTGTATCAGCACGACCTTCCCCCCCTGCCGGGTGACCCGGACCATCTCCCGGATCACCTGGCGGGGGTCTCCACGGGCCGCCAACCCGACCTCCCCGACGACCACGTCGAAGGTCTCGTCCCGAAAGGGGAGATCCCCCGGTGCCGCCTCCTGGAAGCTCAGGTCGGTCCCCAGGCCCGCGCTCCGGGCGTGGGACTCCGCCTGGGCCAGTAGGTAGGGGTCAGCCTCCACTCCCGTGCCTTGAGCGCCCCATTCCCGGACGAAGTACTCCAGGGTGACTCCCCGCCCGCAGGCGACGTCCAGGAGCTCCACCCCCTCCTTCAACCCCGCCAGGAGCGCCACCTGGCGGTACAGGTCCTCCCCCCCTACCGGGAAGTGCCGCTGGGGGCTCAACCTCACCAGATCCAACATGGATGGGGACCGCCGGGCGGTCCCCTTCCCGGCGTCGGAAGGCGGCGGGGAGAACCGGATCAGAAGGGCACCTCCTCCGAGGCCTTCAGCTCCTCCAGGGCCGCGGCCAGGGCCAATTCCTCCTCCGGGGAAAGGGATTCACCCCCCGGGCGGCCGCCCCTCTCCCCCTCCCCCCGGGCGCGGAAATGCCGGAGAGCCACCGCCACCGCCAGAACGCCCCCCAGGAGGGCCAGGGGAGGCATCATCCAGGCCCACAGGCCGCTCCCCCGGGCGAGTGGCACGGCCCGGTATTCCTCTCCGTAGTTGGCCAGCATCCAGGCCACCAGGCTATCGGAGGACGCCCCCTGGTGGGCCATGAGCTGGATCGTGTCCCGGAGCAGCTTGGCCTGGGGGGAAGGACATACCTCCAGCATCTGCCCCGGGCAGAAGGGGGAGCGAAGCCGGTCGATGGCGGCCTCCCCCTCGGGATGGGGCTGGACGGGCTCATCCAACCTGGGAACCTGTTGGGCTCCCGCCCAGGCCGACGGCACCAGGAGGGAAAGGACCACTGCAGCCCTGGCGATACTCCCCATCATCACCCTTGTGGACTCCTTTGAATGGACGCTTCACGCTCCCGCCCGGGGGACCTCCTCCCCTTCGGCACAAGACAATCTACCCCAGGCCCCCGGAAAGGGGCCACGGCCGGGGTACGGCGGCCTCCTCCTCCGGGTTCACACCGGGTGGGTTTCCCCTCCCGGGGCCTCCAGGCCGGCCAGGGCCCGCAGAACCGCCACCGTGCCCGCCCCCACCCGCTCCGGCACGTACCCTCCCTCCAGGAGCACCACCAGCCGCCCCTGGCAGGCGGCGCCGGCCAGCGCCATCGCCTCCCCGGTGAAGTGGTGGAGGTCCTCCGGCTCCACCTCCTGGCCTCCCAGCGGATCCCCGGCCAGCACGTCGAAGCCCGAGGAGACGAAGACGAAGTCGGGCCGAAACCGCTTTCCAACGTCCTCCAGGGCCTGGAGGAACCGGTCCCGATACATCGCCCTGGGGGTCCCGGGGGGGAGAGGAACGTTCAGGGTGGACCCCTCCCCTCTTCCGGCCCCGGTCTCCCGGGCCAAACCCGTCCCCGGGTAATGAGGGGACTGATGGAGGGAGAGGTAGAAGACGTCCGGATCCTCGTAGAAGATCTCCTGGGTTCCGTTTCCGTGGTGGACATCCCAATCCAGGATCAGGATCCTGCGCCCCAGCCCCTGGTCCTGCACGTACCGGGCCCCCACCGCCACGTGGTTGAAGAGGCAGAACCCCATGGCCTGCCCCGGCCGGGCGTGGTGCCCGGGAGGGCGGGTGGCCACGAAAGCATTCCTGACGAACCCCTGGGCGATCCCGTCCACAGCGGCCAGGACCGCCCCGGAGCTTCCCACGGCCGCATCCCAGGAGGCCCCGGAAACGAGGGTGTCGGAATCCAGGGGGACCGAGCGCTCCTCGGCCAGGGCGCGGTCCACGACATCCGCGACCCGCTCCAGGTGGGCCGGAGTGTGGACCCGGAGCAATTCCTCCGCCGTGGCGGAGCGCGCCTCCAGCTGGGCGACGCGCCCATGGAGGGCCAGCATGTCCCGCGCCACCGCCGAGGCCAGAGCCCTCAAGCGGCCCTGATGCTCCGGGTGGCCCCACCCCGGGTCGTGGAGGGGGGAGGCAGGGTGCAGGAGGAAGCCGGTAGGGGGAGTGTCGGCCATGTTCCTTGTCGGGTCGGGGGTGAGCGCGAGCCGGGTCGGGGAGGAACGGGATTCCCGGCGCCCGGAGTTACCCCCGGGCTGCCTCCCGGGGCCGGATCCCGGCGATCCGGTCCTGAATGGTCGTGACCTTGTGGACCCGGCTCCGAAGGGCGATCAGGGCGTCGCAGGCGGCACCGGCCGCCGACATGGTGGTCAGGTAGGGGACGCTGTAGGTGATGGCGGCCCGTCGCATGGCGTAATCGTCGTACTGGGATTTCTTTCCCAGGGGCGTGTTGATGAGGAGTTGCACCTCGCCCGAGACGATCCCGTCCACGATGTGGGGGCGCCCCTCCCCGACCTTGAAGACCCTCCGGCAGGGGATCCCCAGCCGGGAGAGGTAGGCGTGGGTCCCCCGGGTGGCCAGGATCCTGAAGCCCAGGTCGTGGAAGCGCCGGATGATGGGGGTGACCGTGGCTTTGTCCCTGTCGTTCACGCTCACCACCAGCGCCCCTCCCCCCTGGGGTACCTCGTTCCCGGCGGAGGCGGCGGCCTTGGCGAAGGCCATTCCGAAAGAGTCGTCGATCCCCATGACCTCCCCGGTGGAGCGCATCTCCGGCCCCAGGAGCGTATCCACCTCGAAGCGGTTGAAGGGGAACACGGCCTCCTTCACCGCCACCCCGGCCACCGGAGGGTCGTCCGGAAGCCCCAGGCTGCGCACCGTCTCCCCGGCCATCACCCGGGCAGCCAGGCGGGCCAGGGGGAGGCCTGTGGCCTTGCTCACGAAGGGGATGGTGCGGGAGGCCCGGGGGTTCACCTCCAGGACGTAGGTGATCCCGTCCCGGATGGCGAACTGGACGTTCATGAGCCCCACCACCCCCAGCTCCAGCGCGAACTTGCGGGTGACCTCCCGGATGGAGTCGATCTCGTGGGCCTGGAGCAGGTAAGGGGGGAGCACGCAGGCCGAATCCCCGGAGTGGACCCCGGCGTCCTCGATGTGCTGCATGATCCCCCCGATGACCACGTCGGTGCCGTCGCTGAGCGCGTCCACGTCGGCCTCGAAGGCGTCCTCGATGAAGCGGTCGATGAGGACGGGATGATCCGGGGAGGCCCGCACGGCCTGGTCGAAGAACTCCTGGAGGCCCGACTCGTCGTAGACGATGCGCATGGCCCTCCCCCCCAGCACGTAGGAGGGACGCACCAGGACGGGGTAGCCGATCCCGGCCGCCACCTCCAGCGCCCGGTCCAGGTTGGTGGCCACCCCGTTTTCCGGGACGGTGGCCCCCACGATCCGGCACACCTCGGCGAAGCGCTCCCGGTCCTCCGCCCGGTCGATGGCGTCCACCGGGGTCCCCAGGATGGGGACGCCCAGCTCCTCCAGCGCTTTCGCCAGATTCAGCGGGGTCTGTCCCCCCAGTTGCACGATCACCCCTAGCGGCTCCTCCCGCTGGATGATCTCCAGGACGTCCTCCAGGGTGAGGGGCTCGAAGTAGAGCTTGTCGGCGACGTCGAAGTCCGTGGAAACCGTCTCGGGGTTGGAGTTCACCATGATGGTCTCGTACCCGGCTTCCTTCAACCCCAGGACCGCCTGCACGCAGCAGTAATCGAACTCGATCCCCTGGCCGATGCGGTTGGGTCCGCTGCCCAGGATCACGACCTTCTTGCGGTCCGACGGCTCCGACTCGTCCTCCTCCTCGTAGGAGGAGTAGAAGTAGGGGGTCTCGGCCGGGAACTCCCCGGCGCAGGTGTCCACCACGTTGAAGGTGGGCCGGATCCCCCACCCCCAACGCCTCTCCCTCACTTCCGCTTCCGTCTCCCCGCGGAGCTCGCCCAGCTGACGGTCGCCGAAGCCCTCCCTCTTCATGTGGAGGAGGGCCTGGGGAGTCACCTCCTCCAGCCCCCGGTACCACGCCTCCATCTCCACGATCTGCTGGAGCTGATCCAGGAACCAGGGGTCGATGTGGGTAGCCTCATGGAGTTCCTCCCGGGAGATCCCGGCCTCCAGGGCTCTCTTGAGCTGGAAAGGCCGTTCCCCGGTGGGGCGCCGGAGAGCCGCCAGGAGGGTCTCCCGATCGTCGCCGGCGAGCCCGTCGTCGCCCAGGCGCCTTCCCTCCACCCAGCCGTGGCGGCCGATCTCCAGCCCCCGGAAACCCTTCTGCCAGGCCGAGCGGAAGGTGCGCCCGATGGCCATGGTCTCCCCCACGGCTTTCATCTGCACCCCCAGGGTCGTATCCACCTCCGGGAACTTCTCGAAGGCGAAGCGGGGGAGCTTCACCACCACGTAGTCCAGCACCGGCTCGAAGGAGGCGGGGGTGGTCTTCGTGATGTCGTTGGGGAGCTCGTGCAGACGGTACCCCACCGCCAGTTTGGCTCCCACCCGGGCGATGGGGAAGCCCGTGGCCTTGGAGGCCAGGGCCGAGGAGCGGGAGACCCGGGGGTTCATCTCCACCACCAGCATCTCGCCGTTCACGGGGTTGACGGCAAACTGGATGTTGCACCCGCCGGCCTCGACGCCGATCTCCCGGATGATGGCGATGGCGGCGTCCCGCATGCGCTGGTACTCGACGTCGGTCAGGGTCTGGGCGGGGGCCACCGTGATGGAGTCCCCGGTGTGGACTCCCATGGCATCGAAGTTCTCGATGGAGCACACGACGATCACGTTGTCCGAGCCGTCCCGGACCACCTCCAGCTCGTACTCCTTCCAGCCGATGACGCTCCGGTCGATGAGGACCTCGGTGATGGGGGATGCGTCCAGGCCTCTGCGCACCTGGGCCTGGAACTCCTCCAGGTTGTAGGCGATCCCCCCACCGGTGCCCCCCAGGGTGTAGGAAGGTCGGATGATGGCGGGGTAACCCACGTCCTCCACGATGACCAGGCCTTCCTCCAGGGTGCCGGCGAACCCCCCGTGGGGGACGGCAAGACCGATGCGGTGCATGGCGGCGGTGAAGGCCTCCCTGTCCTCCGCCATCTCGATGGAGGCGGCGCTGGCCCCGATGAGCTCCACCCCGTGCTTCTCCAGCACCCCGCTGCGGTGGAGCTCCATGGCCAGGTTCAGCGCCGTTTGGCCCCCCATGGTGGGAAGGAGGGCATCGGGCTTCTCCGCCTCGATCACCCGCTCCACCCACTCCGGGGTAAGAGGCTCGATGTAGGTCCGGTCCGCCAGGTCCGGATCCGTCATGATGGTGGCGGGATTGGAGTTCACCAGGATGACCCGGTACCCCTCCTCCTTCAGCGCCCGCACCGCCTGGGTGCCGGAGTAGTCGAACTCGCAGGCCTGGCCGATGACGATGGGGCCGGAGCCCAGGATCAGGATGGCGTGGATGTCGTCGCGCTTGGGCACGGAAGTCTGCTGAAGACCTTGGTTTGGACTCTCGGCGGGAGGAGCCGGCGAAAGGTGACGGAATGGGGGCGAGGTGGCAAGGTGGCCGGGGAAGGCCCGGAGAAGACCCCCCCGCCTTGCGGCGCCGGCCCTCAGGTGGGAGTCTTGTTGAGGAGGCCTTTTCGAGAACGAATGCGGGAGGAGAACGTGCCAATCCCTGGTCCCACCCTGCGAATCACGGCCCTGGGTCTCGCCTTGCTGGCGGCGGGCTGTGTGAAGAAGAGCACCCACGAACAGACCCTGGACCAGCTTTCCGGTGCCAGGGCCCAGGCCACGGAGCTGGAGGAGCGGATGACCGCGGAGCTCCGGCGCCGGGATGAGCGGGAGACCCGTCTGCGGGAACAGATGGACGGCCTTCAGGGGGAGATCGACCGTCTGATCGAAGAGTTGGGGATGGCCCGCCGGGAGAACCTCCGGAATCAGGAGCTCCTCACGGAGGCCCGCCTGGAGACCCAACGGGCCCAGACCCTGCTGAGCGCCAGGGGGGCCGAGGCCCAGCACCTCCAGGCCCGGTTGGATCAGCTCAGCGCCATCGAGGCGGAGATCCGGGAGCGGAACCGGATCTACGAGGAGGTGCTGGGGCGCTTTCGCTCCCTCATCAACGAGGGACGCTTGAGCGTGTCCATATCGAAGGGCAGGATGGTCATCAACCTTCCCCAGGACATCCTTTTCGCCTCGGGGAGCGCCGACCTGGCCCGGGACGGCCGGCAGACCCTGGGGGAAGTGGCCACGGTGCTGGGAGAGATCGAGGACCGGCGCTTCCAGGTGGAGGGGCACACCGACGACCGCCCCATCGCCACGACCCAGTTTCCCAGCAACTGGGAGCTTTCAGCGGCCCGTGCCCTGTCGGTCGTGAAGCTCCTGGTGGATCGGGGCGTGGCGCCTGAGGCGATCTCGGGAGCGGGATACGGCGAGTACCACCCCGTGGCCACCAACGAGACCCCGGAGGGGCGACGTCTCAACCGCCGCATCGAGATCGTCATGCTCCCGAACCTGGACGTCATCGCCGACGCCCAGGTGGGCGGCTGATCCGCGGGGAAAGGGGAAGGTCAGGCCCCGGAGGGATGCCTCAGCCCTTGTCCGACTCCTTCCGGATGGCCGTGCGGACGGCCAGGAAGCACCCTCCCCAGACGAAGGCCATGATGCCCAGCATCGTGATCCAGCTCGCAGTTGCCATGGGGGGAATGGTGGGTGGAGCGGGGCCCTTTGGCAAGAAGGGGTGCTCCCGGCCGGATCGGGCCCGGGGGGAGGTCCTGGAACCACGGGTTGATCCCGGGGATGGACCTCGGCCCCTTGGCGGGCCGCAAGGTTCTCAGCCGTAGCGCCCCTCGATGTAGTCCGCCGTCTCCTTGTGCCGGGGCGTGAGGAAGAGATCCTCGGTGGAGGTGTGCTCCACCACCCGCCCCATCAGCATGAAGATGGTCTCTTCGCTGGCCCGCCGGGCCTGCGCCATGTTGTGGGTCACGATGAGGATCGTGTAGTCCCCCCGCAGCTCCCACATGAGCTCCTCCACCGCCTCCGTCCCGGCCGGGTCCAGGTCCGAGCTGGGCTCGTCCATGAGGATCACCGTGGGCTTCACCGGGAGGAGGCGGGCAATGCAGAGCTTCTGCTGCTCCTCCAGGGTGAGGGACAAGGCCCGCTCTCCCAGGCGGTCCTTCAACGAATCCCAGAGAAGGACCTCCCGGAGGGCCTTTTCCAGGACGACCTCCTCCTCCCCCCGGCTGACCTTCTCCTTCCCGCGGTGGATCCGGTGGCTGAAGAGGACGTTGTCCCGGATGGAGAGGGGGAGGGGGTTGGGCCGCTGGAAGACCATCCCCACTTCCTTGCGGAGCTGGACCGGCTCCACCGCCGGGTCCAGGACGTCCTGCCCCAGCACGCGGACGCTCCCGCTGGTCCGGACATACCCCAGGCGCTCGTTGATGCGGTTCACCGTCCTCAGGAAGGTGGTCTTTCCGCACCCCGAAGGGCCGATGAGAGAGGTGATGATCCCCTGTTTGATCCGGAGATCCACGTCGAACAGGGCCTGAAAATCCCCGTACCAGAGGTTCAGCCTCTCCGTCTCGATGGCGAGAGAAGAGCCGGAGGGTCCGGCCTCGGCCGCCGGCGCGGCATTGGAGGGCACCGTCAGGGAACCCTCACGGTCAGGCCTATCCAAACTTACCCTCCACGTATCCCCGGGTCCTCGGGTCCTGGACCTCCCCGGTGAAGAACGCCTCCGTGTCCCCGACCTCCACCACCTCCCCGTTCAGGAAGAAAGCCGTTCGGTGGGCTAGCCGGCGGGCCTGCTGCACCAGATTGGTGACCATGACGATGGTCATCTCCCCCCGGAGCTCCTTCAGAACCTCCTCGATGCGCATGGTGGTCACGGGATCCACCGCGATGGAGAACTCGTCCAGGAGAAGAAGATCGGGTTCCTGGGAGAGGGCCCGGGCGATGGTCAGGCGCTGCTGCTGCCCTCCGCTCAGGAGGGAGCCCAGAGCGTGAAGGCGGTCCTTGACCTCGTCCCAGAGGGCCGCCCGCCGCAGGCATCGCTCCACGATCTCGTCCAGATCGGTCTTCTTCCCCACCCCCGCCAACCGCGGGGAAAGGGCCACGTTGTCGTAGACGGTCAGGGGAAGGCCCACGGGGAGGGGGAAGACCACCCCGATCCTCCGGCGCAGGGCGTAGACGTTGTTGAACGAGGTAACGTCCTCCCCGTCGAAGAGGATGCTCCCTTCGACCCACATTCCCGGGACCATCTCGGCCATGCGGTTCACCGCCCGCAGGAAGCTGGTCTTCCCGCTGTTGGCCGGCCCGATGATTCCGAAGATCTCCTTCTCCCGTACCTGGAAGCTCGCGTTCCGGAGCACGGTCCTCTTCCCGTAGCCCAGGGTCACCCCCCGGGCCTCCACCTTCACCGGAGCCGAGGCCGATACCGACACCGTTCCCTCGCCGAGCTTCGCGCCCAGGACGATCCCGGACCCGGGAGTGGCCGCTACCACTTCTTCTTCCCCCTGAGGTAGACCCGGAACGCCACGGAAAGGGCGTTCATGGCCAGAACCATGGTGATGAGGACCAGCGCCACCCCGTAGGGGAGGTTCTCCGGCACTCCCGGCACCTGGGTGGAGATGACGAAGACGTGAAGAGCCATGGCCATGGTCTCGTCAAAGATCCCCTGGGGGAGGAAGGGGGAGTAGAACACGGCACCGGTGAACATGATGGGTGCCGTCTCCCCCGCCGCCCGGGAGACCGTCAGGATGATCCCGGTGAGGATCCCCGAGAGGGAGTTCGGGAGGACCACGTGCCGGATGGTCTGCCACCGGCTGGCCCCCAGGCTCCAGCAAGCCTCCCGGAAGGCACGAGGGACGGACTGGAGGGATTCCCGGGTGGCCACGATGACCACCGGGAGGTTCATCACCGCCAGGGTGAGGGAGGCCGCCAGGATGCTACTGCCGAAACGGAAGAAGAGGACGAAGGCCCCCACGCCGAAGAGGGCGTGCACGATGGAGGGGACCCCGGCCAGGTTGATGATCGCCAGGTTGATGACCCGGGTGAGCCAGTTGTCCGGGGCGTACTCGCTCAGGTAGATGGCCGCCGCCACTCCCAGGGGGACGGTGGCCAGGACCGACCCTCCCACCAGCCACACCGTGCCCAGGAGGGGGGGGAGGATCCCTCCCGCCGTCATCCCGTTGGTGGGCATCCCCGTGAGGAACTCCCAGGAGATGGCCGAATGCCCCTTCACCACCAAAACTCCCAGGATCAGGGCCACCGGTATAACCAGCACCAACGTCATGAGGAAGAAGAGGGCCTTGAAGAGCCACTCCACCTGTTCGTTGCGGCGGTTCAGGGCGGTGGCTCGGAACATCCCTACCTCCCCTTCCCCACCCCCCGCACCACCAGGTCTGCGGTGAGGTTGATGACGAAGGTCACCACGAACAGGAGGATCCCCAGGGTGAAGAGGGCCTGGTAGTGGTCGGAGCCATTGGCGGTCTCCCCCAGCTCCGCGGCGATGGTGGCGGTCAGCGCCCTCACCGAGTCGAAGGGGCTGGTGGGGAGGGTGATGGCGTGGCCGCTGGCCATGAGGACCGCCATGGTCTCCCCGAACCCGCGCCCCACCCCCAGGAGCACGGCCCCCAGGAGCCCGTTCTTCGCCGCTGGGAGGACCACCCTCACGATGATCTGCCAGCGGGTCGCCCCCATGGCCTCCGCCGCCTCCCGGTAGGTGTCGGGCACCGCCTTGAGGGCGTCCTCGGCGATGGTGGTCATGATGGGGGCCGCCATGAGACCCAGGATGATCCCGGCGTTGAGGATGTTGAGCCCTACCGGCTTGTGGAAGACATCGATGATGAGGGGGCTCATGATGGAGAGCCCGATGAACCCCCACACCACCGAGGGGATGGCCGCCAGGAGCTCCACCAGGATCTTGAGGCTCTCCCGGAGCTTTCCCCTGGCGAACTCCCCGATGAAGATGGCCGCACCCAGGGAGAAGGGAACCGAGACCACCATGGCCAACCCCGTCACCGACGCCGTCCCCACGATGAGGGCGAGGGCGCCGTAGGTGGGATTGGTCGCGGAAGTGGGCCGCCAGGCCGGGGAGCCGAGGAACTCCTTCAGATCCATCGTGTTGAGGATGAACCCCATCCCCTCCTTCGCGATGAACACGAAGATCCCCAGGATGAAGACGATGGCGCTGATCCCGCCCACGAAGACCGTGGCGGCCACCGCCTTGTCCTGGTACCAGGCCCAGTCCCGCCGGCGGAGGTCCCCGTGGCGGGTGGAGCGGTCCCTGGCGGGGGGGCTGGGGGTGGAGGCGGCGGGAAGGGACACGTCAGATGGCCTCGGGGCCCCGAAGGATCTCCATGAGCTCCCTCATGCGGGAGGCGATCTCCCGGTAGATCCCCTCCAGGCGGTCCAGGTCGGCGGGATCCCCCTCCCCGAAGGGACAGTCCCCCACGTCCCAGCTCAGGAACACGGTCTTGTAGGGGATCTCCCCCACCATCTCGCGGGCCTTCTCGTCCAGGCCGACGATGACGTGGTGGTGCCTGGGCTCGGCCATGAGTTCGGGGACCTTCTTGGGGTAGAGCCCGTCCAGGGGGAGCCCGTGCTCCCGGAAGAAGGGGAGGGCCTCCGGGCGGATGGAATCCGCCGGGTCCCAACCGCCGCTGGTGAAGGACCCGCATTCCGCAAACGCCTGCCGGGAATAGGCTTCCGCCACCAGGCTCTTGCAGTCGTTGGCCCGGTCCACGAATAGGATCCGGTAGACCTTGGGGTTTTTGGTCTCCCCCGCCACC
>JBFYZD010000236.1:0-39210 GCA_041309685.1 Gemmatimonadales bacterium | reverse complement strand
GGGTGGTGATGTACCCGCTGGCGAAGGGGTAGGGGAGGGAGGGTGGGAGGGGGTGGGGGCCGTCGGGCCGGTAGCCAGGTCATCCCAAATGACACGATCTTCGTGCTACACGATCCTCGTGTCATGGCACGCAACCTCCGCACCGTGACCGTCACCCGGAGGACGTTCGCAAGAACGTCCTGGCCCTCCGCGCCTGGGGAAGCCGGCCGGGGCGGATGCCCTGATCGTGGCCGCCGCACTGCGTGCCGGTTGCCGGTGGCTCCTCCTCCTGCTCAATAGGAGAACGGGTCCAGCTTCACCTTCCCCCGGAAGATCCAGTAGATGCTCACCGTGTAGGACAGGACCACCGGCATGCCGATGAGGGCGATGATCAGCATGATCCGGAGGGTCTTGGCCGAAGAGGAGGCGTTGTAGATGGTCAGGCTGTTCTCCGCCACGGGGCTGGAGTAGATCATGTCCGGATACATGCCGATCCCGAACAACGTCATGAGAAAGACCATGGCCGCACAGGACGAGAGGAACGCCCGGAAATCCCTCCCGTGGTGGATCTCCCGGGGGATGTTCGCAATCGCCAGGGCATTGAGGACCGGCACGGCCAGGAGAACCGGGTTATCGAACAGCGTGCCGGTCATGTGGGGGATGAAGACCAGGGTCAGCACCGTGACGAGGAGGTAGCATGCCACGAACAACCCGATGAGCCTGGGGATCCAGCTCCGGACCTGGGTCTGCAGCTCCCCTTCCGTCTTCATGACCACGTAGATGCCCCCGTGCATGGCGAAGAGAGCCACAGTGGTCAGGCCGACGAACAGAGGGTAGGGCCGCAGCAGCCCCAGCAACCCGCCCAGGTATTCGCCCTCCGCGGTAAGGGGAAGGCCCAGGACGATGTTGCCCAGGGCGACACCCATGAGAAGGGAGGACACGATGCTGCTGACCGCGAAGCTCACGTCCCAGGTCTTCCGCCACCGCTTCGAGGGTCGCTTGCTGCGGAACTCAATGGCCACCGCGCGGAAGATCAAAGCGACCAGCAGGAGCATGAACGCCAGGTAGAACCCGGAGAAGGAGGTGGCGTACACGTCGGGGAAGGCGGCGAAGAGGGCCCCCCCACCCGTCACCAGCCATACCTCGTTCCCATCCCATACCGGCCCGATGCTGTTGATCATGAGCCGGCGGTCTTGATCGCCTTTGGTGAAGAGGTGCAGGGCGCCCACGCCCAGGTCGAAGCCGTCCAGGATGGCGTACCCGGCGAGGAGCACCCCCACCAGGATGAACCAGACCGTATTCAGATCGAGACTCATGCCAGCCTCCCTTCCTGTGCCGGAGCCCCGTCCGGTCCATGCTGGATCTTCTCATTCAGGAGGTACACGAAAAGGATGAACAGGAGCAGGTAGATGAGACCGAACAGGATCAGGGAAGCGAGTACCTCAGCGGCCGACACCGCTGGGGAGAGGGCGTCGGAGGTCCGCAGCAGTTCGTACACGATCCAGGGTTGGCGCCCCACCTCCGCCGACATCCATCCCAGCTGGTTCGCGATCTGGGGGCCCAGGACGGCGAACACCAGGGTCCATAGAAGCCAACGCTTCTCGAACAGCGTCCCCCGCCACCAATAGAAGACGGCGGCCAGGGAGATGAGGATGAGGAGCATACCCACCCCGACCATGATGTGATACGACTGGAACACGAGGTTGACCGGGGGCCGATCCTCGGGTGCGAAGGCCTTGAGGCCCGTGACGGGGGCGCTGGTGCTCCCGTGCACCATCCAACTCAGGACGCCCGGCAGAGCGATTCCCACCGTGCGCTCCTTCTCCTCGTCCACCCACCCCATCAGGTAGAGGTCGGCGGGAGCTTCGGCTTCGAAGTGCCCCTCGTAGGCCGCCAGCTTGGCCGGCTGGTTCTCGGCGACGCCCAGGGCGCTGTCGTGCCCCGTTACCAGCTGAAGGACGGAGGCGAAGACAGCGAGGACCAGGGCGATGCGCATGGAGGCCTTGGCGAACTCCTGGTGCTTCTTCCTGAGCAGGTAGAAGGCGCTGACGCTCAACACGAGGAACGCTCCGGCCTGCCAAGCTCCCATGTAGACGTGGCTGATCCGGTCCAGGAACGACGGGTTCAGCACCGCCTCGGAGAAGCTGGTGAGCTCGGCCCGAAACCCGTCTCCCCGCGCCACCACGTGAAAACCGGCAGGGGTCTGCTGCCAGGAATTGGCCACCACGATCCAGATGGCGCTGAAGTGGGCCCCGAGAGCCACCATGATCGTCGAGATGAAGTGGGTTCGGGGTTTGACCTTGTCCCACCCGAACAGGAGGATCGCGAGGAAGCCCGATTCCAGGAAGAACGCGAAGATGCCCTCGGCGGCCAGCGCGCTCCCGAAGATGTCGCCGACGTACCGGGAATAGGCCGCCCAGTTGGTGCCGAACTGGAACTCCATCACGATTCCCGTGGCGACGCCCAGCGCGAAGATCAGGCCGAAGATCTTCACCCAGAACCGGGTCATCCGGTGGTAGAGCTCCTTGCCGGTCTTCAGATACATCCCCTCCATGATCACCAGCAGCAGTCCCAAGCCGATGCTCATGGGGGGAAAGATGTAGTGGAAGGCGATGGTGGAGGCGAACTGAATGCGTGAAAGGATTTCAACATCCATAAGGATCTTCCTCCCCGGCCTGCGAAGAGGGGTCGGGACACGGGCGCGATCCGCCGTGCGGCCCTACTCCCCTGGTGGACCCCTCGGTTGGTTCCCGGCAACGTAGCGGGGCGGGCGAGCCTCTGCCAGATTGTCTGGGCCGGTGGGTGGGCCCCGGAGGAAACCGGGTGTTTTTCCTCCGGGCAGGAGGTTCTCTCTCGTTCCGGTCGATCGATTCCGCGGGGAAAGTGAGGATGGACCATGAGCGCACCGTATCTCATCTTCGGCGGCAGCGGGGGCGTCGGGTCGGCCCTGGCGGCCCGCCTGCATCGGAGCGGAGCCAACCTGCACCTGGCCGCTCGGGACGAGGCCCGTCTGGAGCCTCTGGCCCGGCGGCTGGGAGGGGCCGGGTTCTCGGTGTGCGACGTCATGGACCCGGCCTCCGTCAGGCGGACCGTGGAGGAGGCCGGGGCCGGTGGGGAGGGGCTGGAAGGAATGGCCTTCTGCGTGGGATCGATCGTGCTGAAGCCCCTGAAGCGGGCCACGGCCGAGGACTACGTCGAGGCCTTCCGCCTGAACGCTCTCGGGCCGGCGTTGGCCGTCCAGGCGGGGGAGCGCTTGCTGCGCCAGGCCAGGGGTTCGGTGGTCCTCTTTTCCACCGTTGCGGCCGGGTCGGGATTCAGCAACCACTCGGTAGTCGCCGCCGCCAAGGGTGCGGTGGAGGCGCTTACCCGGTCCCTTGCCGCGGAACTGGCCCCCGACGTTCGAGTCAACTGCATTGCGCCCAGCCTCCTGCGCACGCCCCTGGCCCAACCTCTCCTCTCCAGCGAGGCCGTAGCCCAGTCCATTGCCCAGATGCATCCCCTCTCCCGGCTGGGGGAAGCGGAGGACGCGGCTGCGCTGGCGGCCTTCCTTCTGAGCGAGGCGGCGGGATGGATTACCGGCCAGGTGCTGGGGTTGGACGGGGGGCGGGGCACCCTGCGGACGAAGGGGTGAGGACCCCGGGCGGGGGACCCGGACCGGGGGTCCCCTTCACGGGGTGGCCGAGGACCCGGCTTTCCGTTCCCCCCGTCCCCACCCCGTGCCCAGGGCCAGGAGGATGACCAGGAGGAGCGCCCAGGAATGGGCGTTGTGGAGGCCGATGGCCCATGCCGAGAGCCTGGGCATGCCGAAGGCCTCCAGCCCCGCCGTGGTGCTGGCCGCCAGGATGGTGGGGATGAAGAAGGGGAGGAGGAAGGGGTAGGTGCAGACCGTCACGTCCAGGACGTTGGACCTGCGGTAGGCGGAGAGGCCGAACCTCTCTCCCACCTCCCGGGTGATCTCCCCCACCGCCAGGATGGCCACCGCCGCGTGGGTGGTGAGGATCACCGCCGCCGAGACGGTGGCGAAGATCCGCCACTCGGCCTGGGCCGGAGTGGTGGCTCGCCGGGTGGCGGCCCGGACCATCCGGCCCACCAGGCCGGCTCCTTCCAGGCCCGCCACCAGGCCCATCAGGAGGATGGTGAAGATGGACACCCCCACCCCCCGCTGCATCCCCGTCAGGATCAGCCCTCCGGCGCTGTAGGCTTCCCGGTCCAGGAAGAAGAGCTCGGTGGCGGTGAACTGGCCGGCGGCCAGCCCCAGGAGCACCGCCGCCAGGATCCCCATCATGAGTCCCTCGATCAGGTGGCGGCGGCGAAGGAGGAGGAAGATCACCAGGGCCGGCACGGCCAGCATCACCAACCCCCGGGGACCGGCCTCCTCCTCCCCGACGAGCGCTCCGGGGGCCGGCGCTCCCCCGCCCCAGAGGCCGAAGACCAGCAGCGAGATCAATGCGGCGGGGAGGGCATAGCGCATCCGGCTCCGGACCACCCCGCCCATGTCCGCCCCCTGGGTGCTGGCCGAGGCGATGGTGGTGTCCGAGACCGGGGAGACGTTGTCCCCGAAGGTGGCCCCCCCGATGATGGCTCCCATGAGCATGGCGGGATCCGCTCCCATCCCGGCTCCCCCCGGGTAGAGCATGGGCGCGCCCACCAGGATCGTCCCCAGGCTGGTGCCGGTGGCCGTGGACACCAGGCAGGTGATGAGGAAGGCCGAGGCCACGTACCCGCCCCCGGAGACGGCCGTGGCCCGTCCCAGCCAGACCAGGGATGGGACCAGGCCGCTCTCGGCCAGGAGCGTGCCCAGTACGCCGGCCAGGAGCCAGGCCATCACCAGCACCATGACCAGGGGGCGGCTCATCCCGGCAAGAATGGCCTCGCTGTAGGCCTGACGGTCCCTGGCCAGGAGGAGGCCCAGCATCAACGCCGCCAACAGCACGGGCCAGAATCCGGTTTCCACCGGGGCCCCGGAGAGGCCCAGGCCCATGACCCCGAACAGGAAGAGCCCGAAGGGGAGGAAGGCCCCCAAGGCGCCTCCGCGGAAACGGAGGAGCTCCTGTGCTTCCGGACCCTTTCGTTGCTCGTCCACCTGCGATCCCCCTCTGGAAATGGGCCCGGGAAGGTAGGGGCCGGGAACGGCACCGGGAAGGGGGGCCCTCCCGACGGCCTGACGGAGCCAGGGGGTGCCGGGCAGGGGTTCCTTGCCCCGGGCCCGGGAGCGGATTCTCTTCAGGTCGCGACCCCGGGCTCAATACGGAGCGACCATGCCTATCCTCGACGACACTTTCACGCTCTACGACCTCCGGGTGGAGGTGGTGGCCACCGACCGGCCCATGGTGTGCAACCACCGCCCCGGGGACTACTTCGAGCTCTCCGGGGAGAACCTCTCCTTTCCCGCCGGCCAGACCTTCCCCCTCTATCCATTGGCGGCTCTGCTCCCCTTCCTTCCGGCCAAGCAACGCATGACGGACCCCAACGACTGGATGACCACCGACGCCCTCATCGCCTGCCCGGATCCGAATTGCGGAGCCCTCTTCCGCATCACCCGGACCGGGACGACCACCTTCCGCCACGGCGAGGTCACGGCGGTGCCGCTCGGGAAGGAGTGAGGCCGCGTGACCGCCTCCGCTGGGAGCCGCCGGGTCCATCTCGCGCCGGAGTACTCCATCTCCCGCGTCATCGTGGGGGGATGGCAGCTTTCCCGGGGCCATGGGGGGGGAATCCCCGGGGGTGAGAGCCCCCGCCGCTTCCTCTCCGGGCTGGTGGCGCGGGGGCTCACCACCTTCGACTGCGCCGACATCTACACCGGCGTGGAGGAGCTGCTGGGGGATTTCCTGCGGCACCACCGGGCCTCCGGGTCGGGGACCCCTGTCCAGATCCACACCAAGCTCGTCCCCGATCTGGACGTGCTCCCCGCCATCGACCGGCGCTACGTGGAGCGGATCGTCCACCGCTCCCTGGCGCGCCTGGGGGTGGAGGCGCTGGACCTGGTCCAGTTCCACTGGTGGGACTTCGCCGTCCCGGGCTACGTGGAGGTCATGCAGTGGCTGGGCGCCCTTCGCCGGGAAGGGAAGATCCGCCACCTGGGGGTCACCAACTTCGACGAAGCCCACCTGGCGGAGCTGCTGGAGGCGGGAGCGGAGGTGGTGAGCAACCAGGTCCAGTACTCGGTCCTGGACCGGCGCCCCGAGGGGGCGTTGGCTCCCTACTGCCTGGAGAAGGGGATCGCCCTCCTCTGCTACGGAGCGCTGGCGGGGGGATTCCTCACCGGCCGCTGGCTGGGGACTCCCGAACCGCCCCGGGAGCTGGAGAACCGGAGTCTGGTGAAGTACCGGCTCATCATCGAGGAGATCGGAGGGTGGCGGCGCTACCAGGCGGTCCTGGAGGCGCTGGCGGAAGTCGCGGCCCGGGCCGGGGTCTCCCTTCCCGCCGCCGCCCTGGGCTTCGTCCTGGACCGCCCGGGGGTCGCCGCCACCATCACCGGGCTCGACAGCTCCGAACAGGCCGAGGCGCTGCTCTCCGCGCTGGACCTGGCGTGGGAGCCGCAGGCGCGGGCGGCGCTGGACGCGGTGCTCGCGGCGACGCCGGTACCTCCCGGGCCCGTGTACGGGGTGGAACGGATCGTGGACGGTCCCCACGGAGCCATCATGCGCTACAACCTGAACCAGGAGTGACCCGTGCGCCGAGTCGGATTCCTCTTCCCGTGGGCCTCCCTGGTGGTGGCCGCCGCCCTCTCCCTCTCCTGCGCCGGGCCCCGGGGCGACGCCGCCTCCGAGGCGGCCTTCGAAGCGCTCGTCAACGGCTACATGGAGGCATGGAAGGACTTCCACCCGGCCCGGGCCGCGGCGCTGGGGCTGCAGGCGTACCGGGACCGGGCGGAGGACCACTCCCCGGCCGCCATCGCAGCGTGGACCTCCCTCAACGACTCCGTCCTGGCCCGCATCGCCTCGGCGCCGGCCACCCTTCCGCTCGACCTCCGCATCGACCTCCGGCTCATCGGGAACCAGGGACGGGCCGAGCTGGCGCGCTGGAGGGATGAGGAGGGGGCGGCCCGGAGCAGCGCGTCCTTCCCCCTCGGCCGGGAGGCCTTCGCGGAGGAGCTGCGCCGCTACTACGACATGGCCGTCACGCCGGAAGAGGTGGCCGAGTGGGCGCTCGCGGAGATCCGGGAGACGCGCCGGCTCATGGCCGAGACCGCCGCCGCGCACTGGCAGGAGACGCGCGGCCAGGAGGCCGCCCCCGAGGGCGAGGGCGCGCTCATCGCCTGGGCGCTGGCCCGGATGGAGGAGAACCGCCCCTCCTCCCAGCAGGAGTCGCTCGAGCTCTTCACCCGCTTCGCCGAGGAGGCGGAGGCCTTCGTGCGGGACCGGGGGATCGCCACCCTCCCTCCCGACCGCACCCTGGAGATCGTCCTCACCCCCGCCAGCGCCGGGCCCGCGCAGCGGATCGGCTTTGTGGACGGCGCCCCTCCCTTCGACTCCACGGCCCTGACCGTCCTGAGCCTCCCCACCATCGAGGACTCCTTCCCCGCCGGCGAGAAGGAGGACTTCTACCGCTCCTTCAACAATCACTTCAACAAGGCCATCATCGTCCACGAGCTCTTCCCGGGGCATTACATGCAGGGGAAGATCGCGGCGCGGAACCCGCGCCACGCCCGCATCCTCTTCCCCTACGAGCCGTACATCGAGGGGTGGGCGACCATGGTGGAGAAGATCGCCCTGGACGCGGGGTGGGACGATTTCAACCGGCTCACCTACCTCGCGCACCTGAGGAAGCGTCTGGAGAACGCCAACCGCGCCTACACCAGCGTGCAGGCCCACTGCTTCGGGTGGGACGAAGAAGAGGTCCTCCGCTTCTCGGTGGAGGAGGCGCTGGTGGCGCCCCAGTTCGCCCGCAGCCTGTGGGGACGCCTGGAGCGGGGTCCCATGCAGATGACCAGCTACTTCCTGGGGGCCGACCGCTTCTACCGGATCCTGGAGGCCGAGAAGGCACGGCTGGGCGATGCCTTCGACGTGCGGGCCTTCAACGACGCGATCCTCCATGCCGGTCCCATCCCCTTCGACCTGATCCCGGAGGTGTTGGCCGCCAGGTAGGCCAGGGAGGCGGAGGACCGCGGCCGGGCCCGTCAGCCCTCATCCCCATCCACACCTGGAGTGAGCATGTGTCGCACCCCTGATCTACCCTTCCCCCGGGTCCTGGGCACCCCCATCGTCGTCGTCACCGCCCTCCTCGCCAGCGCTCCGGCGCACTCCCCGGCCGGCGCCCAGGAGCCCACCCTCCGTTTCGAGCTCCCGGCCGGGGGCGCCGGGGTGTGGCTCAAGGGGAACACCCATGCCCACACCACCGAGAGCGACGGGGACTCCCCCCCGGAGGTGGTGGCCCGCTGGTACAAGGAGCACGGATATCGCTTCCTCGTTCTCTCCGACCACAACGTCCTCGTGGACCCGAACCTCCTCTCCCACCTGGTGGACTCCACCTTCCTCCTCATCCCCGGGGAGGAAGTGACCGCCTCCTTCGGGAAGAAGCCCGTCCACGTGAACGGCCTGAACCTGGACCGGCTCCTGGAGCCCCGCACGGCCGCCACCCTGGTGGGCACCCTCCAGGCCAACGTGGACGTGGTGCGGGAGGCGGACGGGGTGCCCCACATCAACCACCCGAACTTCGGGTGGGCCTTCGGCGCGGCGGAGCTGGCCCAGGTGGAGGGTGACCGCCTCCTGGAGATCTTCAACGGGCACCCTTCGGTCCATAACCAGGGCGGGGGAGGGTACCCGGGGATGGAGGAGGTCTGGGACGTTCTCCTCACCCGGGGGAAGCGCGTCTACGGAATCGCCGTGGACGATGCCCACCACTTCCAGGAGGAGTTCTCCCGGACCCGGGCCAACCCGGGGCGGGGATGGGTGGTGGTGAAGGCCCCTCGCCTGGAGGCGGGTGCGCTCATGGAGGCGCTGGAGGCGGGGCGCTTCTACGCCTCCACGGGGGTGGAGCTGGAGGACGTGGTGGTGAGCGAGACCCGCATCGAGGTCCGGGTCCGCGCCCGGGGGGACTTCCGCTACACCACGACCTTCATCGGGTCCGGCGGGCGGGTGCTGAAGACCGTCACCGGCCCCCTGGCGTCCTTCGACCTGGAGGCGCCGGAGGTCTACGTCCGGGCCCGGGTGGAGGACTCCGGGGGCGCGGTGGCCTGGGTGCAGCCGGTGTTCGTGGCGGGCGGGTAGCGCCGGAAGAGAGCGCCGGCCTCCGCGGGCGCCAGCCGCCGCCGCCGGGACCCGCCGCGTCTCAGGCGCCGGCGGCGATCCGCTCCACCCCTTCCACCAGGCGGTCCACCTCCTCCTGGCTGGTGTAGATGCTGATCCCCGCCCGCACCAGGCCGTCGGGACCCAGCCCGAGGCGCTTCACCGCCGTGGCGGCGTAGAAATTCCCGTGGGACAGGAAGGCCCCTGCCTCGTCCGCCAGCCGGGAGGAGACCTCCCTCGGCATGACTCCGGCGACCGTGAAGGAAAGGGTGGGGGCCCGGTCCTCGGCCGGCGGCGGTCCGTACAGGCGTACCCCCCTCACCCCCGCCAGCCCCTCCCACAGGCGCCGCAGGAGCTCCCCCTCCCGGGGGGCCAGCTCGGCGAACAGCGCGTCCAGGCGGGCGCTCCGTTGGAGCGCGTCCGCCGCCTTGGGCTTCGCCTTCCCCTTCACCAGCCCCGCCAGGAACTCCACCGCCGCCGTGGTCCCGGCCATCCCTTCGGCGTTCACGGTGCCGGACTCGAGGCGCTCCGGACCGGAGCTCGGGGCCGGGGCCAGTCGGGGGAAGTCCAGCCTCTCCAGGACCTGCTTCCGCACCCAGAGCACCCCCATGTGGGGCCCGTAGAACTTGTAGGGGGAGCAGGCCAGGAAGTCGCACCCCAGCTCCTCCACGCTCACGCGCCGGTGGGGGGCCAGGTGCACCCCGTCCACGAAGACCCGGGCTCCCGCCTCCCGGGCCATGCGGGCCAGGGGGGCCACATCGGTGAGGGTTCCCAGGGCGTTGGAAGCGGCCCCCAACGCCACCAGGCGGGTGCGGGGTCCCAGGAGCTCCGGGAAGCGCTCCACGTCGAGCGTGCCCGTCTCGGGGATCATGGGGAGGACCCGGATCGTTACCCCCAGCTCCGTCTCCAGGGCCCGCCAGGGGTCCACGTTGGCGTGGTGGTCCAGCTCCGTCACCACGATCTCGTCCCCCGGGTCCATCTCCCGGCCCAGGGCCCGGGAGAGCTGGTAGGTGAGGGTGGTCATGTTGGCCCCGAAGACGATCTCCCCGGCCTCTCCTCCCAGGAAGTCCGCCATGGCTTCCCGGGCCTGGTGCCGGACCCGGTCCGTCTCGGCGCTGGTGGGGAAGGCCCAGTGGGCGTTGGCGTTCCGGTGGAAGAGGTAGTCCGCCATGGCGATGGGGACGGGGCTCGGGACCTGGGTGCCGCCGGGCCCGTCGAAGTAGGCCACCGGGTGGCCTCCGTGGGTCCGGCCCAGGGCCGGGAAGTGGGAGCGGATCGTCTCTGCGTCGGCCAGGGCCATGGGAGGTCTCGTCCGGTGAAGGGGTGGTCGGGGGGTCCGACGCCCGCGGCGCCCGCCCCCGGGGTTGATGGGACGCCCGAGAATGAACATTGTATCGGCCATGTCAAATCGCGAATCCCGCGGGAACAGGCCCTGGGTCTCCGCCGTGCTCTGGATCCTGGCGGTGGTGATCATGTTCGCCGCCGCCGACTATCAGGAGCGCACGGGACCCACCAAGGAGTTCAAGGGGAGCTTCGAGGCGGGGGGCGAGGCCTTTTCCTTCGAGCTCATCCGCAGCGGAAACACCGACGCCGACGCCCCGGTGGTGCTGCCGGACCCCGGGGGGGGCGTGACGGGGGAGGTGATCTACAAGCGCTACCCCACCCTGGATCCCTTCACCCCCATCCCCTTGGAGTCGGTGGCCGGTGAGCTCCAGGGGCTTCTGCCGGCCCAGCCCGCCGCCGGCAAGCTGGAGTACTACGTGGTGCTGGACACGCCGGAGGGGCGGCTGAGGATTCCCGAAGGGGAGGAGACGCTCATCCTGCGCTACAAGGACCCCGTTCCCCTGGGCTTCCTGGTCCCCCACGTGATCTGCATGTTCATCGGTCTCCTGGTGGGGGTGCGCACGGCCCTGGGAGCCCTGTTCCATCCCGAGGGGGTGAAGCGCCTGGCCTGGACCACCCTCGGCCTGCTGACCCTCGGAGGGATGATCCTGGGCCCCGTCGTGCAGAAGTACGCCTTCGGGGCGTTCTGGACCGGGTGGCCCTACGGCTACGACCTGACCGACAACAAGACCCTCATCATGTGGATCGTGTGGGTGGGGGTGGTGGTGGTTCTCCGCCGGCGCCCCTCCCCCCGGGACTGGATGGTGAGGAGCGCCATGCTGGTGGCCGCCGCCGTCATGCTGGCCGTGTACGTCATCCCCCACAGCCTGAGGGGGAGCGAGCTGGACTACAGCCGGCTCCCGGAGACGCCGGCCGGCGAGCGGGGGCGGCCATGACCGCCTCCTCCTCCCGGATGGCGCTGGGGGCCGCCCTGGTGGCGCTGGCCGCCCACGGTCCCCTGGCCGCCCAGACCCACACGGTGGTGCGGGTCACGGACCCGGGCTTCCGGTCCCCCGGGGAGCTCTCCGTGGCCATCAACCCCGCCGACCCCGACAACGTGGTGATCGTGTCCCTGGCGGCGGGCCCGCCGGAAGGGCCCCGGACCACCAACTACGCCTACGTCAGCCGTGACGCCGGACGGAGCTGGACCACGGTGCGCCAGCCCAACCCGGACGGCCGCACCCAGGGGGACGACGCCGTGACCTTCGACGCCCGGGGAAGGGCGTTTCGCACCTACATCTCCTTCGAGGGAATCCGGGTGCCTCGGCCCCGGACGGCCTGGAATGGGATCTTCGTGAGCCGCTCCGACGACGGGGGGACCTCCTGGCGCGACCCGGTGCCCGTGGTGGACCATCTCAACACCGTGGAGCCCTTCGAGGACAAGCCCTGGATCGTCACGGACAACGTGGCCGGCTCTCCGCACCAGGGGAACGTCTACGTGGCATGGACCCGCTTCGACGTCTACGGGAGCGACAACCCCAACGACTCCACGCAGATCCTCTTCTCCCGGTCCCTGGACGGCGGGGAGAGCTTCTCCGTTCCCATCCGGATCTCCGACTCCGGCGGCGACGCCGTGGACAGCGACGGCACGGTGGAGGGGGCGGTTCCCGCCGTGGGCCCGGAAGGCCAGGTGTACGTGGTGTGGGCCGGGCCCGGGGGGCTCGTTCTGGACCGCTCCCTGGACGGGGGGTGGACCTTCGGGGAGGACCGGGTCATCGCGGACAATCCCGGAGGTTGGGACATCCCGGTGCCGGGGATGACCCGCCACAACGGGATGCCCGTCACGGGGGTGGACGTGAGCCCGGGGGCCCACCGCGGCACGCTCTTCGTGAACTGGATCGACGAGAGGAACGGCGATCCCGACGTCTTGGTGATGGCTTCCCCCGACGGCGGCGAGAGCTGGCGCGATCCCGTGCGCGTCAACGACGACCCCGTGGGGAACGGGAAGGCCCAGCTCTTCACCTGGATGGCTGTGGACCCGGTGGACGGCTCGGTGAACGTGGTGTTCCTGGACCGGCGGGACACGGCCGGCCCGACCCAGGGGGTGACGCTGGCACGGAGCACCGACGGGGGCCGCACCTTCACCAACCACCGGATCGGCCAGGAGCCCTTCGCCTGCTCGGAGGCGGTCTTCTACGGCGACTACCTGGCGGTGGCGGCCCTGGGAGGGCGCGTGGTGGCGGCCTGGCCCCACTGCCTCTCGGGCGGCGAGCTGGCCCTGTCGGCGGCGCTCTTCCGGTTCTGAGCCGGCCTCATCGCACCCCCCGAAACCGTGAGGCACCGCCCCTGAGCCCTTCCGACGCCCACCACGACCCCGAGCTACGCCGGGCGCTGGGCCCCTTCGACGCCACCATGGTGGTGGTGGGAGGGATCATCGGCGCCGGCATCTTCATCAACCCCTACATCGTGGCGCAGCGCCTGGACTCTCCCTTCTGGGTGCTGGCGGCCTGGGTCCTGGGGGGCGTGATCGCCATGGCCGGGGCCCTCACCTTCGCCGAGCTGGGGGTGATCCGCCCCAAGGCCGGCGGGCACTACGCCTACCTGCGGGAGGCCTTCCATCCCCTCCTGGGGTTCCTCTACGGGTGGGCCCTCCTCTTCATGATCGAGACCGGGGCCATCGCCGCCGTCTCCCTCACCTTCGCGGAGTACACCCTCCGGTTGGTGGGGCGGGGGGGGGAGGGAGCCCTCCCCCTGGCGGTCCTGGCCATCGTGGTGGTGGGGGCCATCAACGCCCTGGGGGTCAAGCCCGGAAGCCGGGTTCTGAACCTCCTGGTGGTCCTCAAGGTCGTGGCTCTGGCCACCCTCATCGGCGCGGGCCTCCTCCTTCCCGCGGGGGAAGGGGGCGCCGCCCCCTCTGGGGCTGCGGCGGGGGGAGGGGGGCTGGGGCTACCGGCCATCGCCCTGGGGGCGGCCCTCATCCCCATCATGTTCTCCTTCGGCGGATGGCAGAACGTGAACTACGTGGCGGAGGAGATCCGGGACCCGAAGCGGGACCTCCCCAGGAGCCTCATCCTAGGGACCGCGCTGGTGGTCCTCGTCTACGTCCTGGTGAACTGGATCTACCTCCGCACCCTGGGACACGCCGGGCTGGCCGGGACCCTTACCCCGGCGGCGGACGCGGCCCGGGCGCTGATGGGCCCCCTGGGGGACCGCTTCCTGGCCCTTACGATCTCCGTCTCCACCTTCGGCTTCCTGAATCTCACCATGCTGGCTCCCACCCGGGTCTACTACGCCATGGCCCGGGACGGGGTCTTCCTTTCGAGCGTATCCCGCCTGCACCCCCGGTTCCGCTCCCCGACCCGGGCCATCTTCCTCCAGACCGCCCTGGCGCTGATCCTCCTCTTCTGGAAGGACTACGCCGGGCTCGTGGACTACGTGGTGTTCGCGGACTGGATCTTCTTCGGCCTCGCCGGGGCCAGCCTCTTCGTGTTCCGGCGGCGGGTGCCCCTGGAAGGCCGCCCGGAAGGCACCTTCGCCACTCCCCTGTACCCCCTGATTCCCGCCCTCTTCACCGGGGTCGCCCTCTACATCGTCCTGAGCAGCTTCTGGGCCGATCCCCTGGGATCGGGCATCGGGGTCCTCCTCCTGGCCACCGGCATTCCGGCCTTCTTCTACTGGAACAAGCGCTATGGAAAACCCCCAAGCCAGGGATGACGCCTGGTCGCCCTACATCGCCTGGATGAAGCGGGCGCCCCCGATCCCCTACAACCTCATGGGAAGCAACCTCCTCCACTGCCAGGTGGAGGACCTCCCCGGAGCCCGGGAGGCGCTGGCCCTGGACGGACCCCATGAGGAGGGGTACGAACCTCTCCTGGAGGCCATCGCGACGCGCTACGGGGTGACCCCCGACCAGGTCTCCGTGGCCACCGGGACCTCGGGGGCGAACTTCCTGGTGTGCGGAGCCCTCCTGCGGCCGGGGGACGAGGTGCTGGTGGAGCGTCCCGCCTACGACCCCCTCCTGGGGATCCCCCGGTTCCTCGGGGCCCATGTGAGGAGGTTCGACCGGACCTTCGAGGCGGGGTTCGGAGTGGACCCGGACCGGGTGGCGGCGGCCCTGACTCCCAGGACTCGCCTCATCTTCCTGACGAACCTCCACAACCCCACGGGGGCGTTCACTTCTCCCGAGACCCTGGCCGCGGTCGGAGAGGCGGCGGAGAGGGTCGGGGCCCTCGTCCTGGTGGACGAGGTCTACCTGGAGTCGGTCCACGGGAGGGATCTGGCCTGGGCCGCGACCCTCTCCCCCACCTTCATCTCCACCGCCAGCCTCACCAAGGCCTACGGGCTTTCCGGCCTCCGGGCCGGGTGGGCCCTGGCCTCCCCGGAGCTGACCGGGAAGATCCGTCGGGTGCGGGACGTGGTGGACGGGAACGGCTCCTTCCCCTCCGAGCTCCTGGCCACTCTGGCCTTCCGGAATCTGCCGGCCCTCCGGCAGCGGGCGGGGGAGATCCTCCAGCCCAACTTCGCCCGGCTGAACGCCTTCATGCGGTCCCGGCCGGAGCTGGCCTGGGTGCCGCCCGCCGGCGGCTCGGTGGGGTTCCCCCTGATCAGGGGGGTGGAGGACGCGACGGCCTTCGTGACCACGCTGAGGGAGCGGTACGAGACCGGAGTGGTACCAGGGCGTTTCTTCGAGGCGCCGGCCCACTTCCGGATCGCCCTGGGAGGGAAGCCCGAGGTCCTGGAGAAGGGGCTGGAGCGTCTGGGGGAGGCGCTGGACCGGGAGGTGGGAGGATAGGAGGAGGGAGCCCCGGGGTACCTGCCCCGGGGCCCCGCCCCGCCCCCCCGCGCCCGGCTCACCCTACCGGATGATCGCCCCCGTGATCCGGTGGCAGTCGATGCAGGTCGTGAGGAACTCGCCGTAGACCCCGGCCCGATCCTCGGGCTCGGAGACGCCTTCCGCCCGGGATCCGATCTCGTAGACCGACTGCACCATCACGCGGACCTTCTCCCTGTCGGCGGGCGCCGTCACCACGTAGGCGGGGTCCAGCCACCCTCCCGTCAGGGACCGGGCGCCGGAGCGCCAGGCGTAGTCATCGGGGCCCACCAGACCCTCCCACATCCGTTCGGCCGCCCAGACATGGAGAGCCATCTCGGCCTCGGGCGTCCCCCCTTCGGGAGGCGCGGTTCCCATCAGGAACCTCGGTGTCACCCCGTTGTCGCGGTGGCAATCGCCGCATACCCGGCCCATCTGGGCCGTGGCCTCGGCGGCGGCGTCGAGATCGGAGGCCTGGCCGATGCGGGTGGCGTACATCTGCATCAGGGCGCTGTGCTGCCCGGACCCCGGGGGAGCATCGTGGGAGTCCTGGTGCGTCGCCATCCATTTCGCACCCTCCCGGGCCATCTCCAACTCTCCCCTGACCAGGGCGTCGTGGACCTCCCCGGCCCGGTCGAAGTGGGCATACATGTGGGCCTGGGCCGGGGTCACGTCTTCCCGCGGGGGGGTGCCGGCGCAGGCCGACACCATCAAGAGGAGCAGGAGGTGGGGAAGGGGGGAGTGCCTCCTGGAAAGTACGCTCATGCGAACTGCCCTCCTTTCAATACCCGGAGGTTGGAGCCTCGGGAGCCGGGTCGTGGGGAGATTGCCTGAACAATGCCTCCCGGACTCCGAATCCACAACGATTTCAGGAAGGTGTTGTGGTGCCGAGGCCCACCTGGCATCATCGTGGGCGACGATTCCGGGTCCTTTTCACAGGTTGCGCCCCATGATGAACCCACACGCCATGATCCCATGTCCCGGGCGGAAGAAGGGCTCCCCTTCCCTCTTCCCCCTTCTCGCCCTGCTGGGAGCCCTCCTCCCGGGCCCCCTCCCAGCCCAGGAGGTGGATCTCGACCGCCTGGATGCTCTCGTGGCCGGAGCCGGGAGGGAATGGCCCGTGCCCGGGCTCGCGGTCGCCATCGTCAAGGACGGACGGACGGTGCTGGCCAAGGGGTACGGAGTCCGGGAGCTGGGGGGCACCGACCCCGTGGACCAGCACACCCTCTTTGCCATTGCCTCGAACACCAAGGCGTTCACCGCCGCCGCCCTGGCCATGCTGGTGGAGGAGGGGAAGGTCGGGTGGGACAGCCGGGTGCGGGACCATCTTCCCTGGTTCCAGCTCTACGATCCCTACGTGACCCAGGAGATGACGGTCCAGGACCTTCTGTGCCATCGGAGCGGCCTGGGGACGTTCAGCGGGGACCTGCTCTGGTACGGGACGACCTACAGCGCGGAGGAGGTGGTACGCCGGACCCGGTTCCTCCCACCGGCCGGACCGTTTCGGGCGTCCTACGGCTACTCGAACCTGATGTTCATCGCCGCCGGAGAGGTGATTGCCGCCGCCAGCGGGCAGCCCTGGGAGGAGTTCGTCCGGGACCGGATCCTCGTGCCCCTCGGGATGAACCGGACGGTGACCTCCGTCGCGGGCCTCGCCGCCAGGGACAACGTGGCCACCCCCCACAAGAACCTCACGAACGGGGTGGTCCCCATCGAGTGGTACAGCTGGGACGCCATGGCCGCGGCCGGGGGGATCATCTCGAGCGTGGCGGAGATGGCGGAGTGGATGAAGCTCCAGCTGGGCCACGGGGAGGTTGCCGGCCGGCGTCTCTTCTCCGAGGCCTCCTCCTGGGAGATGTGGACCGTACACACGCCCCAGGCCGTCCCGGCGGGCGCCCGCCGGTCGGGGACCAACTTCCGGGGGTACGGGCTGGGTTGGGCCCTGAACGACTACCGGGGGAAGCTGGTCGTGAGCCACGGGGGCGGCTACGACGGAATGTACTCCAGGGTGGTGCTGGTGCCGGAGGAGGCGTTGGGAATCGTGGTGCTGACCAACTCCATGACGGGTGTGAGCACCGCCATCGCCAACACGATCCTCGACGCCTACCTGGGAGCCCCGGAGCAGGATTGGTCCGGGGAGATGCTGGAGGCCTTCCGGGAGGAGCGGGTGGCCTTCGAGGCCCGGCAGAATCGGTTCCTGGAGGAGCGCGTGTCCGGCACCCGCCCCTCCCTGGAGGCCGGGGACTATGCCGGAAGCTATGGCGGGGAGATGTACGGCGGTGCCACCGTCACCCTGGAGGACGGCAAGCTGGTTCTCCGCCTCCTCCCCAACCCCGACCTGGTGGCGGACCTGACCCACCTCCACTACGACACCTTCCTGGTGGAGTGGCGCAAGACCTTCGCCTGGTTCGGCCGGGGGGCCGCGACCTTCCTCCTGGACCCGATGGGGAAGGTGGCGGAGCTGAGGCTGGACGTCCCCAACGACGACTTCTGGTTCTACGAGCTGGAGCTGAAGCGGAAGGTACGCTAGCGGAGCCGAAGCTCGTCTGGCCGGGAGGGGAGAAGCGCAGAAGGGGGACCGGCCCGAGGCCGGTCCCCCTTCTGCCCCCGACGGGAACGCCCCTAGCGCTGGGTCAGCACCCCCGCCCCGCTGTGGCAGCGGGTGCAGGTATCCAGGAGTTGCCCATAGACCAGGGCACGACCCTCCTGGTCCCGGGCGGACGCCGCCGCGGCGGCCAGATCGGAGATCCGGGCCGAGAAGAGGGGGGAGCCCTGGGGGGAGGTGGACGCCAAGAGCGCGGTAGCCGGAGAGGCCTCCATGGTCCCGAGAGCCCGGGCTCCCGCCAGCCATGCCTCATCCGACGGCCCGACCAGCCCTTCCCACATGCGATCCGCGGCCCAGAGGTGGCGCACCATCCTGGATCCCGGGGTGGTCGCCTCCGGAGGTCCGGCCTGGACGACGAACCGGGGCCCGGCCCCGGTGGCCTGGTGGCAATCCCCGCAGGCGGCGGCCATCCACCCGGTCTGCGCGGCCGCCGAGGCCAGGGTCTGGGCCTGCCCGATGAGAGCGGCGTACCCCTTCATCTGGGCCCGGTAGGGGTCCGCTCCGGTGGGCAGGGGGCCCCGGTCCTCGTGGGTCGCGAGCCAGGTGCCTGAAGCCCGGGCCCGCTCCAGGTCCCCGAGGACGACGGCGGTCTGGACGTCCCCGGTCCGGCTGAACTGCCGGTGCATGTCGGTGATGGCGTCGTCAGGCCCCCCGAATCCCCAGGCGCACCCCGCAAGGAACACCACGCTCAGGGAGAGGGTGGCGGCGGCCCCGGGGCGATAGTCCTTTTTCATGGAAGCCCCCTTGTTACGGGATGCCGAGGCATCCTGATACATTACCGTTACCGCTCTGCTCCATGATCGTCACTTTTGTTCACATACTCAAGTGTTTTCTTCGTAACATTTTTGCGCGTCAACTCCCGAAAACCGTTACACGAGTAGTGCGCTCGGGTGGGGCCCCGGGTGGAGGGGGGGTTGACCGATGGGTGGAAACAGGCAAGAGATACTCAAGGCGAAGGAGAAATGCCGGGAGGGCGAGGGTTGCCGACCCCCCCCCGTCCCGGCACATCCCCCCTAGGAGGAGCCGCCGGTGCTCAAAGGCTTGTTGGCGTCCGGAATCACCCTGGGACTGGCTGCCGTCTTTCCTGAGGCCCTCGTCTTTCCGTTCTTCGCCGCGGTGCTCGGGCTGGCGGCGGGGCTCTATCCGGGACTCGCCATGGGCAACCCCCAGAACGGCCGGCCCGGGGTGGAGTGGGCGGCGGCCCTGGTCATCGTGGTCCTGGGCCTGGTGGGTCTGTGGTTCTCCCCGCTCCTGTTGGCCGCCGCCTGGCTCCTTCATGCCCTCCTGGACCTGGCCCACGCCTTCACCGCCCTCGGGGACGGGGTGCCGGAGGGGTTTCCGGGCTTCTTCCTCTCTTTCGACCTGGTCGTGGCGGGGTTCGTCCTCTACATGTGGGCCGTGGCCCCGGCCGTTGGGCTCTGAGCCCCGGGAAATCGGGCATCAACCGGTGGCGCCCCCGGCGACGGCGTGAAGGGCGAAGGCGGCTCCCTGGGGATCCAGGCATTGGGCGACCATATCCCCTCCAGCCACCTCCGTGGGTCCGTTCAGCACCTGGCCTCCCAGCTTCTTCACCTTCGCCACCGCCGCGTGGAGGTCCGGGACGCGGATGTAGTAGAGCCAATGGGGCGGGGCGGGCATCTCCGCCGGTTTGTTGAAGATGCCTCCATAGGAGAACCCTCCGGCCGCGGTGGGGCCGTACATCTGGTAGGTCCCCATGGGCCCCATGTCCATGGCTTCCGTCTTCTCCCACCCGAAGAGGGTCGAGTAGAACCGGAAGGCGGCCTCGTGGTCGGTGGTGGCGAGCTCATGCCAGGAGAAATCCCCCTCGCCGGGAGGGGCTACCTCCCCGGCCGGTCCGGCTTCCGGGGTGAAGGGCGCGAACACGGCCCCCTGGGGATCCTGGAGGACGGCGAAGGTCCCCACCCCGGGCATGCTGGTGGCCGGCATCAGGACGCTGCCTCCCTCGGCCATGGTCGCGGCCACGGCGGCCGCGGTGTCCGGCACGGTGACATAGGCGAGCCAGTGAGGGGGCGCCCCCTGGGCGCTGGCTTCCTGGGGGAGCTTCATCCGGCCGCCGATGGCCTTCTCTCCGGCCATCCACATCATGTAGGGGCCGCCGTCGGGCGCCTCCCCTCCCTCCTTCCAGGGGGCGCTCTTCCACCCTGCCACCTCCGCATAGAAGCCGGCAGCGCCATCGGGATCGGGGGTCATGAGGTCGTACCAGACGAAACGGCCGTGGGGGACAGGTCCGGGCATGGGGGCCTCCTCGGGGTGGGAACCGGGCATCGTGATGGGGTGAGCAGGGGGTCATACGTCGGGCTCGGGTTGAAAGTTTCCAGGGCGCTTGCATTTTCCGGGAGCCCGTGAGGCAGGATCGGTTTCCTTTTGGAGGAGGGGAGGGTACTCTCCTTCCTCTTTGTGGAAGCGGAGGTCGGGCAAGCCTGCCCCGAAACGGGGATCGGGGGTTCATGTCATGGAGCGGATGATCTCACCCTGCCTCGCCCTGGGCCTGGGGCTCTTCCTCGCCGTCGGGTCTGGAGGGTGCGGGGAGGGCACGGGAGAACGGGAGGGCGCGCCGATGGAAGTGGACAGCCTCACCTACCTGGCCCTGGGGGATTCCTACACCATCGGGGAGAGCGTGGAGGCGGGCCTGCGCTGGCCCGTCATCCTGGCGGGGAGACTCAGGGATCTCGGCGTCCCCATGCGGGAGCCGGTGATCCTGGCCCGGACGGGGTGGACCACCGATGAGCTGGGCGCCGCCATGGGGGAGGCCGCCTTCGAGCCTCCCTATGCCCTGGTGTCCCTTCTCATCGGCGTGAACAACCAGTACCGGGGCCGTGAGCGGGAGGAGTACCGGGCCCAGTTCCAGGAACTCCTCACCAGGGCGGTAGCTCTCGCGGGCGGGGAGGCGGCCCGCGTGGTGGTTCTCTCCATTCCGGATTGGGGAGTCACGCCCTTCGCCCGGGAAAGGGACCCGGGGCGGATCGCCCGGGAGATCGACGCCTTCAACGAAGTGAGTCGGGAAGAGAGCCTCCGGGCCGGAGTGGCCTACGTGGACGTGACCGTGGTCTCCCGGGAGGCGGCATCCGACCCCGCCCTGTTGGCTCCCGACGGCCTCCACCCCTCGGGGGCGATGTACGGCCGGTGGGTGGAGGAGGCCCTGCCCCGGGTCCTCGAGATGCTGGGGAGCAAGCGCCCGTGATGTCCTGGGACGAGCGCTACGCCCAGGAGGGGTTCGCATTCGGCACCGAGCCCAACGATTTCCTGAGGGAACAGCACCACTGGATTCCCCGGGGCCGGGTGCTGTGTGTGGGGGAGGGGGAGGGGCGGAACGCCGTGTTCCTGGCGGAGCGGGGGTACAAGGTGGTCGGGGTGGACCCCTCCCGGGTGGGGTTGGAGAAGGCCCGGGTCCTGGCCCGGAAGCGGGGTGTGTCCATCGAGACCGTGGCCTCCCCCATCGAGGAGTACCCCCTCGGGGAGGAGGAGTGGCGGGGGGTGGTCTCGATCTTCGTCCACCTCTTCCCGGAGGTCCGCAGGGAGCTCCACCGCAGGGTGGTGGGGGCGCTGGCCCGGGGGGGTGTGCTGGTCCTGGAGGCGTACACCCCCAGGCAGCTGGAGCTGGGAACCGGAGGTCCCCCCCACCCCGAGCGGCTCCTGTCGCTGGAGGGCGTCAGGGAGGAGCTCGCGGGGTTGGAGCTGGTGGTGGCCCGGGAGGTCGAGCGGGAGATCCGGGAGGGACGGATGCACACCGGCCGGGGCTCGGTGGTGCAGGTGGTGGCCGTGCGGCCCTGAGAAGGGCAGTGAGGGGGTCGCACGTAATCGGGTTGTCGCTGACGCCGAAATTGGCTCCCCCAGGTGGGGAGAGCCCCTGACTCCATAAGACGGCTAGACTCCAATGGCTTACGTTCCCATCGTGCCCCCCGCCCCTCCACCCCCCCCTTCGCCCCGCACCCGGGAGCTGTCGGCCCTCCTGGCCAAGGTCCTGGAGGAGTACAGGAAGGCCCACCCATCCGTTACCGGGGCGGAGATCCGCGCTGCCATGAGCCTGGCGGGGCAGGCCGCCGGTCCCGGCCGGGCCCGGCTGGCCGCCGTGCTCGGCGCGGTGGTGGGGCTTCTGGTTGCCCTGGGGGTCTCGGGAGTCTTCTTTCTCCAGCGCGGGGCCGGGGGGGCCGGGTCGCCGGAAGCCATGCCCCTGATCGTTGCGGCCGTCATCGCCTTCCTCGGGATCATCCTGGTGCTGGTCAAGGTCCTGACCCGGTAGGCGCACCGCCCCGGTTCCCGAGGAGTTGACCCCCGCCCGGCACCGCCGTATTCAACCAAGCGGCGGTGCCCGTCTTTTCCACCACCAAGCCGTTCGAGGAGTGCCGAACATGATCCGGTCTGCCCGCCAGTGGCCTTTCGTCTGTGCTTTGTTGCTCCTTCTCCCGGGGGGCGCTCCCGCCCAGGAGGTGGGCCCGGCCAACGGCTCCCTGGTCATCGTGGGGGGCGCCATGCGGGATGCGGCGATCCGGGATCGTTTCGTGGAGCTGGCGGGAGGTGCCGCGGCCCGGATCATCGTGGTCCCCACCGCGGGAGGGGCGGGAGAGTATGACGACTCCTCCTGTGGGCTCGGGCTCTGGCGGGAGATGGGGGTGGCCAGCGTGACCTGCATCCACACCGTGGACAGGGTCGAGGCCGACTCGGAGCAGTTCACAAGGCCCATCACGGAGGCCACCGCCGTGTGGTTCAACGGGGGCCGGCAATGGCACATCGCCGATTCCTTCCTGGGCACCCGGACGGAGGAGGAGTTCCGGAAGGTCCTGGAGCGGGGCGGGGTCATCGGGGGGTCCAGCGCCGGCGCCACCATCCAGGGCTCCTACCTGGTGAGGGGAGACACCTCGGGAAACACGATCATGATGGGGGACCACCAGGTGGGATTCGGATACCTGAAGAACACCGCCATCGATCAACATGTGCTTCGGCGCAACCGGCACTTCGATCTCATCGAGGTCATCGAGGCCCACCCCGAGTTGTTGGGGATCGGGATCGACGAGAACACGGCCCTCGTGGTGCAGGGGGACGAGTTCGAGGTCATCGGGGCGTCCAACGTCCTCATCTACGACCCTCGCACGACGGTCGGGGAGAACGGGCGCTTCTACTTCCTCTCCCCGGGGGACCGCTACAACCTGGCTACCCGGGAAGCCACCCGGGGCAATCGGCCGGTGGAGGGCACGAGGGCCCAGCCCTGGCCCTCCGGGGGGTGAGGCCCATCCCGGGACCGGAGCCGGGGGGTCGTTGCGCGTGCGTTCCGGCGGATGGAGATTGTCACCACACCCTGACAGCCTTGGGCGCATCCATCTCCCAGGACAGGAGGTACCATGGCGAACCTTCCCAAGCCCCTCCTCACCGTTGCGGCGCTGGCCCTCATCCTTGCCATCCTCACCGTCTTCACCGGCCCCCTGATTCGGGGTGCGACGGCGGAGGGGCTCTCGCGGGCTTGCTCGAACCTTGCCCTTCTGGCCATCGGGATCGCCCTGGTCTGGAAGGCGCCGCACGGGGAGTGACCCCGAGGCGTCACCCCCGTTGATCGGGGTCATCTCCGACACCCACGGGCTCCTGCGGCCGGAAGCCCTGAAGGCCCTCCGCGGCTCATCCCTCCTTCTCCACGCCGGGGACGTGGGAGATGAGGCCATTCTCCGGGAGCTGGGCGCCCTGGCGCCCCTGGTGGCGGTCCGGGGGAACACGGACAGGGGGGAGTGGTGCCGCTCCCTTCCTGAGACCCGGGTGGTGGAGGCGGGGGGAGTGCTGCTCTATCTGCTCCACGACATCGGGAGGCTGGACCTGAGCCCCGAGGCCGCCGGCTTCGCCATGGTCGTCTTCGGCCATACCCACAAGCCGGAGCTCCGGGTGAGCCGGGGTGTGCAGTACTTCAATCCCGGAAGCGCGGGCCCACGGCGCCTCGCCTACCCGGTGACGGTGGGCCGGATCCAGGCCGGCGCAGGAGGGAAGCTCAAGGCGGAGGTGCTGGAGATCCTCTGAGGGCGTGCCGCCCTGGGGTCAGGCGAGCTCCCGGGCCCGGGGCGCTCCTCCGCTCAGAAGCGCAGGGAGGTCATGAAGTACCCGAAGTGCCCTGTCCCCTCCAAAGTCCCCAGGGCTTCCATGGCTGGCCCGGAACGGGTCAGGGAATACCCGCTCTGAAGGGTGAGGTGCTCCCGGAACTTGTACTGGGCCCATACGTCGGCTTCCTCTCCCAGGCGCCGGCTGTCGAGATCTCCCCGGGCCGCCGTCCGGAAGGCGTGGAGGTCCAGGTTCAGGGAGAGGCGGGGCGAGGCGCGCAGCGCCAGCTTCAGCACCGCGTCCTGGAGGCCCAGCCCGCCGGTGTCCCTGGGGATGTCGGTGAAGTAGTCGGCCCTGCCGTAGTACCGGTTCCTGGCGCCGTAGAGGGCGGAGAACGCCCGCACCTCTCCGGCGTCGGGGGCGTCGTCCCCCGAGAGACGGTCGTACCAGAGGGTGACGGTCCCCTTCCCGTCCAGGAGCTGGGCTCCCGCCCGGGCCGCCAGCATGTTGGCCCTGACCTTCGTTCCCTCCCGCTCACCGAGCTGAACCATCGCCTGGACCCGGAAGGAGAAGGGGGCCGGATCCACCCTCCAGATTCCCCCTACCGTGTGCTGGCGGGTGGGGGCCGGCCCCGTGCTCCGGTCGTGGAGGGCCAGGAGGTCCCCTGAGCCCATCCTCCCGGGGGAGATGGAATACCAGGCCACCAGGATCTCCCCTTCGGTGTCGTGGGCGGGAGAGGACTCCTCCCGGAGCTTTAGGGCCACCAGCTCGAGGCGGTTTCTCCCCAGGGGGCGGAGCCAGCGAGCCCCATCGAAGGTCTGCCCCGCCTGTCCCCAGTCGGGAGCGCCGAGGAAGCGCGACTCCGCCACGGCCACCTCCTGGCGGCCCGCCCGGAGGGTTCCCCCGATGGCAGGGAGCTCCGCCACCTCGAGGAAGGCCTGGTGGAAGTCCAGGGCGTCGGCGGACCGGTCCCGTTCGCTGGTCTCCTCTCCCCAGGTCCTCACGTCCTGGAACTGGAAGAAGAGCCCGAGGCCCTCATCGAACCGGGCGTCCAGGACCATCCGGGTCCGCATGGAGGTGATCTGTTCCCGGGACCCCCCGCCGGCCTTGCTGGTTTCCATGCGGGGGCGGATCTCCCCTCCCCAGGTGAGGATGGGTGGATTCTGGGCTTGGGCCGCCTCGGGCCGGGCCAGCAGGGTGAGGAGAAGGGCCGCTCCGGCTGCGCGGGTGGAGAGCATGGGGTTTTCCCATGGTGGAGGACCTGGAGGCCCGTGGTTCCGTCGAACCCCACAAGATAGGGCCTGGCCGGCGGCCAAGCAGCCCCGGGAACCGGGGAGGGTGCGGGAACGAAGGGGAGGCGCTACCCTATGGGGCCATGAAACCCACCCTCGTCGTGCTGGCGGCGGGCCTTTCCACCCGCTATGGGCGCCTGAAGCAGCTCGAGCCCCTCGGGCCCGGGGGGGAAGCCCTCCTGGACTATGCGGTCTTCGACGCCTGGAAGAGTGGTTTCGCCCGGCTCCTCCTGGTGGTCCGGGAGGAGCTGGAGGAGGCCTTCCGCGATCACATGCGGGGGCGGTGGCCCCCGGAGATGGAGGTGGTCTTCCACCACCAGAGGCTGGCGGACCTGCCGGGGTGGCCCGGGGTTCCCCACCCCTCCGGCGGCGATCCGGCCTTCCTGGCCTCCCGGGTCAAGCCCTGGGGAACAGCCCATGCCCTCCTGACCGCCCGGGAGCAGCTGGCGGGTCCCTTCCTGGTCCTGAACGCCGACGACTTTTATGGCCCGTCGGCCTTCGCCCAGGCCGCGTCCCTCCTGGAGGGGAAGCTGATTCCGAACCCGGGGGAGCCCCCGATCTTCGCCCTGGTGGCGTATACCCTCCAGGACACCCTGTCGCTCCACGGGGGGGTGAGCCGGGGGCTCTGCCAGGTGGATCCCCGGGGGTGGCTCGTGGGTGTGGAGGAGGTTCTGGGGGTCCAGGCCGGTGGCGGGGGCATCCTGGGGCGTACCGTCGGGGGGGAGCAGATGCTCCTCTCCGGAAGGGAGCCGGTGTCCACCAACTTCTGGATCTTCACCCCCGAGATCTTCCCCTCCCTCCTGGAAGGGTTCCGGGAGTTCCTGGAGGGGGTGGCCCGGGGCAGCGAAGCGGGCGCCCCGGGTCGGCCGGAGCCGGAGTTCCTGCTGCCCGCCGAGGTGAACCGGCTCCTCGCCTCCGGGAAGGCCCGGGTCCGGGTGGCGCGGGCCAAGGATGCCTTCCTGGGCATCACCCACCCGCCGGACCGTGACTGGGTGGTGGAGGGGCTGGCCAGGTTCGCCAGGGAGGGCCGTTATCCGAACCCCCTCTGGGGGAGATGAGAAGGCGGGACCATGCAATTGAACCTGTCGGATTGGGTGGTGGTGGTGGCTTACGGCGTCATCACCCTGGCGGTGGGTCTCTACTTCGCCCGGCGGGCGGGGGAGGGTACCCAGGAGTACTTCCTGGCGGGCCGCAAGCTCCCCTGGTGGCTCCTTGGGACCTCCATGGTGGCCACCACCTTCTCCACGGACACCCCGAACCTGGTCACGGACATGGTCCGGACCGGGGGGGTGAGCCAGAACTGGCTCTGGTGGGCCTTCCTCATCACCGGCATGTGTACGGTGTTCTTCTATGCCAGGCTCTGGCGGCGCTCGGGAGCCCTGACGGACATGGCGTTCTATGAGCTCCGTTACTCGGGTGCTCCGGCGGCGTTCCTGAGGGGGTTCCGGTCCCTTTACCTGGGGGTGTTCTTCAACGTCATGATCATGGCCACCGTGACGCTGGCGGCCATCAAGATCGGTGGGGTGCTCCTGGGGGTGGGGAAGTACGAGGTGGTGCTCCTGGCCGGAACCCTCACCGTCCTCTACTCCGCCACCTCGGGGCTCTGGGGGGTGGTGGTGACGGACTTCCTCCTCTTCGGCCTGGCCATGGCGGGCTCGGTGGCGGCAGCCTGGTATGCCCTGATCCAGCCCGAAGTGGGGGGGCTGGCGGGGCTCGTCACCAGCCCCGAGCTCCAGGGCAAGCTTTCCTTCCTTCCTGACTTCAGCGACTGGAGGACGGCGGCGGGGGTGTTCATCGTGCCGGTGGCCGTCCAGTGGTGGAGCACCTGGTATCCCGGGGCGGAGCCGGGGGGTGGCGGGTACATCGCACAGCGCATGCTGGCGGCCCGGAGCGAGAAGGAGGCCATGGGTGCCACCCTCTGGTTCAACGTGGCCCACTACGCCCTGCGCCCCTGGCCCTGGGTGCTCGTCGCCCTGGCCTCTCTCCTGGTCTACCCCTCCCTGGAGTCCATCCAGGCCGCCTTCCCCCACCTGGACCCCTCCATCGTGCGCCACGACCTGGCCTACCCGGCCATGCTCGTCTTCCTCCCCCACGGGCTCCTGGGGATGGTGGTGGCTTCCCTGGCGGCCGCCTACATGTCCACCATCAGCACCCACCTGAACTGGGGGGCCTCCTACGTGGTGGACGACTTCTACCGGCGCTTCGTCAACGACCGGGAAGAGGAAAAGCACTATGTGAGGGTGGGGCGTCTCACCACGGTGGGGCTCATCGTCCTGGCGGGGGCGGTGTCCCTCTGGCTCCAGAACGCTCTCCAGGCCTTCCAGATCCTCCTCCAGATCGGAGCCGGGACGGGGCTGGTCTTTCTCCTGCGCTGGTTCTGGTGGCGCATCAACGCCTGGAGCGAGATGGCGGCCATGCTGGTGTCCTTCCTGGTGGCCATCTACTTCCAGTTCGTGCACAGGGCCCTGGGGCTGCCGGAGCTGGACGCCTCCCTCCAGCTGGTCATCGGCGTGGCCCTCACAACGGTGGGGTGGCTGACGGTCACCTTCCTGACCCCCCCGACGGCCACCGATACCCTGCGACGCTTCTACCGGGAGATCCGGCCCCACGGCGCCGGCTGGCGGAAGGTGCTCGGGCTGGGGCCGGACGAGCCCGGGCCGGAGCGGGGTGGGGTGGCGGCATCCTTCCTGGGCTGGTTCCTGGGGATCACGGCGGTGTACGGCACCCTCTTCGGTACGGGCTACCTCCTGTACGGGAGCGTGGGGCTGGCGGTGGCGTGCCTGGCGGTGGCGGCTCTGGCCATGGCGGGCGTCTTCCGCGTGCTCCCCAGGGTGGGGGTCCGGTAGCCCTCCGGGGTGGGACTCAGAGTGCCTCGACGCTGGCCCCCGGGGCTGCCTCCGCCACGAAGAGGGCGTTCCCGAGAGCCGGCTCCGGGAGGGAGCGCTCCCGGTGGTAGGCCCCGACTGTCCCCAGGACCCTCTCCACATGGGCCCGGTCCGCCAGAGCCACGATGCACCCCCCGAACCCTGCCCCGGTGAGACGGGCCCCGGCGGCCCCGCCTTCCCGGGCCAGCTCCACCAGGCGGTCCAGCTCCGGGGAGCTCACCTCATAGTCCTTCCGCAGGCTCTCGTGGGAGGCGTCCATGAGGATCCCGAAGGACAACAGATCCCCCCGCTGCATGGCCTTCTCCGCCTCGTAGACCCGGACGGCCTCGGTGGTGACGTGGCGGAAACGCTTGAGGAGAACCCCCGGCAGCTGCTTGGAGGCGAGCTCCACCAGGTCGCCCACGGAGAGGTGACCGAGGAGGCCCGGGTAGGTGAGGGCGCCGGCGCCCTCCAGCCCCTGCTTCGCCAGGGCGGCCCGGACGAGGGCCAGCGCCTCCTGGCAGGAGCGGTTCCGCTCGTTGTAGGCTGCCTGGGCGGGGCCGGACTTCTCGGCCCGCAACAGCGTGTGGGCCACCACGAACCGCCACCCCGGCGGCACCGGGCTCTCGAACAACCGCAGGGGATCGAACTCGATCCGGCTGGCGTGGCCGGCTCTGGCCCCCAGGGAGATGGCCTGGTCCATCCCTCCCCCCTGGGTGCCGGTATAGCGCTCGGCCCGGGCCATCTCCTCGGCCAGCTCCAGGGTGGGGATGTGCAATTCGTTGGCGGCCAGGAGGGCCCGGCCCACGGCAATGACCAGCGCGGAGGAGGAGGAAAGCCCGGAGGCCACCGGCACCGTGGAGCTCACCAGGGCGTCCATTCCCTTGAGCGGACCCAGGCGCCGGACCAGAGCCTGGCAGGGGGCCTTCAGGTAGTTCCCCCACTCCCCGGTGGGGCCGGGGGGGATGTGCGCGGTGAGCTCGAACGAGAGGGGCGGGAACTCCCCCTGGACGTTCCGGAAACGCACGGTCTCGTCTTTCCGGGGCCGGAAGAGGACCCGGACCTCTTTCTGGAGGGCCATGGGGAAGACGGGTAGCCCGTTGTAGTCGGTATGCTCCCCGATGAGGTTCACCCGCCCCGGGGCCCGGGAGAGGTGGGTGGGGGAAGCGCCGGCGAAGAGGGCCTTGAAGCTCCCGGTGGGGCTCTCCAGCCCATGGTCGGTCCATCGTTCGGTCATCCTGTCTGCCCCCTTCCATCGGCCCATGAGATTGCCGGCGCCCGGCGAAGGCCCTACCCTCCCACCACACCCGTCCCCAACCACAAGATCCCTGGAAGGTAGACCATGAGGACGCTCTCCCCCAAGCCCCCGCGGGCCCGCCGGCCGATCGTGGCGGCCCTCCTTCTCTCGGCCCTTTCGCCCCTGGTCGGAATCGCCCAGGAGCTGGACCTCCTCCCCGAGGAGCCCGTGGTGACCCATCACACCACGACCATTCGAGGGGAGGCCGTCCGGTATACCGCGGAGGCCGGGACCCTCCCCATCCGGGAGAACGGGAAGGTGATGGCCCGGATGTTCTACGTGGCCTACACCCGGGACGGCGTGCCCGACGGGACCCCCCGGCCCCTGGTCTTCTCCTTCAACGGGGGCCCGGGGACGGCCTCGGTGTGGATGCACATGGGGTACACGGGGCCCCGCCGGGTGCGCTACGACGAGGAGGGCTTCGCCCTGCGGCCGCCCGTGGGGCTGGAGGACAACCCCCACTCCATCCTGGACGTGGCGGACATCGTCTACATCGATCCCGTGGCCACCGGCTTCAGCCGCATGGTGGAGGGGGAGGAGGAGCACAAGTACCACGCCACGCTCACGGACATCCAGTCGGTGGCGGAGCTCATCCGCCTCTACATCGTCCGGAAGAACCGGTGGGATTCGCCCAAATTCGTCATCGGAGAGAGCTACGGCACCACCCGGGCCTCGGGGTTGGCCGGGCACCTGGCCGACGCCCACCAGATCTACCTGAATGGGGTGATCCTGGTGTCCATGACGGGTTTGAACGTGGAGGCGGGCCCCGAGGTGTCCTTCGCCACCTCCCTCCCCCAGTTCGCCGCTACCGCCTGGTATCATCGGCAGCTCCCCGCCGATCTCCAGTCCCGCCCCCTCCGGGAGTTCCTGGATGAGGTGGAGGCCTTCGCTCTGGGAGGCTACCTCCAGGCCCTGGTGCGGGGAGACCGCCTCCCGGACGCCGATCGGGACCGGATCGCCGGCCAGGTGGCCCGCTACACCGGCCTGGATGCCGAGTACGTCCTTTCGACGAACCTCCGCCTGGACAGCTCCCGCTTCTGGAAGGAGCTCCTGAGGGACCAGCGCCTCACCGTGGGCCGGCTGGACTCCCGCTACCTGGGGGTGGACAGGGACGCGGCCGGGGAGACCCCGGAGTACGACCCGGCCATGGCGGACTGGGACGGTCCCTTCGGGAACGCCGTGAACCGGTACCTGCGGGAGGAGCTGGGCTACAACCCGGACCTCTCCTACAACATCTGGGGCCCGGTGCGCCCCTGGAACAGCGATGACGGGACGAACGTGGGAGAGATGCTCCGGTCCGCGATGCAGGCCAACCCCTACATGAAGGTTCTCATCCAGGGCGGTTATTTCGACGCCGCCACGGACTACTTCAGCGCCGTCTACACCATCTCCCACATCCAGCCGGGAGGGGAGTTCCGGGACCGCTTCCGCTTCGCCTGGTATGAGAGCGGCCACATGATGTACCTGCGCCAGGAGGACCTGGCCCGCTCCAATCAGGACCTGAGGGAGTTCATCGCCTGGTGCCTGGAGGGGGAGGGCGGGTACCCCCGGGAGGTGCGGTCTCGCTGAGAGTCCGAGCAGGGGATTCCGGAACTCTTGCGTTCTATTCGTCGTAGATGGAGTCCCCTCCGGTGGGGGCCGATCCCCGGCGGAGGTATCACCGAATCACGGCCGCAGGCCGGAGGCGGTCGCCGGGCTTTTCGCTTCCAGGTCGTGGTTCGACTCGCCGGCCGGGCGCGGCCGGTGAAGTTCGGGGAGGGAGGGGCCGATACTGCGACGGAGCTGACTGTCCGGGGGGCCTCCGGGCAGGCTTCCCCTCGCCTTGATGTCACGGAGATGACCCATGGCCCTGAATTGGGATGCCCGAACGATGTCCACCGGCGTCGAGGAGATCGACGCCCAGCACCAGGAGCTCATCCAGCACGTGAACGAATTCTTCCGCCTCATGTCGCTGGGGAAGGGAGACAAGGGGCTGGAGGAGTTCATGGACTTCCTGGGCCAGTACGCGGCCTGGCACTTCCGCCACGAGGAAGGGTGCATGCACGAGCTGGAGTGCCCGGCGGCGGCGGCCAACCAGCAGGCCCATGCCCAGTTCATACGGATCTTCAAGGGGTACCGGAACCGCCTGGTCGCCGAGGGCCCCACGACCAGCCTGGTGATCGAGGTTCAGCAGAAGGTCTCCGACTGGATTCGCAACCACATCATCCGGACGGATTCCCAGCTCCGGCAGTGCGTCCGGAGCGGGGCGGCCTGACGAGAAACCCCGAAGGCCCCGCGCCCTCCCCGGATTGAGGGAGGACGCGGGCCTCCGCCCTTGCTCCACCCTGCCTGCCGGCAGGGTGAGGTCAGCCGATCAGCTCCCGGACGGACCGGATCAGTACCTCGGGATCGATGGGCTTGTCGATGAACATGTTCGGCTTCACGAGCCCCTCGTCCCGCATCTGGGCGATGGTCCTCCTCAGGCCGTCCCTGAGGCTGTCGAAGGGGCGCTCCATCGTCTCCCCCGCAGCCTGGCTCTCCTCCTCCTCCAGCACCCCGGCCACGGCCGTGAGCATGATGACCGGGATGTTCTTGAACTCCTCCTGCCGCCGAAGCTGCTTGAAGAGGGAGAACCCCGTCTTCTTGGGCATCATGACGTCCAGGAGGATCAGATCAGGGAGGAACTCCCGGGCCTTCTGGAGGCCCTCGTCCCCGTCGGCGGCCGTTACCGGCTCATACCCGTTGGCCTCCAGGGCGACGGATAGGAACCTCCTGGTGTTATCGTCGTCGTCTACCACCAACACCCTCTTAGGCATCCTCCTCCTCCTCTCTCTGAATGGGTCCCCGGATGGGCAGCGACACGATGAAGGCGGCTCCCCTTCCGGGCTCGGATTCGACGGTGGTCCTTCCTTCGTGCGAGCTCACGATCCTCTCCACCACGGCCAGCCCCATCCCGGTTCCCTTCTTCTCCTTCGTGCTGAAGAACGGGGTGAAGAGGCGCTTGCGCACCTCTTCCGTCATCCCCTCTCCATTGTCCCTGACCTCGATCCGCACCTGGTCCGGCGCCTCTCCATGGCGCAGCCCCAACCGGACCTCGGGGATCTCTCCGTTCTTGTATTCCTTCCATGAGCAGGCGTCCAGGGCGTTCGACAGGAGATCCATGATCACGGACTGTACCATCTCGGCGTCGCATTGCACCGCCGGCAGGTTCGGCTCCGCCTCAAGAGTGAGGGCGACCCCCTCGCTCATGAACTTGGTCTCGCTCATGTGGTGGATCCTGCGGGCGAGCTCCCCCAGGTCGGTGGGCACCAATCGCAGCTTCCGGGTGCGGGCGAAGTCGAGCATTCGCTTGGACATCTCCGTCATGTCCCCGATCCCGTGCTGGACCATCGCCCACCCCTCATTCGTCATCGCGGGGTCGCCCTTCGTCAGGCCGAGGTTCACCATGTAGGCTCCCCCCTTCATGACGTTCAGCATGTTCTTGATGGAGTGCTGGATCCCGGTGATGGCGTGTCCCAGGGCGGCCATCCGCTCGGTCCGGACGAGACGCCGCTGGAGGCGGAGCTCGGTCGTCACGTCCTTGCTTATCCCGAGCGTCCCGATCGGGTTCCCGTCCGGCGCCCGCAGGCGGGAGAGGGTGAGCAGGACGTTGCGTTGGGCGCCCTTCTTCGTCACGAACCGGGTAATGTAGTTCACCACATGGTCGGAATGCTCGAGCTGGGCGATGGCAGCCTCCCGTTCGGTGGGATCATGGAAGAGTACCTCGATTCTCTTTCCGATGACCTCTTCCCGGGAGTAGCCCAGGACCTTCTCGGCGCCGGCGTTGAAGGTGGTGATGAACCCGACGGGATCCACCGTGATGATGATGTCGGCGCTGTTCTCGGCGATGGCCTCCAGGTGCTGCTTTGCGTTGGACAGCTCGGAGAGCGTGGTGGAAAGCTCGGAGGTCACATCGTCGAAGACCCCCACCAGCTGGGCGAGGCCGTCGCCCCTGGGATCACTGAACCGGAAGGTGAAGTCGTGCTGGGCGATCCTGTTGGCCCCCTCCCTCAAGGCCTGGATCCTCTGACCGACCAGCCGGTCGGTCATCCAGAAGCTCGCCGCCGATCCCAGGAGGAGGGACAGGAGGAGGATCAGGGCCAAGCGGCGACTCTGGCGGGCCAGCAGGGCGTCCACCCTCGCCAGGGAGAAATCCGTCTGCAGCATGCCCAGGACGTTCCCCTCTCCGACGCCTTCGTGGCACCCCGCCCCGGCGCACCCGGGCTCGCGGTAGATGGGGGTGACGACGGAGACGGCCCGCTCCCCCTCCGCGAGCTCGATCACGTCGCAGCAAACCGGGGCGGAAGCCAGGGGTGGGGAGGAGCCCGGGGTGTGGCAGAGGGTGCAGGGCCAGGCATCCGGCCCCACCGCCGCTCCCGGCGGTTCCCTCCGGGAAGCCACCACAGCGCCCCGGTGGGCGAGGAGGCGGATGTCCCGGAAGGCCGGGTTCTCCCGGGCCATGCGGCCCACCAGGTCCTGGAGCTCCCCGCCCTCGTGCTGCATCATCAGGTCCCTGACCCGGGTCAGGATCAGCTCCGACGTGGCCATCGACAGCTCCCGGGCCGACGCCACCTCGTCCCGCTCGAAGGCAACGTTCCAGACATAGCCCGAGATCCCCAGCGCGCTGGCCAGGATCAGGAGAAAGAGGCCGTTGACCTTCCAGACCAGCCGAAGCCCGCTCAGGGCCCGGCGAAGGCCGGTCTTCGATCTATGCGGTTCCGCTCCGCCTGAGCCCATGGTGCTCCCTTTCGAGGATGCCCCGGTGGGGGTCGGACTGGTCGAGCGATGAAGCCGGGAACGCGAGGGAGATGAGGTCGTGGGGTCCGCTGAGGGACCCGACACCAAGGGAACCCGGGAGAAGATAAGGTGCCAGGGCCCGAATCACGAGGGTAGGGCGCTCCGGCGGTGTGCCGCAGCTCCTTTCAGGCCCCCTTTTGACATTTCGAGAATCCCGTCACATAATGGCTTTAAGGAATCCCGGACACCCCCAACCCGCCACCCAAACAGACGCGGCCCGCAACCGAACGGACGGAGGTTTCTCAGCCCCTTTCAGAGAGAGTGTGCCATGGCTCCCGATGCACGACCGATCCTGGTCATCGGAGGAGGAATCGCGGGGATGACCGCGGCGGTGGAAGCCGCCGAGGTGGGATTCCCCGTGGTGCTGGTGGAGAAGGAACCCTACCTGGGGGGACGCGTCATGCGTTCCCACAAGTACTTTCCCAAGATGTGCCCGCCAACCTGCGGTTTCGAGCTGAACGTCCGCAGGATCCGGCAAAACCCCCTCATCACCGTCCACACCCTGGCTACCGTGGAGGAGATCACCACTCCAGGGGACCGCTTCCGGGCCCGCGTCCGGAAGCGGCCACGCTACGTCACCGGGGAAGTGTCCCTGGATGACGCTCTGGTGGAGCAGGTGACGTCCCGGCGGCCGGACGAGTTCAACATGGGGGTGGGGAGCACGAAGGCCCTCTTCTATCCCCATCCCGCGGCCTATCCCCCCCTCCATGTGCTGGACCGGGACGCCCTCTCGGAAACGGATGTGGCGACCCTCCTGGCCAAGGCGCCCCCGGGTGCCATCGATCTGGAGATGAAGGAGGAGGAGATCGAGGTGGACGCCGGTGCCGTCATCCTGGCCACGGGATGGAGGCCCTACGATGCCGGCAGGCTGGACAACCTGGGGGTCGGAAGCTGCCCCAACGTCGTCACGAACGTGATGATGGAGCGGTTGGCCGCCCCGGGCGGTCCCACCGGGGGCAGGATCGTACGGCCCTCCGACGGCAAAGCCCCGGGGCGCGTGGCCTTCGTCCAGTGTGCCGGGTCCCGGGACGAGAACCACCTCCCCTACTGCTCCGCCGTCTGTTGCATGGCCTCCCTGAAGCAGGCTCGGTACGTGAGGGAGCAGAACTCCGGGGCGAAGGTCACGATCTTCTACATCGATGTCCGCACCCTGGGCCGCCTGGAGGACTTCTACAACGACCTGAGGAAGGACGGGGAGGTGTCCTTCATCAAGGGGAAGGTGGCCCGCATCACCGAGGATTCCTCCACGCACGACCTGATCCTGGAAGTGGAGGACACCCTGGCCGGAGACAAGCCGGACGCCGTCTTCGACATGGTGGTCCTGGCCACCGGAGTGGTGCCCAACACCCCGGACTTCAAGCGTCCCTTCGATCTGAGGGTGGACGAGTACGGGTTCCTGGAGTCGGATACGGGGGTGGATGGCGTCTATGTCGCGGGGTGTGCCAAGCACCCCTGCGACGTCTCACGGACCACCAAGGAGGCCACTGCCGCCGCCCTGAAGGCGATCCAGCGCCTGAGGAGAGGATGACCCCCATGGACGACAAAGTCGGCGTGTTCATCTGCACGGGATACGGAATTGCCGAAGCGCTGGACGTCGACGCCCTGTGCAAGGTCGCGACGGAGGAGCTCAACGTGCCTTTCTGCAAGACCGTGCCGTCCTGCGAAGGCTCCGGGCTTCGTACCATCCTCGAGGACATCCGGGACGAAGGACTCAACCGGGTGGTGATCGCCGGGATCTCCCCCCGGCGCTATGAGGATATCGTCTTTCCCCCCCACGTCATCGTGGAGAAGGTGGCTCTGCGGGAGCACGTGGTCTGGTGCCTGCCTCCGGGAGACGAGGACACCCAGATGGCGGCGGAGGATTACCTCCGCATGTACATCACCAAGGTACGGAAGATGCAGCCGCTGGAGCCCTTCCACCCGGAGGAGCCCATCGACAAGACCATCCTGGTGGTGGGAGGGGGCGTGGCGGGGATGACCGCGGCTCTGGAAGCGGCCAGGGCGGGCTACCAGGTGCGCCTGGTGGAGAAATCCGACCGGCTGGGTGGCTGGCTGGCCAAGCAGCATCGGTCCTTCCCCACCAGGGCTCCCTTCCGGGAGCTGGAGGACACCAACGTCGGGGAGCTCGTGGCGGAGGTGGAGGCCCACGCCAACATCCGCGTGCACACCTCGGCCCAGACCAGCCGGATCGAGGGGGCTCCGGGCCTTTTCGACGTGACCCTGGCCTCGTCGGGGAACGGCAAGCCCCCGGAGGAGGCGTTGGACCAGTTCAGGGTGGGGGCCATCGTCCAGGCCACGGGATGGCGCCCCAAGGACCCCAGGCCGGACCTCCCCTACGGCGGGCTTCCCGACGTCATCCTGAACGTGGATCTGGAAGCCATGGTGAAGGAGACGGGCCGGATCACCCGCCCGTCCGACGGGAAGGAGGCCCGGAGCGTGGCCTTCCTCCAGTGCGGAGGATTCAGGAGGAAGGAGGAGCACTCCTTCTGTTCGTCCATCTGCTGCATGACCACGCTGAAACAGGCCATGTACCTGCGGGAGGGAAACCCCCAGGCCAAGGCCTTCATCTTCTACGAGTTCATGCGTACTCCTGGCCTCTACGAGGAATTCTACCGGAAGGCCCAGGACGACCCGGGGATCTTCCTGACCCGCGGGGAAGTGGTGGACGTGGCTCCCAGCGGGAACGGGAGGCTCACCCTCACCGCCCGGGACACCATGATCGGGGAGGAGATCGGGGTGGAGGTGGATCTGGTGGTGCTGGCCGCGGGAATGGCCCCCAACGCAGCGGACGGGGAGGCCATCCGGGCGCTGGAAGAGGCCAAGGTGAACCTCCTGGCCGGGGACTCCGAGGCCAAGAGGCAGATGGCTGCGGAGACGGTGGAGCGGCTGAAGGACCATGAGGGGAGCCAGATCCTGAACCTGGTGTACCGCCAGGGCCCCGATCTTCCGGCGCTGGAGTACGGCTTCCCGGACTCCCACTTCATCTGCTTCCCCTACGAGAGCCGCCGGACCGGGATCTACCCCACCGGTGCGGCGCGGGAGCCCACCGACGGCATGGGGAGCCGGGAGGATGCCACCGGGGCGGCCCTGAAGGCCATCCAGTGCGTGGAGATGACCTCCCGGGGGGAGGCCGTCCACCCCCGGGCCGGGGACCGCTCCTACCCCGATTTCTTCATGCAGCGGTGCACGAAGTGCAAGCGTTGCACCGAGGAGTGCCCCTTCGGCGTCCTGAACGAGGACACGCAGGGGACGCCCCTGCTCCAGGCTACCCGCTGTCGCCGCTGCGGCGTGTGCATGGGGGCCTGTCCGGAGCGGATCATCTCCTTCAAGGATTACTCCGTGGAGATCGTGGGCTCCATGATCAAGGCGGTGAACGTTCCGGAGGAGTGGGACGAGAAGCCCCGGATCCTGGTCCTGGCCTGCGAGAACGACGCCTTCCCGGCGCTGGACCTCATGGGGCAGAACCGTCTCAAGGGGAGCCCCTGGGTCAGGGTCATCCCGGTCCGGTGCCTGGGCTCGGTGAATTTCGTCTGGATCACCCAGGCCATGTCGGCGGGGTTCGACGGGGTCATCCTTCTGGGGTGCAAGTACGGCGACGATTACCAGTGCCACTTCATCAAGGGGAGCGAGCTGGCCTCCGTCCGGGAGAAGAACGTCCGGGAGAAGCTCCAGCAGATGGCCATGGACGTGGAGCGGGTGGAGCTCCACCAGGTCCAGATCGACGAGTACGAAAAGCTGCCCGGGATCTTCCAGAACTTCTCCGAGCTCATCGAGGAGATCGGCTTCAACCCGTTCAAGGGGATGTGATGGGAGGGTGATGGGCACATAGCAGTCCACAGCCGTGGGAGGAAGGGATCCCCTCACGGAGGTCGCCCAAGGAGCTAGAGCCATGGCGTCTGCTGAGACCACGGCCGCCGGAGGACCTGGAACGCTGGACCAGGCCCGACCCCAGGCCCTTCCCACGGGTTCCACCAACGGCCGGCCCATGATGGTCGAACCCGACCTCGACTTCATCCGTGCGCTGCAGCGGAGCGGCGGCGACTCCCTGAAGAAGTGCATGCAGTGCGGGACCTGCTCTGCCGCCTGCCCCCTTTCTCCCGACAGCAGGCCGTTTCCCCGGAAGGAGATGGCCTGGGCGCTGTGGGGGTGGAAGGAGCGCCTCCTGAGGGATCCCGACGTCTGGCTCTGCCACCACTGCAACGACTGCTCCACGAACTGTCCCCGGGGGAGCAGGCCCGGAGACGTCCTGGGGGCGGTCCGGCAACAGTGCATCCTCCACTATGCCTTTCCCCGGTTCCTGGCCCGATGGGTGAGCCAGCCCCGGTACATCCCCCTCCTGCTGGCGCTTCCCGCCGTGCTCCTGGGGTTATCCGCCTACCACAGGGATTTCCTCGGGGCGATGCTGGGGATGTCGGTTCCCACGGAGGAGACCATCGTCTACTCCTTCGTTCCCATGTTCCCCCACTGGCTTCTCAACTCCTTCTTTGGGCTTTTCGGATTCCTGGCCTTCCTGGCCGCGGCCATCAGCGTGGGCAGGTTCGCCCATGCCCTGCGCGGGTCCAGCGCCTGGGGTGGGAGGCCCGTGCCGGTGAAGGGCCGCTTCGCCAGCCTGGCCTCCGTCCTCCTCAAGGTCGTCGCTCACGACCGGTTCACCTCCTGCGAGACGGACCACTCGCGCTCCATCTCCCACTTCTTCGTCTTCTTCGGCTTCCTGGCCCTCCTCGTGGTGACGCTCTGGGTCATCACGAGCCCGTTCAACCCGCTGATCTCCAGCGACTTCATCTACCCCTTCAGCTTCTGGAGCCCCTGGAAGCTCCTGGCCAACATCGGCGGCCTCGCGGTCCTTACCGGGTGCCTCCTGATGATCTGGGAGCGTCTCTACTTCGGGCACCTCGCCGGCACCAGCAGCTACTTCGACTGGGCCCTGGTCTGGTCCATCTTCCTGGTGGTGGCCAGCGGCTT
>JBFYZD010000235.1:0-11312 GCA_041309685.1 Gemmatimonadales bacterium | reverse complement strand
TGCAGGAAGGCATTGCCGAGGGAGGCCGTCCCCGCCGCCGCCACGGCCTCGGCCACCCGCCCCGGGGTCAAGCCGCCTTCCCCTTCAACGATGTGCACCCGGGGAGCGTCCTCCCCGTAGTAATCCCGGGCACCGAAGGCGAGCCCCAGCGAGGAGCCCACGCCCACCCCCGACGCGCCGGTGGCCAGGCGGAGGAAGGGCGTGGCCGGGGTGGGATGACCGTCCAGGGCCCTGGCCCCGAAGCGCAGGAAGAGGGGCGCCCGGGTGACGGGGTTGCGGCGGAACCCCAGGAGGTCCTCCAGGCGCAGACGCCTCCGCGCGTCGCTTGGGAGGAGTCCGGGCTCGGCCACCCGCGCCACCTCGTCCCGTAACGCCCACATGGCGTAGACCCCCAGCGCCTTGTGCCCCGCCGAGTAGGAGATGAGGTCCGCCTCCTCCCGGTCGGGACGGGAGAGGTCGTAATCCATGGCGTCGTAGAGCAGGGAGGCCACGATCCGCCCCGAGGAGATGGAGCCCCCCGGGTGGCCGGAGGTGGGCACGTAGTTGAAGAGGATGGAGCAGAGGGCGCGGTAGATGAGGTCGAAGGCCTCGAAGCGGGCCAGGTCGCCGGGGGCCAGCGGGGCCGGCCGGCCCTTCATCTCGTCGGTGATGTCGATCCAGACGCCGCGCCGCGGTCCGAACGAATACGCCATGGGGTCTCCTGTCCACCGGGGTCCTCGAACCCCCGTATCATGGGAGGGGCGGCGCGGGATGGCCAGGATGGGGAGGGGGCACAAAGGAGAAAGGCCCCCGGAGGAGTGCCCCGGAGGCCGAAAACCCTTGTCTTTGTTGAGTGCGCCGTCAGGGACTCGAACCCCGAACCTACTGATTAAGAGTCAGTTGCTCTACCAGTTGAGCTAACGGCGCCTTCCGTCCCGCCAGACGCTCAAGCTATGAAAGATCGGGCCGAAAGGCCCAGGATTCAACCCCTGGGACTGCGGGAAACTGGGGACAGGGCCAGGGAGATCGAGCCCGGAGCCTTGCGCTGGCCGATCGAGCCGGGGAGCCTGGATGGGGCCCGGGATCGGGCTACCGAGCGGAGTGGCGGCGGCGCTGGCGCTCTTCGGCTCGGTGCAAAGGGGGCCCCACACCCGGGCAGCCACATCGTTGTGGGGAAGAAGGTCGGAGGGGGGCTTGGGGGCATGGGGCTCGTGGCGTCCTCTCCTTCCCGGGGGCACAGCAGGAACCCAGCCCACTGGAAAGCCCCGCCAGCTTGGGGGAAGCGGGAACAGCAGGGGGTCAGAGGTCGAGGACGAGCCGAACGCCTACCTCGACGCGCGTCAGGGTCCTGGGCAAGACTTTGCCCGCGCGTGGCTCCAGGTAGTCCCGGTCGATGGTCACGAGCTGCGTCACGTTGGCGACGGAGTCCATGGGCAATCCGGTTTCCTCGGCGGGAAGCAGCACGTTCCCCGGCGCATCGAGGAGGCGCATGTTCGAGGAGACGACAATCCCGACTACCGTTCGAAGCCGACTGCGGTTGAACGGTTGCGCCTGAAGGATGAGGACGGGATGCCGGAAGCCAGGCTCGGACCCTCGAGGCTCCCCCAGGTCTGCCCACCAGATCTCACCGCGATGCACTACCACTCGGACTTCCGGATGCTCTTGGCTTGTGCGCGCCGGATCTCCGGTGGGAGGCCGCTATCCTCGGCGGCGTAGACCTCGTTGAGCCGTGCTGTGATGTCTTCGCTCCGGAACTTGGCCAGGTACTCCGCTACGGCCGTGGCATAGAGTTCGCTGCGCGAGATGCCCAGGCGCTGCGCGAGCTCATCGGCCGACTCGAATACTGCATCGGGTAGAGAAATGGCGGTCTTCATGGGTCAATTATACCATGGTATAACTAGAAGGGGAAGGCTTCCAACCGGACGTTGTCCATGGTGCACCCAAGCCAGCACCGGCATCCCCGTCGTGCGGAGGAGGGGGCCAAGGAGGGGAAGGAGGTGCTTGACCTCCCTGACCCAGGCCAGGCAGGTTACCTCCCAACCCGTCCTCCCGGGCATGGACCGAGACTCCCCGAGCCGATCAGCCGAGGAACCATGGAAAGACTCACCGCTTCGGAATGGACGTCCCTGATCCGGGGCGTTTTCGCCCCCGACCCCGCCCGCGACCGGGGGCTCGCGTTCCTCATCGACGTGCCCGACGACGTGGTCCCGGACAACCCGGATTGGAAGGACCGGAGGGGCATGGCCGCAGAGTGGGCGCGGGAGCTTAAGGCCGCCCGGGGATCCCACGGCTGGGAGGTGGTTCTCGTGGCCGTGCCCAACGTACACCGCAACAACGCCGACCTGCCCTCGGGCGGATTTCTGTGGGCGGGGCCGGGGGCCCCCAACCACGTACGGGAGATGGAGGGCGCCCGCCCCGTCTCCTTCGAGGAGGCGTTCGGGCGCTGGTCCCTGTGGATCGCGCCCACCGAGTTCTCGGCCACCGCCCCCCTCAAGCTCGCCGCGCGTGAGCGGGGGGACTTCCGGGCGGCCACCATGCCGGGCTTCTGCGCCGCCATGATCCCCGCTCTGCGCCTCCCCTACGGCGAGATCAACCGCCGGGTGTGGGCGCTCAAGAGGCTGCTGGATCCGGCCGAGGGGGCCGAGATCGAGTTCTTCCTGGAAGACGGAACCAGGGACCAGCTCCACCTGGATCTGCGCTTCCGGACCGCGCACGCCTCCGGAGGGGTGCTCCGCGAGAACGGCGTGGCCGGGAACCTGCCTTCGGGCGAGACCTACATCGTGCCCTACGAGGGGGAGCGTCCCGATGAGCCCAGCCGCTCCACCGGTGTCCTGCCCGTGGAGCTGGAGGGGGAGATCGTGCGCTACCGGATCCAGGGCAACCGCGCCGTGGAGGTGCTCATCGACGGCCCGGTCTCCCGGGCCGAGCGGGACCGCCTGATGGCCGAGCCCGCGTACGGCAACCTCGCCGAGCTGGGCCTTGGCGTCCTGGATGCCTTCGGCGTCGAGCCCGCCGGGGAGATCCTGCTGGACGAGAAGCTGGGGCTCCACATCGCCTTCGGCCGCTCGGACCACTTCGGGGGCGCGGTGGGCGCCGCCCAGTTCTCCTCGCCGGGAGCCGTGGTGCACATCGACCGCGTCTACGTGCCCAGCATGCAGCCGAGGATTCCCCGCGTGAGCTGCACCCTGGTGATGCCCGGCGGGGCCGAGGTGCCCCTGATCCGCGACTCCGCCTACGTCATCGACTTCGGGGAGTAGGCCGAGGACACAGCGAGGGCGGCGGAGCGGCGGCCCCGCCACCCCGCCACCCCGCCCACCCGCTCACCCGATCAGAAGGCCGAGATGCCCGTGATCACCTGCCCCAGCACCAGGGTGTGCATATCGTGGGTCCCCTCGTAGGTGTACACGCTCTCCAGGTTGGCCATGTGGCGCATGGCGCCGTACTCCACCAGGATCCCGTTGGCCCCCAGGAGCCGTCGCGCCTCCCGGGCGATGTCGCAGGCCATGTCCACGTTGGCCCGCTTGGCCATGGACACCTGAGCCGGGGTGTACTCCCCCTTGTCCTTGAGACGCCCCAACTGGAGGGCCATGAGCTGACCCTGGGTGATCTTGGTGAGCATGTCCGCCAGGCGGACCTGCTGGATCTGCTTCCCGGCGATGGGCCCATCGAACATCACCCTCGCCTTGGCGTAGCTCACCGCCTCGTGGTAACAGGCCATGGCCGCGCCCACCACCCCCCAGGCGATCCCGTACCGGGCCTGGGTGAGGCACATGAGAGGGTTCCGCAGCCCCGAGCTCCGGGGGAGGAGGGCGTCCGGGGGAAGCTCCACGTCCTGGAAGACCAGCTCGCTGGTGTCGGAAGCGAGGAGGGAGAGCTTCCCCTTCTGGTCCCGGGCGGTGAACCCTGGAGTCTCGGTGGGCACGATGAAGCCACGGATCCCGTTCCGGTCCCCGATCTCCCCGGTCTGGGCCCAGATCACCGCCACATCGGCCATGGAGCCGTTGGTGATCCACATCTTGGCGCCGTTCAGGATCCAACCGTCGGCCGTCTTCTTCGCGGTGGTGATCATGTCGCCCGGGTTGGACCCGTAGTCCGGCTCGGTGAGCCCGTAGCATCCGATCTTCTCCCCGGCCGCCAGCTTCGGAAGCCATTCCCGCTTCTGCTCCTCCGAGCCCCAGGTGAAGATCGGGTACATGACCAGGGCACCCTGCACCGAGGCGAAGGAACGGATTCCCGAGTCCCCCCGTTCCAGCTCCTGCATGATGAGCCCGTAGGCCACGTTGTTCAGGCCGGCGCATCCGTACTCTTCCGGGAGGTTGGCCCCCAGCATCCCCAACCCGGCCATCTCCCCGATGAGCTCGGTGGGGAACCTCCGCTGGAGGTAGGCCTCCTGGATGATGGGCAGAACCTTGTCCTCCACCCATTCCCGGACCGTATTCCGGACCATCCGCTCCTCTTCGGACAGGAGCCCCTCGATGTTGTAGAAATCGACGCCCTGAAACTTCTCGGCCATAGCTTTCGTCGCCTGATTGGTGGGGTTCCTTACGACGACCCCCGGGCGGTCGGCCCGGAAGACCGTGGCACCCCGGTTCGTACTGGGGATGCGGCCCAGAATCTACCACTCAACCGCCCGGGAGATCCCTCTTCCAGCGCCCCCGGGCGGAGAAGGACGGGAACACAGGATGAGCAAGAAGGATCACGCCGTCAGCCACGGCATCAGCTTCGGCAGCGCCCTGGCCATCGCCATCTCCTGGTCCACCCACCACTCCATCCTCTGGGCCATCCTTCACGGGTTCTTCAGTTGGCTCTACGTGGTCTACTTCGCCCTCACCCGTTAGGGGCGGCAGGGGGGGACGGCGGAACCGCATCCGCGGCCTTGGTGTTCCGGTAGCGCATGACCCCGTAGGCCACCTCCCGGCCGATGCGCCCTCCCACCCAGAAGGCGGCAACCACCGTGGCGATCCACCCCCCCACCACGAGACGGGAGGGCTGGATCACCAGCCAGATCCAGAGGGCCAGGAGGGCGGCCACGACCGCCCCCGCCAGCCAGCCCTGCCTCCCGGCCCTTCTCCGGGCTCCTTCCCGGCATCCCTCGCACCAGAGGAGCCGGTCCATCTCCAGGGTATCCTTCTCCTGGAGGCACCGGACGCAGGTGACCTTTTCGGGAAAACGCGAGCGCCAAGCCGAGTTCTGATCTTTTCTTCCGAGCATCCCCCGCTCCTGTCGAAGCCCGAGCCTTCTGGCCCTGGAGAGAATGTACCGGATCGGCAGGGGGAAGCTACGGGTCCAGCCGCGATCAGGAGCGGGTGTACCTGGGGTTGTACTCGTACCGGGTGTGGTCCTCGCCCCAGCGGACCAGGGCCTCCAGCAGGGTGGGTCTGCGGGTGCCGTCCCTGCGGGCCAACCCCGCGATGTTCAGCGACCGCCGCCAGGTGAGGTCCGAGAGAGTGTCGCGGGGAAGGAGGGCCCGGGCCACCTCCGAGCCGTCGGAGGTGGTGATCACCCGGACCCCGGCGAGGCCGGGGTAGGCCCTGAAGAGCGCTTCCGTCTCGCTGGAGAAGAGGAGGACGTAAGGCCCGACCTTCGCCCACAGGCTCCCCCCCTTCCGGAGCTGCTCGGAAGGCTGAGCGATGGTGATCTCCGCCACATTTCCGCTCATGTCCACGGAGAGGTTCCCCCCATACGCATAGGCCGCCTCCACCTGGGAGGCGCGGGGGAGGGTACCGTCCGCCTCCTGGCATCCGGCCACAGGGGTCAGACCGACCAGCCAGGCAACCCGGAGGGAGCCCCGGGCCCGGCTCCATCGTCCGCTCTTCGTTGCGATCCCACTCACGGCTTCCTTCTTTCAGGCCTTCAGCCCTTCACTTCCTGGTACCGCCCCGGCGCCCCGGGTGTTCACCCCATGGGGAGGAGGGCCCGGGCCAGAGCCTCCGCCAGGGAGGCCAGGGTCCCAGGCTCCTCCACCCCCCCCGTCGCCCCCATCCTCACCCCGAGCCAGGCCACCCTTCCCGTGGCCACGCTCAGGAGGGCCGCCGTGATGCGGTAGGCTCCCTCCTGGCCGTACCGGAGCTCAATGGGAATCAGTGCAACATCCGCGCCGACCAGCGCCGCCAGGCGCCGGATCTCCCCGTAGAGGGGATCGCCGATCCGTTCCACCTCGGCCTGGAGGAAGATCCCGACAGGCAGGTCCCTTTGACGCGCCGACAATCCCGGGGAACGGCGAAGGGCCCCCTCCACGTCGGGGGGGAAAGCCCATTGGACCCCTGCCCCCCGGGCTCGGAAGGCATAGGCCAGCTCTTCATCCGGCGTCACCCCCGCCGGGACGCCTTCCCGAAGCTGGACGGGAAGAACCAGCACCTTGTGGCCCCGAAGGTCCGGCACCGCTCCCCTGGACTCCCCGGGGCCCGGCGGCCCTTTGTGGGAGGCGCATCCCCCGGCCATGAGTACGGCCAGAGCCAGGGGCAGGACGGCTGCGGATCGGACGGCTCCTCTCATGGTCCCGCTTCCTTTCCGTGGGCGGTAGCGGGATCAAGCTAGCGGAATCGGAAGGTGGCTGGAATCGGTGAGGAGAGGCCCGCCTGACCCGTTTCGGGACGGGCAGGAGCGGAGCCCTGGACCGGGATGGGGGATCGGGGCCCTACCCGCCGGACGAGGCCGGATCGGGCCCGTCCCCCCGGTCCAGCCGCAGGGAGGCGGAGTTGAGGCAGTAGCGAAGCCCGGTGGGTTGGGGACCGTCGGGAAAGACGTGGCCCAGATGGGCGTCGCAGACGGCACAGAGCACCTCGGTCCGGCGCATGAAGAAGCCCGAGTCCGATTCCTCCCGGACCGCCGCCGGGTCCAGGGGAGCGGTGAAGCTGGGCCAACCGGTGCCGGAATCGAACTTCTCTTGTGACCGGAAGAGCGGGGTCCCGCAACAGACGCACCGGTAGACGCCCTGTTCCCTGGTAGCCCAATGCTCGCCTGTGAACGCCCGCTCCGTCCCCTTCTTTCGGGTGATGCGGTACTGCTCCGGCGTCAGGAGCGCCTCCCACTCGGCCTCGGTCTTCCTGATCTTCCCCGCCATGGGGCTTCTCCCTTCCAGCTCTGAATGAGAAAGGCCTCCTAACCCCCTTCGACCTCCGGAGGTTCCCGGGCGGGGAGAGCGCGCCCCTCCTCCCTTTCCCTCTGGAGCTCCCGCTCCACCCGGGAAAGGGCCTTCTGGACGGCCCGTTCCCAGATCCGGATCCCCCATCGGTACAGGGCCTGGCAAGCCCGGCGGGTGAGGCCACCTCCGGCCAGAGCTCCACCACCGGTCAATCCCCCGACGAGAGCCGCCAGGGCGGCGGGGGCCATCCCCCCGGAGCCGACCACCAGGACAGCAACGCCGATCCCGGCGAGGCCTCCGAACACCCCGCCCACGCTGGACAGAGCCCCCCCTATGAGGTAGTTCATGCGCCGGGACCGCCGGAGGGGAGCCCGGATCAGGACTTCGCAGTCCGAGCCCTCCCCCTCCGGAACGAGGCGGAGAAGGAAGCGCCGGACGTCGGAGAACGCGGCAGCGTACTTCAGGGAAGAAGGATCCTCATAGGAGGTGGGAGCCTCGAAGATGGCCACCCCGCCGGACCGGGGGTCTCCCCCTCTCAGCTCCAGGAGCTCCAGATCGTGGGGGGCGGAAGTGAGGATGCGCTCCAGGACCGGCCACACCCGGGCCGGGGGAAAGGAAAAGCGCCGCCGGATCTCCAGAGCTTCCTCCGGGTGCCCCAGGAACCGTCGGGCAGCCCGGTCCACCCCCCGCTCCTCGGCCCCACCCTCCAGCGCCAGGAGGGTCTCCTCGGCCAGGGCCAGGTCGAGGAACTCAGCTTCGATTCCCGCTTCCAGCCCGGCCTGCCGCACGTGGACCAGAGAGTAGCCGGAACCGTCGTCCCGGGCCTCGGCTTCCACTTCTCCAGCCCTCTCCTCCCCATCCTCCCTGGTCGCGGCACGGGCCTGGAGCTCCGCCGCCCTTTCCCAGAGTCGGCGGGCCTGTTCCTCGGAAAGAACCGACGGTTCCCTGCCGGCCATGAGTTGTCCCCTCCCTCCCCGGGTGCCGATCAGTGCCCGGCCGCCCCGCCGTCCGGATCCCGGGGGTCGGGCGCCCCCAAACGCTCCCCGCTGGCCGGATCGATCATGATGCAATGGGTCCGGCCCTGGGTCCCACGCAGTCTCACTTCATGGCCCATGGCTTGGAGAGCCTGGACGGTTCCGGGCGCGAAGGCACCCTCCTCCCCCGTGATGTGGTCCGGAAGCCACTCGTGGTCGAAGCGCCGGGCGTTCACCGCCTCCTGGATGCTCATGTCGAACTCCACGAGGTTCAGCACGACCTGAAGAACCGTGTTGATGATGGTCCGCCCTCCGGGGCTCCCCACCACCGCCACCAGCTTCCCGTCCCGGGCCAGGATGGTGGGGGTCATGCTGGACAGCATCCGCTGCTCGGGCCGGGCCAGGTTGGGCTCGGTGCCGATGAGGCCCCGGGCGTCGGTGATGCCGGGGCCGGCATTGAAATCCCCCATCTCGTTGTTCAGGAGAAAGCCGGCGCCCGGGACCACGATCTTGGAGCCGTACCCGGCCTCCAGGGTGTAGGTCACGGCCACGGCCATTCCATCGGCGTCCACCACGGAGTAGTGGGTGGTCTCGGGGCTCTCCGGAGGCAGCTGGATGTCAGACGGGGAGGACACGGAGGCCCTTTCGGGATCGATCTGTGAGCGAAGCTCCGCCGCATACTCCTTGCTCAGGAGACGATCCAGGGGGACGGTGGCAAAGTCGGGGTCGGCCAGGTAACGGGCTCGGTCCCGGAAGGCCCGCCGCATCGCCTCCGCTACGACGTGGACGTAGTCGGTCTGGTTGTGCCCCCGGGAGGCGAGGTCGTACCCCTCCAGGACGTTCAGCATCTGGACCAGCGCCGTCCCCCCGGAGCTGGGCGGGGGCATGCTGATGATGTCGTAGCCCCGGAAGCTGCCCATCACCGGCTCCCGTTCCCGGGCCTGGTAGCGGGCCAGGTCCTCTTCGGTGATCATCCCCCCGCCGCGCCGCATCTCCTGGGCCAGGAGGCGAGCCGTCTCCCCGGCATAGAAGCCGTCCCGCCCCTGGTCCCGGATGCGCCCCAGGGTGCGGGCCAGGTCGGGCTGCCTCCAGATCTCCCCGGCCTCAAAGGGCCTGCCGTCCCTGGAGAAGGAAACCACGCTGGCCGGGTAGCGCTCCATGGAGCGGAGCGCCCCCCTCAGGGAGCGGGCCAACCCCGGGGAGAGCTCGATGCCGTCTCCTGCCAAGCCTACCGCCGGCTCCACCAGCCGGGCCCACTCTCCGGTCCCGTAGCGCTCGTGGGCCAGGGCGAAGCCGGCCACCGTCCCGGGCACCCCCACCGCCCGGTGGCTGTTGTGATGGATCTCGGAGGAGTACTTCCCGTCGGCATCCAGAAACATGGTGGAAGTAGCCGCCAGGGGAGCCTTCTCACGGAAGTCCAGCGCCGTGGACCGGCCGTCGGGGAAGCGGATCACCATGAAACCGCCGCCTCCGATGTTCCCGGCGGTAGGGTGCACCACGGCCAGGGCCAAACCCGTGGCGATGGCAGCGTCCACTGCGTTGCCTCCCGCCTTGAGCACCTGGGCGCCCACCTGACTGGCGATGGCGTTCGCCGAGACCACCATGCCCCCCCGGGCCCGGACCGGCTCCAACGGAGCGGAGACGAGGCGCCCCACCTCTGGATCCTCCACGGGCGAGGCGGCTCGGAAGGGTCGGCAGGCAGGCAGAAGGAGGGGGAGGGCCAGGACCAGGGCCAGGGCCAGGGAGGCGGGGGAGGGCCTGACGGGGCGGGATCCTGCACGGGTGGGCATGAAAGTGACCTCTCGGGAGAAAAGGAACATCAGTCGCCTGCGGCCACGGCGGTGGCCTCCGCTCCGGACCGCCACACCAACGTCTCCGGGGGAACGTCGGGCTTCCGTAGGGAGCGGACGGCCTCCACCACCATCATGATCCCCAGCACGAGCAGGAAGATCGAGATGACCCGCACCGGCGTGGCGGTGGAGGAGGAGAGGATGAGGAGGATCGTGGCCGAAAGGGTCATCCCCACCATGAACACCATGGGGAATCCGACGAAGAGCCAGCTCCGTCCGGTCCGCTTCAGCCACACGGTCACGGAGAGGAGGGCCAGGCCGGCTAGGAGCTGGTTGGTCGCCCCGAAAACCGGCCAGATCGCCCGCCACACCGGGATGTGCTGCCCGGTGGGGGTGGTGTAGGTCATGAAGGCCAGAAAGGCCGGCAGAAGGAGGGTGAGGAGGGTCGCCACCCACCGGTTCCTGGGCACGGCGTTGTCCCACCCGAAGGCCTCCTGCAGCACGTATCGGGCCAGGCGGGTGCAGGTGTCCAGGGTCGTGAGGAGGAAGGTGGACAGAGCCAGCAGCCCCAGCATGGTGCCGTACCGGACGGGGATGCCGAGAAAAGAGAAGAACCGCCCGATCCCCGCCGAGAAGACCCCCACCGGGTCGCTCCGGAGGGCGTCCACGCTGAAGGTCAGCCCCATGATCGTGCCCAGGGCGATGATGGCCACCACCCCCTCCACGAGCATGCCGCCGTAGCCGATGCGCCGGGCATCGGATTCACACTTGATCTGCTTGGCCGTGGTCCCGGAGGAGACGATGGAGTGGAAGCCGCTGCACGCCCCGCACGCCACCGTGATGAAGAGGATGGGGAAGAGGGGGCCCAGGTGGGCGACTTCCGAGAAGGCGGGGTTGGCCGGGCTCACCAGGGCCGGCCAGGTCACGTCCAGGCCACCAGAAAAGGTCCCCGCCAGGATGCCCAGCCCGCCTCCCAGCACGGTGAAGTAGAGCAGGAAGCTGGAGAGGTAGTCCCGGGGTTGGAGGAGGATCCACACCGGGGTCACTGAGGCGATGAAGCAGTAGATCAACAGGAGGATGATCCACAGGTGCTTGGGTTGGGAGAAGAAGGCGGGGATGTAGCTCCCGTCGGAATGGATCTGGGAGGCAAAGGCAATGGCCAGGAGGAGAGCCGGCACGAAGATCAGGGTGGAGCCCCAGACCGGCATCTTCGTCCGGTTGTTCACGATCCCCAGGAGGACGGCCAGCACCATGAAGATCCCCGCCGCCACCGCCACCCCCGTCCCCTGGGCCGTCTCGGCCCCGGTGGCGTCCCGCACGTCGATGAAGCTCACCGCCGTCAGGTCCATGAAGACCACGATGACGTAGATCATGGTGAGCCAGATGAAGACCAGGAAGAGGCGGAACGCCACCGGCGTCATGTAGTCCTTGGCCAGCTCGGCGATGGAGCGGGCCTTGTGCCGGATGGAAGCCATCATGGAACCG
>JBFYZD010000234.1:0-18399 GCA_041309685.1 Gemmatimonadales bacterium | reverse complement strand
GATGTATTCGGCGGTCCGGGCCCCGGGCTTCACCCCGGGAATGAACCCGCCCTGCTTCTTCAGGTTCTCCGCCAGGTCCACGGGGTTGAAGATGATGGCGGTGTAGAAGTACGAGAAGAAGATGATCAGGGCCGCGTAGGTGATGTAGTAGATCGTGGTCTGGGGCTGGAACAGGTCGGCGATGTCCCTGAGCAGGCCGCCTCCCGAGGTGAAGGCCGCGGCCGTTCCGGGCACCACGATGAAGGCCTGGGCGAAGATGATGGGCATGACCCCGGAGGAGTTGATCCTCAGGGGAATGAAGCTCTTCTGCCCCTCCTGGATCCGGCCCCGCCCCACCACCTTCCGGGGGATCTGGACCGGGACCTTCCGGGCGCCCATGGTCATGGCCACCACGCCGGCGGTGACGCCGATGAGAACGGCCAGGAGGGCCACCAGGGCGACGGCGCCGATCTCGCCCAGCATCAACGCTTCCCAGGTCCGGGCCGTGGCCGCGGGGAAACCCTCCACGATGCCGAAGAAGATCAGGAGGCTCATGCCGTTCCCGATCCCCCGCTCCGTGATCTGCTCCCCCAGCCACATGATGAACACGGCCCCGGTGGTGAGGGCGACGACCGTGGTGAAGACGAAGCCGAAGCCCGGCACCCGCACCGCCCCGGTGCTCCCCAGGAACACCGAGTACCCGTAGGCCTGGACGATGCTGAGCCCCACGGTGGTGTATCGGGTCCACTGGGTGATCTTCTTCCGCCCCTCTTCCCCCTCCTTCTGGAGCTTCTCGATGGTGGGGAAGACCGCCGCCAGCAGCTGGAACATGATGCTGGCGGAGATGTAGGGCATGATCCCGAGGGCGAAGATCGTGGCCCGGGAGAGTCCTCCCCCCACGAACATGTCGTAGATCCCCAGGAAGGTGTCCTGGAGAGCCCCGAATTGCTGCCTCAGGATCCCCACGTCCAGACCGGGCACCGTGATGTGGGCCCCGACCCGGTAGATGAGAAGGAGGAGGAGGGTGAAGAGGATCTTGTTCTTGAGCTCCGGCACGCGCCAGAGATTTGGAATGGGATTGGCCATGGTCGCCCCGATCAGGCCTTCTCGTCCGCAGGCTTCCCCTTACCGAGAACCGTCACCGTTCCACCCGCGGCCTCGATCTTCTCCCTGGCAGTCCCGCTGAAGGCGTGGGCCGAGACCTGGTACGCGCCCTCGACCTCACCGACTCCGAGGATCTTCACCGGCTTCATCAGCGTGCCGATGAGGCCCCGGGCCCGCAGGGACTCCGGGGTCACCTCTCCCGCCTGGAGACGGGCCAGGTCACGAACGTTCACCACCTGGTACTCCACCCGGTGGATGTTCGTGAAGCCCCTCTTGGGGATGCGGCGCTGGAGGGGCATCTGCCCGCCCTCGAACCCGCGGCCCACGGTTCCGCCGGCCCGGGCCTTCTGGCCTTTCTGGCCCCTTCCCGCCGTTTTCCCGGTCCCCGATCCCGGGCCTCGTCCCAGCCGCTTGGGACCACGGCGGGAACCCGGTGCGGGCTTCAGATCATGCAGCTCAGGCATGCGATCGTTCCTGCTTTCGTGTAGGGGCCCTGCGCGGCGCCGGGCTGGCGATCGATCGCCACCGGTGCCCCGGGGCCCGTTTCCCTATCCCTCGATCTCCGTCACCTGAAGCAGGTGCGGGATCTTCTTGATCATGCCCCGAATCGCCGGGGTGTCATTGTGGATTACCGTCTGCTGGTTCCGCTTGATCCCCAGGGCATCGAGCGTCCTCCGGTGGGTCGCGGGACGCCCGCTCCGGCTCCGGATCTGGGTGATGGCGAGCTTCTTCGGTTCACCGCCGCTCTTCTCAGCCATAGCGCACCCCCAGTGCCTCCACCGGAATGCCCCGCTCCAGGGCCGCCCTCTCTGGCGTGACGAGGTTCCGGAGGCCGTCCACCGTGGCCCGGACCACGTTGATGGGGTTGTTGGTCCCCAGGCTCTTGGAGAGCACGTCGCGGATGCCGACGGCTTCCATGACCGCCCGGACCGGCCCCCCGGCGATGACACCGGTACCGGGAGCAGCCGGACGCAGCAGGACCCTGCCGGCGCCCCATTCCCCGATCACGTCGTGGGGGATGGTGCCACTCCTCACCGGAACCTGGAAGGTGTCCTTCTTCGCTCGCTCGAAGGCCTTGCGGATCGCCTCGGAGACCTCGTTCGCTTTGGCGAGGCCGATCCCCAGCTGGCCGGCCTGGTCGCCGACGGCGACCAGGGCGGTGAAGGAGAAGCGACGTCCGCCCTTGACCACCTTGGCAACCCGATTGATGTGGATGACGTTCTCCACCATCTCGGTTTCCCGAGGCCGGCTCTGCCTTTTTTCCCGTTCCCTGGCCATCAGAACTCCAATCCTCCCTCCCGGGCGCCCTCTGCGAAAGCCTTCACCCGGCCGTGGTATTTGTATCCGCCCCGGTCGAAGACGACCTTCTCGACGCCGGCCTCCTTGGCTTTCCGGGCCAGTAGCTTCCCAGCCTCCTTGGCCCACTCCACCCGGGGGTTCCTGGACTCGGCCTTGAAGCTTCGAAGCTCCTCAGCCAGAGTGCTGACCCCCACGATCGTGCGACGCTGATCGTCATCCACCAACTGGCCCTCGATATTCCTGAGGGAGCGGAAGACCACCAACCGGGGCCGCTCCGGCGTGCCCCGAATCCGTTTCCGGATTCGCCGGTGCCGCTTGGCCCGCTGGACGTTTCGGCCCCTCCTCGTGTTCCCGATCTTTGCCATGGCTTATGCCCCTGCCGTCTTCCCGGCCTTCCGCCGGATCTGTTCGCCCCGATAGCGGATCCCTTTTCCCTTATAGGGCTCCGGGGGCCGGAACGCCCGGATCTCGGCCGCCGTCTGTCCCACCATCTGCTTGTCGGGCCCGGAAACCACGATGGTCGTGGCATTCGGGCATTCCAGCGTCACGGCCTCCGGGGCCCGGAACTCAATGGGGTGGGAGTAGCCCACGACCACCTTGATCCCGGTCCCGGTCTTCTCGGCCTTGTAGCCCACGCCCACGATCTCGAGGGTCTTCGAGAACCCCTGATTGACCCCCGTGACCATATTGTCCACCAGGGAGCGGGTGAGTCCGTGCAGCGCCTTGTGTCTGGGCTGTTCCGACGGGCGGTGCACCGTGACCCGTCCTTCTTCCACCTTCACCTGGATCTCCGGGTGGACCACCAGGGTGAGGGCGCCCTTCGGTCCCTGAGCCGAGAGGGTCTGCCCCGAGAGGGACACCTGCACCCCGGCGGGGACCTGAACCGGCAGCTTTCCAATCCGCGACATGGTCTTGCTTGCCTTCCGATTACCAGACCAACGCCATGAGCTCGCCGCCGACACCCTGCTTGCGGGCGGTGCGGTCGGAGAGCATGCCGTTGGAGGTTGAGAGGATGGCCATTCCCAGCCCGTTCCGGACCCGGGGGATCTCGTCGACGCCCACGTAGTGCCGGCGCCCCGGGCGGGAGACCCGCTCCAGATGCCGAATCACAGGTTGGCCTTCGTGGTACTTCAGGTAGATGCGAAGCAGTCCGTGGGAGCCGTCGTCCAGGACCTTGGAGTCGAAGACGAAATGGCTCTCCTTCAGGATGCGGGCGATCTCGATTCTCTGCTTCGAAAGCGGCATGTCCACCCAGCGGTGGCCGGCCATTCCGGCGTTTCGAATCCGGGTGAGCATGTCCGCAATGGGATCCGTCATCATTTCCGTTTCTATCCTTTTACCAGCTGGACTTCCGAACCCCGGGGATCTCGCCCCGGAGGGCCATCTCCCTGAAGCAGATCCGGCAGATTCCGAACTTCCTCAAGAAACCCCGGGGCCGCCCGCAGCGGGAGCACCGGTGGTACGCCCGGACACCGAATTTCGGCTTCCGCTTGCACTTCTCAATGAGGGCTTTCTTCGCCATCTAATCCTCGACTCGCGTTGATGTCGCCCCGGGACCCCGAAGGGCACAGGGGCCGGTCATGCTCAGGCTGCCGGCATTCCGATCTGGACCGGAAGCAGGTCTCCCCGGAAGGGGAAGCCCATCTCCCTGAGGAGGGCGAGGGCCTCGTCGTCCTTGTTCGTGGAGGTGACCACGGTGATATCCATGCCGTGGACCCTCTCCACCCGGTCGTAGTTGATCTCCGGGAAGATGATCTGTTCCTTCACCCCCAGGGTGTAGTTGCCCCGGCCATCGAAGGAGCGGGTGGGGAGACCGCGGAAATCCCGGACCCGGGGAATGGCGGCGCTCACCAGCCGGTCCAGGAATTCGTACATCCGGCTCTTACGGAGGGTGACGCTGACCCCCACGGCCATCCCCTCCCGGAGGGAGAAGTTCGAGATGGACTTCGTGGCCCGGTTGATCACCGCCTTCTGCCCGGTGATGAGGGAGAGTTCCTCCACCACGCTGTCCAGCAGCTTCTGGTTCTTGGGGGCCTCGCCGATGCCCACGTTCACCACGACCTTCTCGATCTTGGGGATCTCGTGGGCGTTCTTGAAGCTGAACTGCTCCTTGAGGGCCGGCCTCACGTGGTCCCGGTAATGGCGGTACAGCCTGGGATCACGCTTCTCGGCCATGGCCTTGGGAGCCTTCTCGCCCTTGGCCGCCTTGGCGTCCTTCTTGTCGCCGCCCTTCTTCTGGGCCTTCTCGGCGCCTTTCACCTCGGGGGCGCCTCCGGAATCCTTCTTCTTCGCCATCGTTGGGCCGTCCCTCTTACGGCTTGGGGACCGGATTGCCGCTCTTGACGGCGATCCGCTCCTTGGTTCCATCGGCTTCCACCCGGAGCCGGGTACGGCTGGCCTGGCCGGAAGCAGGGTCAATGAGCATCACGTTGGAGACGTGGAGGGGAGCCTCGAAGGTGATGATCCCTCCCTCGGGGTTCTCCTGGCTGGGGCGCTGATGCCGCTTGCGCATGTTGATCCCCTCCACCACCACCTTGTCCTTGCCCGGGATCACCCGGAGCACGGTTCCCTCCTGGTCCCGGGAGTTCCCCCGGATGACCTTCACCCGGTCACCCTTGACGATGGAATGCTTGGGGCTCCCGGCCCTCGGGGCCTTCTTCGAGAAAGCCATCAGAGCACCTCCGGGGCCAGCGACACGATCCTCATGTACTTCTTCTCCCGGAGCTCCCGGCCCACCGGGCCAAAGATCCGGGTTCCCCGGGGCTCACCCTGGGGAGTGATCAGGACCGCGGCGTTGTCGTCGAAGCGGATGTAGGTTCCGTCCTTGCGACGGATCTCCTTCTTCGTCCGGACAATCACCGCCCGGACCACTTCCCCCTTCTTCACGGGGGCGTTGGGGATGGCGTCCTTCACGGTCGCGACCACCACGTCCCCCACCCGCGCATATCGCCGGCGGGATCCACCCAGGACCCGAATCACCAGGGCCCGTTTCGCCCCGGTGTTGTCCGCTATCCTGAGAATCGATTCCTGCTGAATCATCGCTTTGAGCTCCGATGCTTCGGTCCGGCGCTACTCGGGCCGCTCGATCAACTCCGCCACCCGCCACCGCTTCGTCTTGGAGAGGGGTCGGGTCTCCACAATCCGCACCACGTCACCCTCACGGAACTCGTTGTTCTCGTCATGGGCGTGGTACTTCGTCGTCTTGGCCACCTGTTTCCCGTACAGAGGGTGGGAGAAGCGGCGCTCCACCTGGACCGTGACGGTCTTGTCGGCCTTGTCGCTCAACACGACGCCAACGCGGCTCTTTCGCCGGTTCCGCTCCACCGTTTCCTCCGGGGCCTGATTCTGCGTCTCAGCCATATCCCACCACTAGCTCTTCGGGGCGAGCTCGCGCTCGCGGAGAATCGTGTTCATCCGGGCGATGTCCCGGCGGATCTGCGTGAGGACCTTGGGATTCTCGAGGTTCATGGTGGCGCTCCGGAAGCGAAGGCGGAAACGCTCCTCCTTCAGCTCGTTGATGCGACCCTGGATGTCCTCGTCGGTCATCTCACGAATGTCTTGAGGCTTCATGGGTATCGGTCTCCTAGCCGAGCTGGCTCTGCCGCGCCACGAAACGGGTCTTGATGGGAAGCTTCGCGGCGGCCAGGTCCATGGCCCGGCGGGCCGTGGCCTCGTCGATGCCTTCCAGCTCGAACATCATCCGGCCAGGCTTCACCACCGCCACCCAACCCTCGGGGTTTCCCTTCCCCTTCCCCATCCGGGTCTCGGCGGGTTTCGAGGTCGTGGGCTTATCGGGGAAGATCCGGATCCACACCTTACCACCCCGCTTGATGTGCCGGGTCATGGCCACCCGGGCCGCTTCGATCTGGCGGTTGGTCACCCAGGCCGCTTCCTGGGCCTGGAGGCCGAACTCGCCGAAGGCAACGGTGTTGCCCCGGGTCGCCTTTCCGGGCATGCGGCCCTTCTGCTGCTTCCGGAACTTCACCCTCTTTGGCGCTAGCATCGTCTATCGGTCCCTGCTCGTTGGTTCGTTCCTGCCTGGATCCGCCGTCCGAGGCCTCTCGGCGCGACGCATCCGGCCCTATCGGGTTGCCGGCACCGGGGCGGCCGCACCGCCCGCGGAGTAGGTTCGGCCCGACCGCTCCTCCACCACCTCGCCCTTGAACACCCAGCACTTCACGCCCACGGTCCCGTAGGTGGTCACCGCGGCGATCGATGCGTAGTCGATGTCGGCCCGGAGGGTGTGGAGGGGCACCCGCCCCTCATGGTAGTGCTCCGTCCGGGCAATCTCGGCCCCACCCAGGCGGCCCGCGCACTGGATCTTGATCCCTTCCGCGCCGGCCCGGATCGCGCCCTGGACGGCCCGCTTCATGGCCCGCCGGAAGGAGATTCGCTGCCGGATCTGATGGGCGACGTTCTCGGCCACCAGATTCGCGTCGATCTCGGGGCGCTTGATCTCCTCCACGTTCACGCTCACCTCGGACTTGGTGAGAACGCTCAGCTCGTCCCGGAGCTTGTCCACTTCCGCACCCCGCTTCCCGATCACGACACCGGGACGGGCGGTGTGGAGCGTCACCACGATCTTGGAGGGCTTACGCTCGATCTCCACCTTGGCCAGAGCCGCATGGTTCAGGCGACGATGGAGGTACTTGCGAATGGTCTCGTCCTCCTTCAGGAGCTGCGGGAAATCCCTTTCGGCGTACCAGCGGGATTTCCAGTCCTTCACGATTCCGAGGCGGAACCCGTGGGGGTGAGTCTTCTGTCCCATCCAGCGCTACTCCTTGCTGTCCACGATCACGGTGATGTGACTGGTTCGCTTCCGGATCGGAGCGGCCCTGCCCTGCGCGGCTGCCTGAAAGCGCTTCAGGGTGGTTCCCTCATCCACGAAAGCCTCCCGTACCCGGAGGGTATCCACGTCCAGGACCCCCCCCTCCTCCTGGGCCTTGAACTGGGCATTGGCCACGGCCGACCGGAGGGTCTTGGAGACCGGTTCGGCGGCGGCTTTCTTCGAGTACTGGAGAATGGCGTACGCCTCGTTCACGGGGCGGCCCCGGATCTGATCCACCACCAGGCGGACCTTCCGGGGGCTCATGCTGACCTGTCTGGCTATGGCCTTGGCTTCCATCATCGGCTCTCCGAAAACCCCTACTTCGCGGCCTTGGACCGCTTGTCGGCCAACTTCCCTCCGTGCCCCCGGAAGAGCCGGGTGGGAGCGAACTCGCCAAGCTTGTGGCCCACCATGTTCTCCGTGATGTACACGGGGATGAACTTGTTTCCGTTGTGGACGGCGACGGTGTGCCCCACGAAATCCGGAGAGATGGTGGACCGGCGAGACCAGGTCTTGATGACCTTCCTCTCGTTCCGGCTGTTCATCTCCTGGACACGCCCCAGGAGCTTCACTTCGATGAAGGGCCCCTTCTTTACGCTACGCGGCATCTCTGCTGACCTCTCTACGCATGAGGGCTCGCTCTACCCCCTCAGGACTGGGTAGACTTGCCTCGCTTCCGCCCACGGACGATTAGCTTGTTGGACTGTTTCTTCCGGTCCCGGGTCTTCTTCCCTTCCCGTTTCCCCCAGGGGGACACGGGAGGCCGGCCTCCGGACGACTTGCCCTCACCCCCGCCCAGCGGGTGATCCACGGGGTTCATGGCCACGCCCCGGACCTTGGGGCGCTTGCCCCGCCAACGGTTGGCACCGGCCTTCCCGATGGATTGGAGCTCGTGGTCGATGTTCCCCACCTGCCCGATGGTGGCCATGCACTCCTTGCGGATCCGGCGCACCTCGGTGGAAGGGAGGCGGAGCGTGACGTGGTCCCCCTCCTTGGCCACCAGCTGCACGCCCGCCCCGGCGGACCGGGCCATCTGGCCCCCCTTCCCGGGCTTCATCTCCACGTTGTGGATCAGCGTGCCCAGAGGGATCTTCTCCATGGGCAGCGCGTTCCCCAGCCGGATGTCGGCATCGGGTCCGGACTCGATGACATCCCCCACCTTCAGACCCCTGGGGTGCAGGATGTAGCGCTTCTCCCCATCGGAGTAGTGGATGAGGGCGATGTTCGCGGACCGGTTCGGATCGTACTCGATCTCCGCCACGGTTCCCTTCATGCCGGCCTTGTCCCGCTTGAAGTCCACGACGCGGTAGCGGCGTTTGTGCCCTCCCCCCCGGCGGCGGGAGGTGACGTGGCCGTGGTGGTTCCGCCCACCGGTGCCGCTGAGGGACTCGGTGAGGGAACGTTCCGGCCCCTTCCGGGTGAGCTCCTCGCGGGAGGTCACGGACCGGAAGCGGGTTCCGGGGGTCACGGGTTTGAACTTTTTCAGGGGCATGGCTCTATCCTCAGCCGACCTCGTAGAACTCGATATGGTCGCCCGGGGCCAGCTGAACCACCGCCTTCTTGAAGGAGGGGCGCCGGCCGAGGGCCCAATTCTTGTGGATCCGACCGAGGATGGACCGTTTGGCCTTCCCCCGGTAACGCATCGTGCGGACGTCCAACACCTTGACTTCCCAGGCCTTCTCCACCGCCCGGGCGATCTCGTGCTTGTTGGCCGCAGGGTTCACGATGAAGGTGTAGACGTTCTTCCCTTCGATCTGGGCGGTGCTCTTCTCCGTCACCACCGGTTGGATGAGCACGTCATGGATCTCACGCATCGGGGGCCTCCTCCGTCTCCTCCGGGGCCTCGGGGGCTTCGGTCTTTTCCAGGGCACCCCGCTCGATGACCACGATCGAGGCCCAGAGGAGATCGTAGACCGACTCCTCCCCGAAAGGCCTCACCTGGACCTCGGGCAGGTTCCGGGCGGAGAGGTACACGTTCTCCTTCACCCCATCGGTGAGAAGGAGGATCTTCCCGGCGGCCTCGATGGTCTTGAGGTATTCCCGGAGCTGCGCCGTCTTGGGCGCCCCGAACTTCAGACCGTCGATGAGGACCACCCGCTCCTCCTCGGCCCGGGCGTTGAAGGCCGAGCGCCGGGCGAGCCCCTTCACCTTCTTGGGCACCTTCTGGGTCCAGGCATGGGGAATGGGCGGAAAGGCCCTGCCTCCACCCTCCCATTGCACGGCCCGGATGGTGCCCTGCCGGGCCCGGCCGGTCCCCTTCTGCCGCCAAGGCTTCCGGGCCCCGCCGGCCACCTCGCCCCGGCTCTTGGCCGCCGCGGTACCCTGGCGCTGGTTGGCCAGATAGGCCTTCACCACCTGGTGAAGGACTCCCTCGTGCACGACGCCATCGAAGAGCCACTCCGGGAGTGCCCGGGCCCGGCCCTTCTTGCCGTCAGTCTTGTAGTAGGCCGCCTTATACATGCGTCACTTCGTGATCAGGACGTAACTGTTGCGGGACCCCGGGACCCCTCCCTTAACGAAGAGGAGGTTTCGTTCGGTGTCCACCTTGATCACTTCGATGTTCCGGATCGTCGTCCGGGCCCCGCCCATCCGCCCCGGCATCTTCTTTCCCTTGATGACCCGGGAGGGGTTCGTGCCGGGTCCGATGGATCCCACCAAGCGGACGTAGGGGTGACCGTGGGACCCCGGGCGCCCCCTGAAGTGGTGCCGCTTCATGGCCCCCTGGAATCCCAGGCCCCTGGAGGTGCCGATGACCTTGACCTCGTCCCCCGGGGCAAAGAGCTCCACGGTGAGCTTCTGACCCGGTTCGTACACCTCGCCCTCGGCGATATCGAACTCACGGAGCACAGAGGGGGCCGCCTCCAATCCGACCTTCCTGGCATGGCCCACCTCGGCCATGGTGGAATGCTTGGCCTTGCGGGCTCCGAAGCCCAGCTGAACCGCCCGGTACCCGTCGGTCTCTTCCGTCTTCACCTGGACCACCGGGCAAGGCCCGGCCTCCAGGACGGTGACGGGGTAGGCGACCCCTTCTTCGTCGAAGATCCGGGTCATCCCGATCTTCTTGGCAATCAACCCGGCCATGGCTCAGTCCACCTTGATCTCGACGTCCACGCCGGCCGGAAGGTCCAGCTTGGTCAGGGCGTCGATGGTTTGGGGACGACTATCCAGGATGTCGATGAGCCGCTTATGGGTCCGGAGCTCAAACTGCTCCCGGCTTTTCTTGTCGACGTGCGGGGACCGGAGCACGGTCCATCGCTGCCGCCGGGTGGGAAGGGGGATGGGTCCGCGCACGGAAGCCCCCGTCTTCTGGGCCGTTCGGACGATGTCCGCAGCCGTTTGATCCACCACCCAGTGGTCAAAAGCCTTGAGTCGAATTCGAATCCTGCCAGCCATTCGATTTCCTCTGGTTTGCACCTGTCGCGGGTCGGCGCCGGGCGGAGCCCGGCGCCATCCCGAAAGCTACTCGACGACCTCGGTCACCACCCCGGCGCCCACGGTCCTTCCACCCTCACGGATGGCGAAGCGGAGCTCCTTCTCCATGGCGATGGGGGTCATGAGCTCGATTTCCATCTGCACGTTGTCCCCGGGCATGACCATCTCGACGCCCTGCGGGAGTCTCACGGCGCCCGTGACGTCCGTCGTGCGGAAGTAGAACTGGGGACGGTAGTTGTCGAAGAAGGGAGTGTGGCGCCCGCCCTCTTCCTTGGTCAGGACGTAGACCTCGCCCTTGAACTTGGTGTGGGGGGTGATGGAGCCGGGCTTGGCCAGGACCTGGCCGCGCTCGATCTCCTCCTTGCCCACGCCCCGGAGGAGGAGGCCGATGTTGTCGCCGGCCCGGCCCTCGTCCAGGAGCTTGCGGAAGGCCTCGACCCCCGTGACCACCGTCTTGCGGATGGTGCCGAAGCCCACGATCTCCACTTCCTCGCCCTGCTTCACGATGCCCCGGTCCACACGGCCGGTGGCCACCGTCCCACGGCCGGTGATGGAGAAGACGTCCTCCACCGGCATGAGGAAGGGTTTGTCGATGTCCCGAATGGGCTCGGGCACGAAGGTGTCGAGAGCGTTCATGAGCTCGTCGATCTTGGCCACCCAGGCCGCCTCGCCGGCGATGGCGAGGGAGGCGGAGCCCCGGATCACGGGAGCATCGTCACCGGGGAACTGGTATTCGCTGAGGAGCTCCCGCACCTCCAGCTCCACCAGGTCCAGAAGCTCCTCGTCGTCCACCAGATCGCACTTGTTCAAGAAGACGACGATGTGGGGGACGTTCACCTGCCGGGCCAGAAGGATGTGCTCCCGGGTCTGGGGCATGGGGCCGTCCACGGCACTGACCACCAGGATGGCGCCATCCATCTGGGCCGCCCCCGTGATCATGTTCTTCACGTAGTCGGCGTGCCCCGGACAGTCCACGTGGGCGTAGTGACGTTTCTCCGACTCATACTCCACGTGGCTCGTGGCGATGGTCAGGATCTTGGTGGAGTCCCGACGCCCCTGGGACTCGGAGGCCTTGGCCACCTCATCGTAGGAAACGTACTTGGTCTGACCAATGCCCTTCTCGGCCGACACCTTGGTGATGGCCGCAGTGAGAGTGGTCTTCCCGTGGTCCACGTGGCCGATGGTGCCCACGTTCACGTGTGGCTTGGATCGGTCGAATTTCGCCTTGCCCATCTCAGTTCCTCGTCTGGTTTGCCGTGTACGTTGCCCGTTGCAGCGGACGCTCTGGTCTCCTGGCGGCCGACCCTACCTGCGGCCCCCATTGCCCGAGATGACCTCGTCGGCCTTGCTCTGGGGGACTTCCTCGTAGTGGGAGAACTGCATGGTGTACACCGCCCGGCCCTGACTCAGGGAACGGAGGGTGGTGGAATACCCGAACATCTCACCCAGGGGCACCGAGGCCCCGATGACCTGGGCATCGCCCCGGTCCGTCATCCCCCCGATGCGGCCCCTCCGCGACGAAAGGTCCCCGATGATGTCCCCCATGTAGTCCGCGGGGGTCACCACCTCCACGTCCATGACCGGCTCGAGGAGGACGGGCCTGGAGCGCTTCACGCCCTCCTTGAGGGCCATCGACCCGGCAATCTTGAAGGCCATCTCGCTGGAGTCGACGTCATGGTAGGAGCCATCCACCAGCTCCACCTTGACATCGATGATGGGGTATCCTGCCAGAACGCCGGTCGCCAACGCGGCCTTCACCCCCTGCTCCACGGAACCGATGTACTCCCTGGGAATGGTGCCACCCACGACCTTGTCCTCGAAGAGGAACCCGACTCCAGTCTCCGTGGGCTCGATGTTGATGACCACGTGCCCGTACTGCCCCCGGCCCCCGGTCTGGCGCACGAACTTCCCCTCCACCTTGGTGGAGGCCTTCCGGATGGTCTCACGGTAGGCGACCTGGGGCCGGCCCACGTTGGCCGCCACCCCGAACTCCCGGCGAAGGCGGTCCACGATGATCTCCAGGTGGAGTTCGCCCATCCCGCTGATGATCGTCTGCCCCGTCTCGGGATCGGTGTGGACCCGGAAGGTGGGGTCCTCGTCGGCCAGCTTCGCCAGGCCACTGGACAGCTTGTCCTGGTCCGCCTTGGTCCGGGGCTCGATGGCCACGGCGATGACGGGCTCGGGGAACTTCATGGCCTCCAGGATGATGGGATGATCCGGGTCGCACAGCGTGTCCCCGGTCTTCACCTCTTTCAGCCCGATGGCCGCCGCGATGTCCCCCGCGAAGACCTCGTCCCGCTCCTCCCGTTTGTTGGCGTGCATCTGGAGGATGCGCCCCATCCGCTCCTTCCGCTCCCTGGTGGCATTCATCACATGGGTGCCGGAGGGGATGGATCCGGAGTAGACCCGGAAGAAGGTGAGCTTCCCCACGTAGGGGTCGGTCATGATCTTGAAGGCCAGGGCGGAAAAGGGCGCGTCGTCCCGGGCCTCACGGGTCTCCCGGGTCTCGTCCCGGTGGGGGAGGTGGCCCTGGATCGGGGGGATGTCCACCGGGGAGGGCAGGTAGTCGATGACCCCGTCCAGGAGGGCCTGGATCCCCTTGTTCTTGAAGGCGGAGCCGCAGAAGACCGGGAAGATGGAGCCGGAGATCGTCGCCTCCCGAATGGCCCTCCGGAGCTCGTCGTCCGAGAGTTCCTCACCCCCAAGGTACTTCTCCAGAAGGACGTCGTGGTGTTCCACGGCGGCCTCCACCATCCGGTGCCGGAACTCACCGGCCCGCCCCTTCAGGGAGTCGGGGACCTCGGTCTGGTGGAATTTCGATCCCAGCTCGTCCTCGTAGACATAGGCCTTCATGGTCACCAGATCGATGACCCCGGTGAAGAGGTCCCCCTCCCCCAGGGGGTACTGGACCGGGTGGGCGTTGGCCCCCAGCCGGTCCTTCATCATCTGGACCACGTTCTCGAAGTTCGCACCGATCCTGTCCAGCTTGTTGACGAAGGCGATGCGGGGAACGCCGTAGCGGTCGGCCTGGCGCCAGACCGTCTCGGATTGGGGCTCCACGCCGCCCACTGCGCAGAAGACCGCCACCGCCCCGTCCAGGACCCTCAGGGACCGCTCCACCTCGGCCGTGAAGTCCACGTGCCCCGGCGTGTCGATGATGTTGATCCGGTAATCGACGCCGTTCCTGAGCCAATGCGCGGTGGTTGCGGCGGAGGTGATGGTGATCCCCCGCTCCTGCTCCTGCTCCATCCAGTCCATGGTGGCAGCGCCGTCATGCACCTCCCCCATCCGGTGGACCCGTCCCGTATAGAACAGGATCCGCTCGGTGGTGGTGGTCTTACCGGCATCGATATGGGCCATGATGCCGATGTTCCGAAGGTGCGCCAGCGGTGTAATCCTGGGCATGGATGGTCTGTCCTGCATGCCTTCCTTGAAAAGGTCCTTCCTGACTTCCTGGTCCGGCCCCTGGTGGCCCGGAAAGAGCAAGAGGAGCGTCGAAACAGATCGGGCGGGCCCCTCAGCCGCCCCTTCACTCGTTCAATCCGTCTTGGGAACCCCGGGCCCCGGCGGCCGCGGAAGACGCTGGGGAAGCTATCCCCGGGGTCTTCCTGGCCCCTCTGTTTCGGCGCTCCCCGGGTGGTTCAGGAGGCCTGCCTCTGGCCTATGCGGCCAAAGGCCCGGTGCGGTCCCGCCCTACCAGCGGTAGTGTGCGAACGCCTTGTTTGCCTCCGCCATGCGATGGGTGTCATCCTTCTTCTTGATCGTCGAGCCTTCACCCTTGCTCGCGGCCATGAGCTCAGCGGCCAGCCGGTCGGCCATGGTCTTCTCGCTCCGGGCACGGGCGTAGCCGATGAGCCACCGGATCGCCAGAGCGGTGCGGCGTTCGGGTCGAACCTCGACGGGCACCTGATACGTGGCTCCACCCACCCGCCGGCTCTTCACCTCGAGGGCCGGTTTGGCGTTCGTGAGAGCCGTCCGGAAGACGTTCAGCCCGGGCTGGCCCGACTTCTCCTCGACGATGTCCAGAGCGTCGTAGAAGATCCCCTCCGCCAGGGACTTCTTCCCGTCCAGCATGAGAGCGTTGATGAACTTGGTCGCGGTGGTGGAATCGTACCGCGGATCCGACACAGCCTCTCGGCGTACTGCACTCGAACGACGACTCATGGCCTCTCGCTAGCTCTCTCTGACGGCCCTACTTGGGCCGCTTGGCCCCGTATTTGGAACGGCTCTGGCGGCGGTTCGCGACTCCCGAGGTATCCAGGGTGCCACGGATGATGTGGTACCGGACACCGGGAAGATCCTTCACACGACCTCCACGGATGAGCACGATGGAGTGCTCCTGGAGGTTGTGGCCTTCTCCTCCGATGTAGGAGGTCACCTCGTATCCGTTGGAGAGCCTCACCCGGGCCACCTTCCGCAGTGCCGAGTTGGGCTTCTTCGGGGTCGTGGTGTACACCCGGGTGCAGACCCCGCGTTTCTGGGGGCTCTTCTGGAGCGCCGGGGCCTTGTTCTTCTTCTGAACGGCCTGGCGCCCCTTGCGAACGAGCTGACTGATGGTCGGCATACTCTCCGGGCCTTCAACGTCAAAAAAACGCCCGAGGGGGCGTAGGGTTTCCGAGCTTCCGGCCCCGTGCCGGAAAGAGCAGCGGTAGAGACTTGAAAAGGTAAAGGGGAGTAACGAGGGTGTCAACGGGAAAGGGCCGCGCTGCCGGGGCCGACCGGCCCTGGCGGCGACCTCCGGGGGGGAGGGCGGCCTCAGGAGCGTTGGCGGCTCCGGGCCCTGCCCCTAGATTCGGCGGAACCCCACCCCCCACCGGACAGGGAGAGCCATGGGAAGACCAGACGCCAGAGCCCGGACGTCCCTGGGCCCCGGCATGCCCAGCTTCCCCCATGGCGGCCGGTGCATGAAGCGCCTGGATGCCCTGGAGTGGGCGGACGGGCTGTGCTTGACCGCCTGGGGACTCCGGGTGGGGATCCGGGTCACTCATCCCCAGGTCCTGGAGGGGCTGGGGGAGGTGCTTCCCCCGGGGTGGAAGCCCTCCACCACACGGAAGGTCCAGCTTCTCTACTCCTGGGCCTCGGCTCCCCCGCGGCGAAGGGAGGGTCCCCTTCTCCATACCCTCTACAGCGGGCCCCACCACCTGAACCAGGGGTCCGATCTCCTCCGGTTGAGGCACACGCTGGCCTGGGACATCCAGGCCCATCTGGCGCTCCTCTCGCCCTGGCGGGTGTTCCTCCACGCGGGTGTGGTGGGGTGGAAGGGGCGTGCCATCGTTCTCCCCGGGCGAAGCGGGGCGGGGAAGTCCACCCTCACCGCAGCCTTCGTCCGGGCCGGCGCCACCTTCTTCTCAGACGAATTCGCCGTGCTGGACCGACGGGGGTGGGCGCACCCCTACCCCCTCCCCCTCCGCTTCAAGAAGGACGAAGGCCCCGGCTCCCGCCGGGTGCCGGTGGCGGAGCTGGGGGGTGAGGCGAGTGCCAGGCCCCTTCCCGTGGGCCTCATCGCGGCGGTCCGCTACCAACCCGGGGGGGAGTGCCGGTTCCACGAGCTTACCCCCGGGCGGGGGGCCATGGAGCTCATGGCCCAGGCGGCCCAGGCCCGGCTTCACCCCCAACGGGTGATGCGGACGGTGGGAAGGACTGCGGCGGGGGCCCTGGTCCTGAAGGGGCGGCGGGGAGAAGCGGAGGCGGCGGTCCGGAGCCTCCTGGCCCGGATGGAGGGGTAGCGGCCGGATCCATGGCTCCCGGGCATTATATTCGATGGGTGACCCGGACCCGAGGAGGACCATGAACCCCATCGCCAAGCCGAACCTCCTGGTGGAGGAGCTGCCGGGAGAGACCCTGGTCTACGACCTGGACCGTCACCGGGCTCACTGCCTGAATCTCCTGGCGGCGTTCCTGTTGAGCCGGTCGGACGGAAAGCGGGATGCGGGGGAGCTGGCCCGCTCGGCCAGCCGGGAGCTCGGGATCCCCCTGTGCGAGGAGGTGGTGGAGGTGGGGCTGGCGGGGCTGGCGCGGGCCCGCCTCGTGGACTGGGAGCCCGGACCGGGCGCGGACGTCTCCGTGAGCAGGAGGAGGGCCCTGGGGCGCATGGCCCTCGTGGGGGTCGCCCTTCCGACCATCCTGACCCTCGTGGCCCCCGAGGCGGCCCAGGCCGTGACCCTCATCCCGTCCAGCCAGTGCGGTGCGGCCACCGTGGGAAGGTGCTGCACGAACCGCCAGCTTTGCCGCCGGGCCGGAGCCAGCCACAACTACCGGTGCAACGGAGCCGCCTGCTGACCGGGAAGGGGTCGCTCCCGCGCCCCGGGCGCCGGAAGCGGGGCCGCCTGGTGGCCCGCCTGCTGGCCGGGGCCTGGCGGGCTTCCCCGCCCCCCCCGGAGCTGAGGCCCGAGGAGCTCCCCCTGATCCTGCCGGCGCTGATGAGGCGGGGGACCGCCGGCCTGGCATGGAGGCGGCTGAGAGGCACCCCCCTGGAGGGGCACCCCGACGCCCGGCCCCTTCTGGACGCCTACCGCCACCAGACCCTCATGGTCCGCCTCAGGGAACGGCAGCTCCTGGAGGTTCTGGGCTTCTTCCGGCGCCACGGAATCGACCCGGTGGTGTTCAAGGGTTGGTCGGTGGGGCGCTTCTACCCCGAGGCGGGGCTCCGCCCCTACGGAGACCTGGACCTCCTGGTCCCCTCCGGGGATCACCCCCACGCCCTGGCGCTCTGGAGCGGACGAGAGCGCCCGGATGCCCCGGTGGAGATCCACGACACCCTCAGGCACCTGAGGGACCGGCCGGAGGGGGCCATCCTCGGACGCGCCCGGGTCGCCTCCCTGGGGGACGCTCCCGTCCGGGTCCTCGCCCTGGAAGACCACCTCCGCCTCCTGGCCCTCCACGCCCTGGAGCACGGCCTGGCCACCCCCTTCTGGCTCTGCGATCTGGGGGTGCTCCTGGAGGGGCCCATCCCCCTGGAATCCTCCTTTGACTGGGACCTCTGCCTGAAGGGGGAGGGGTGGCTCTCGCATGGGGTCCGGCTCGCCCTGGGGCTGGCCGGGGAGCTCCTGGGTGTGGACCTGTGCGCCGCCGGGGTGCCCGCGCCCTGGCGTGACCCTCCCCTCCCCTCCTGGATCGTGCCGGCGGCGCTCGACGCCCTCGGAGCCGAGACCCACTACATGGATGGGCTGGATCCGGGGTCCCTTCTCGGCCGGCCCCGGGCCCTCCTGGGGGCGGCCCGGCTCCGGTGGGCCAACCCCCTGGAGGCGACCTATCGGATGGGGGCCCCCTGGGAGGGGCCCCCACGCCTTCCCGTCCAGGCGGCGGACTACCTCCGCCGCGGGCTCGGGTTCCTGGGGGAGATCCCCAGGCATCTCAGCGCCCGCCGGCAGGCCCGAGGCCTCAAGACCCCGGAGCGATGAGGCGGAAGTAGGCCCCGATGCTGAACCCGGCCGGGTCCACCTGGTAATACTGCCCCTTCACGAAGACCCCGGTGGTGGGGAAGTACGGGGGCGGCTGGCTGGCGGCGCACTGATCGTAGGAGTACCGCTTGATGTACCCGTGCCCATCCGTCAGCCCCACGGCCCCCCGGGTGTCCTGGATGATCCCTCCGGTGAGGTAGATGCACCCCCGGCCGGAGCTGGTCCCTTCGCACGGCTGGGTGCTGGTGGAGCCCGAGGTGTACTCCTCGGCCGTGAAGATGTCCAGGGCCAGAACCACCCCGTGGAAGAACTCCCCCGTGGACTCGTCGTAGGTGCGGTAGTAGCCATCCCCGCCGA
>JBFYZD010000233.1:0-4046 GCA_041309685.1 Gemmatimonadales bacterium | reverse complement strand
CCGGCCTCAGCGCCGCCGCGCCCCCCGTGAGCCTCTGGGCCATGATGACGGCCGCGGGGGTGAACATGCCCTACGTGGGGTTCTTCTGGCCGCTGCTCATCCCCTGCGTCCTCCTCTCCCTGGCCACGATCTTCCTCCTGGGGTGGAGGGGGGAGAAGGTCGACCTCCCCCGGGCGCTGGCGGAGCTGCCGGAGCCGCCGGCGGGGATGGGGTGGGGGAGGGTCTTCCTTCCCTTCCTCGTCTTCGGGGCCTTCATCTTCATCGGGCGCCAGTGGCCCCACTCCACCCCGGTGGTGGGGCTCCCCCTCATGTTCGCCTTCGCCGGGGCCACCTCCATCCTCCTCTCCCCGGTGCGCCTGGACCTCCTCAGGATCTCCCGGGAGACGGTGCACCAACTCCTCCCCCTGGTGGGGACCCTCACCTGCGTGGGGGTCCTGGTGCAGATCATGACCCTCACCGGGGTGCGGGGTCTGCTGGCGGTCACCGCCGTGACGCTTCCGGTGGCGCTGGTGTTCGGCACCCTCTTCCTGGTCCTCCCGGTCTCGGAAGCGGTTCTCATGTGGGGGGCCGCGCCCGTGCTGGGGGTGCCGCTGGTCCTTCTCTTCAACACCATCGGGCTGGACCCCATCGTGGCGCTGGCGGGGATGAGCGTCATCTGGCCCCTGGGGGACGCCCTCCCTCCCACCGCCATCATCGGGCGCCTGACGGTGGAGGTGGTGGGGTACCGGGAGAGCTACGCGCGATTCCTGAAGGTGTGCATCCTGCCCGCGGTGGTCATCATGGCGGTGGGGACCCTCATGGTGATCTACTCCGCACGCCTGTCCTTCCTCACCGGGCTCTAGGAAGGAGGACGACATGATCCTGATCCAGAGCGTCATCACCTTCCTCTACTACCTGATGGTCGCCGGGGTGGCGGCCCTGATGGTGTGGAACCTCGTCCGGAGCCGGAAGTGGGAAGAGGAGGTGCTCTACGTCATCGTCCTCCTCCCCTTCCTCCTTCGCCTCTTCCTGTTGAAGTGAGATGAAGATCCGCAAGCTGGTCATCGGACTCCTGGGACTCGTCCTCCTGGCCACCTCGGGATGGAGCTTCCACCGCAGCCGCCGCCTGGAGGAGCCGGTGGTCCTCAGCCCCGGGGTCACCCGGGTAAAGACGCTGGGGGAGTACTTCGAAGGCGTGCGGGGGACGGTCAACGACTGCAACGTCTACTTCTTCGAAGGGGACGCCCCCGGGGCCACCGTCCTCGTCATGGGCGGGACCCACCCCGAGGAGCCCGCCTCCCGCCTGGCGGCCTGGCTGCTGGCGGAGAACGCCGTCATGGAGGCGGGCCGCCTCATCGTGGTCCTCTCGGCCAACCGGAGCGCCAGCACCGTGACCCGGGTAGGGGGAGCGTACCCCCCGGACTTCGCCATCCCCACCGACTGGGGGGAGCGGACCTTCCGCCTGGGGGATCGCTGGTCGAATCCCCTGGACCAGTGGCCGGACCCGGAGGTCTACATCCACTACCCCAGCGGCCAGTACCTGGCCTACGTGGACGTGCGCAACCTGAACCGCACCTGGCCCGGGCGCGCCGACGGGAGCCTCACCGAGCGGACCACCTACGCCTTCATGGAGCTCATCCGCCAGGAGGGGGTGGACCTCTTCATCGACCTCCACGAGGCCGAGCTCCAGTACCCCGTCATCAGCACCATCGTGGCCCACGACACCGGGGAGGAGCTGGCGGCCTTCGTGTCCATGATGCTCAGCGACATGGAGTTCAAGATGGGGATGGAGTACTCCCCCAAGACCCTGCACGGGCTCTCGCACCGGGAGGTGGGGGATCACTCCGACGCCGTCTCCCTCCTCTTCGAGGCCCCCGAGCCCTTCCTGGACGCCACCCGGGGGAAGACCACCCGGGAGCAGCTCCTCACGGGGAAGGACGAGTTCGTGGTGAAGGCGGGGGAGGCGGGGCTCCTCTTCGAGAGCATCGACGAGAACGGTTGGCCCATCGACGTGAGGGTGGGGCGCCACACCTCCACCATCCTCATGACGCTGGAGAGCTGGACGGATCTGAATCCCGGCCGGCCCCTGATCCTCCGGGGTGTCCCCCGGTACGAGGAGGTGATCGCCCGGGGTCTGGGGCATTGGCTCCACGACCCGGCGGCGGCGCCTCGGGAACGAGTGAGAATCGAGTAGCGCGTGACCCTTCGACGGAGGAATGAGTCCGTGAAACGAATCGTTGGCATCGGCGGCGTGGTGTGGTGGGTCCTGGCCCTTCTCCTCACCACAGGCCTGGGGCAGGCCTCGGCCCAATGGGACCAGATCCTCTCCAGGAAGGCCCCCTCCGAGTTCCCCCTCCTCCAGGGCCCGGTCTGCACCGGCGAGCCCGGGGACCCCAACTGCGGGTGCGACCCCGAGGTGATGGACTGCGGGTGTACCAGCATCCAGGTGAGCAAGGGAGCCTCCACCGACGGGTCGGTGATGACGGCCCATTCCTGCGACGGGAACTACCGCACCTGGCTCCAGATCGAGCCCCGCCGGGAGAACCCCGCGGGAGCGGAGAAGCCCATCTACTGGGGGCTCCTCCACACCGAGACCCCCGACGACATGCGGCGGCTGCGCCTGAAGGGGACCATCCCCGAGGTGGGCGAGACCTACTCCTACTTCAACGTGGCCTACCCCGCCATGAACGAGAAGGGGCTGGCCATAGGCGAGACCACCATCGGGGGGCGCCGGGAGCTGAACAACGATGAGGGGCTCTTCCTCATCGAGAACCTCCAGGCCATCGTCCTGGAGCGCACCTCCACGGCCCGGGAGGCCATCCGGCTCATCGGCGAGCTGGTGAAGGAGTACGGCTACGGCGACAGCGGGGAGTGTCTCACCTTCGCCGACGCCAAGGAGGTCTGGCACTTCGAGATCATGGGGGGCGGGCCCTTCGAGGTCGGGGCGGTGTGGGCGGCGGTGCGCATCCCCGAGGGGCACGTGGGGGTGAGCGCCAACATCCCCCGCATCAGCACCCTGAACCTGGAGGACCCCGACCACTACATGGCCAGCGAGAACGTCCACTCCCTTGCCCAGGAGATGGGGTGGTGGGACCCGGCCAGCGGCAAACCCTTCCGCTTCTGGGAGGCGTACAGCGGCCGGAAGCCCTACGCCATCCGGGACTTCTACATCTTCTCCACCCTGGCTCCCTCCCTGAACCTCACCATGGAGATGGAGGAGCTCCCCTTCAGCGTGAAGCCCGACCGGAAGGTGAGCATCCAGGACGTCCTGGCCTACTACCGGGAGACCTACGAGGGGACGGAGTACGACGCCGGGAAGAACCTCCTGGTTCCCAACCCGGAGGCCCGCCGGGATCCCGATGCCCCGGAGATGATCAAGAGCCCCATGGTGAACAACTGGGCCCTCGGGCGGGACCTCGGGACCCTCCTGAACGCCATCCAGCCCGGGGTGGTGGAGCCCCAGCGCACCATCGCCGTGCAGCAGTGCTCCTACTCCCAGGTGATCCAGGCTCGGGACTGGCTCCCCCCGGAGATCGGCACCGTGGCCTACTTCTCCTTCGACAACCCCGGGCAGAGCCCCCGGATCCCGGTGTACGCCGGCACCCTCTCCCTGCCGGAGAGCTTCAAGGTCGACTGCCAGCACTCCTACCGGGAGGACTCGGCGTGCTGGTGGTACCGCCGCGCCAACCGCCTCTCCCAGATCAAGTGGGGGTGGGCCCGCGAGTACCTCGAGCCGGCGGTGATGGCCTTCGAGGAGCAGATGTTCCTGGAACAGCCGCTGATCGAGCAGAAGGCGGTGGAGCTCCAGCGGGCCGAGGGAGGCTCCGACCCCATGGACTTCCGCACCTTCCTCACCCGGTACACCAACAACTGGGCCGGGGCCACCATGCAGAAGTGGTGGGAGCTGGGCGACTTCTTCTGGGCCTACTTCGCCCGGGGATGGTAGGGTAGGGTGGGGAAGGGGAGAGGCCCCCGGCGCCGTGCGGTGGCGGCGCCGGGGGAGGCTCCTGGCGTTCGAGCCGTCGGACGGTCGTGAGCAGGTTCTCCTTGCGTAGGGGAGTGATTTT
>JBFYZD010000232.1:0-2784 GCA_041309685.1 Gemmatimonadales bacterium | reverse complement strand
ATGGCCAGGCACTTCTCCCGGTCCATCATGAGCGCCATGAGGCCCTCGGAGTACCCGACCAGCTCCAGGAGCTGGGTGAAGGGGCTGAAGAGCTCGGCGTGCACCGACACGTCGGGCCCGGCCAGGGCCCGCACCCGCCGGAGGGTGTCGAAGTGCCAGGGAGGGAAGAAGCCCGGGCCGCCCACCGGAGCCGCCTCCCCCCCGAACCCCCAGGTGAAGGGGTAGGTGACCCCGGAGAGGTCGTGGGGCTCGATGTAGAAGAGGGCCTCGGGATCCACGGCGTCGAACGGCACCAGCCGCGCCGCCCCGGTCTCCGAATGGACGTGGGGGTTGTCGTCCGGGGGCGCCACCGTGACCGAGCCGTCCTGCCAGCGCACCCTGCGGTTTCCCCGCCCATCGGGCTCGACCCCGCGAAGGTGCCGGCGCCAATCCGGGTCCCGGCCCGGGAGGTTCACCAGGATCCCGTCGAAGCCGTACCTCCGTTGGAGCGTCACCAGGGCCTGGGCGAAGGCCTCGGTGTCGTGCCAGATCTCGATCTCGTCCAGCTCCGTGTTCAGGAAGTAGTGGCCCAGGGCGAGCTGGCACATGAGGGGAGGACGGTCCGGCTCTCCCCGGGCCATGGCCACCGCCAGGCGTTCCCTGGACGTCATCGTGCGGTCCACCGGCTCTCCCTTGCTGGGTTCATGACAGGAGAGTAGGCTCCGACACCGCCCGCCTCAAGGACCCGGGCACCCCCCCCTCTCACCACCGGGTGACCATGAAAGCCGCCCTGACCACGCTCGACTGGGCCATCATCGCCCTGTACTTCGCCATCGCGGCCGTCATCGGCCTGGTTCTCACCCGGCGGGCGGGTACCTCCGTGGGGGAGTACTTCGTGGGCGGGCGGGCCCTCCCCTGGTGGCTGGCGGGCACCTCCATGGTGGCCACCACCTTCGCTGCCGACACCCCCCTGGCGGTGACCGAGCTGGTGGCGCGCCACGGAGTGGCCGGCAACTGGCTCTGGTGGAACATGGTCATGAGCGGGATCCTCACCGTGTTCTTCTACGCCCGGCTCTGGCGCCGGGCCGGAGTCCTCACCGACGTGGAGTTCACCGAGCTCCGCTACGGGGGCCGGCCGGCGGCTTTCCTGCGGGGGTTCCGGGCGGCGTACCTGGCCCTGCCCATCAACCTCATCATCATGGGGTGGGTGAACCTGGCCATGATGGAGATCGTCTCCACCGCCCTGGACATCCCCGAGGCCGCCGCCCTGGCCCTGTGCTTCACGCTGGCGGCGGCCTACTCCGTACTGGCCGGGTTCTGGGGAGTGGTGGTCACGGATTTCTTCCAGTTCGCGCTCGCCATGGGGGGGGCGGTGATCCTGGCGGTCTTCGCCGTGGATGCGGTGGGAGGCCTTTCCGGCATGGAAGCCGGCCTGGCCGGGGTGTACGGATCCACCGACGCCGCCCTCTCCTTCCTTCCGGCCGAGGGGGCCGCCTGGATGCCGGCCATCACCCTGGCCGTGTATCTGGGCGTGAACTGGTGGGCCGCCTGGTACCCGGGCGCCGAGCCCGGTGGGGGCGGCTACATCGCCCAGCGGATCTTCTCCGCACGCACGGAGAGGGACGGGGTGCTGGCCACGCTCTGGTTCAACGTCGCCCACTACGCCGTCCGCCCCTGGCCCTGGATCCTGGTGGCGCTGGCCTCCACCATCCTCTACCCCGGGCTGGAGAACCCCCGGGAAGGGTACGTGCGGGCGGTGGTGGACCTGCTCCCCCCGGGCCTCACCGGGCTGGTCCTGGCCGGTTTCGCCGCCGCCTACATGTCCACCATCTCCACCCAGCTCAACTGGGGGGCCAGCTACCTGGTCAACGACCTGTACGTGCGCTTCCTGCGCCCGGACATGGACGGGCGGGCCCTGGTGCGGGTCTCCCGGCTGGCCACCCTGGTCATCATGCTCTGCTCCCTGGTGGTCACCTGGTTCCTCACCAGCATCGAAGGAACGTGGCGCTTCCTCCTGGCCATCGGCGCCGGCACCGGCCTCGTCCTCATCCTGCGCTGGTACTGGTGGCGCATCAACGCCTGGTCGGAGATCAGCGCCATGGTCGCGTCCCTGGTGGTGAGCGTCGTGCTCTGGTTCGGAGTGGGCCTCGATCCCGACGATCCCACCCAGTGGGCCTGGATCATGCTCGCCACCGTGGGCTCGTCCACGGTGGTGTGGCTGGGGGTCACCTTCGCCACCAAGCCCGAGGACGAGGAGGTGCTGCGGGGCTTCTACCGCCGGGTGCGGCCGGGAGGCCGGGGGTGGCGCCAGGTCTCCGAGAGCCTGGGCCTCGGCCACGAGCCCATGGACGGCGGGCCCCTCAACTGGACGAACTGGGTCGCAGGCGTCATCAGCGTCTACGCCGCCCTCTTCGGAGTGGGCAAGATCCTCTTCGGCCGGCCGGGAGCCGGCCTGGGGTTGCTCTGCCTGGCGGCGGTCTGCTTCGCCTGGATCGCCCGCAACCTGAGGCCGGACCGGCAACTCCCGTCCCCGGGCTGAAGGAATACGTAGGGGGTGTCCTTTCAATCTGCCGGACCTGCAGGTTTCAATCGGACGCACGGTAGACTTGCAATCAGACGGACCAAAAACTTACAATTGGACGCATGGCATCGCCCACTCTCTACCGCCGTTTCGCCGAGGCGCGTTTGCTTGATGCCCTGGCGGACACCCCCGTGGTCCTGATCCATGGACCTCGTCAGTCCGGGAAGACGACCCTCGCGCAGGTCGTGGGTGAACGGGAGGGCTACGCCTACCTGAGCCTTGAT
>JBFYZD010000231.1:0-3224 GCA_041309685.1 Gemmatimonadales bacterium | reverse complement strand
CGTACCGTGACGCTGTCGGCCCTGATGACCAGGATCTCCCGCTCCCCTTCCCCGTCCAGCACGGGCCACCCCTCCCCCACGATCTCCAGCGGCCGGTCCACCACCAGCGTGAGCTCCCGGTAGACGCCGGCGTGGACCACCACCCGGGCGCCCCCGGGGGCCGCGGCGAACGCGTCGCTCAAGAGCCGATACGGGTGGCCCTCTCCCACGTGGAGCTCCGTGGGTTGGGCGTTCCCCGGGACCGGGAGGGTGAGGGCCAGGATCGCCGCCAGCACCCCGTAGCGACGGGGCCTTCCGGAAGCGCCGCCCCTCACCGCAACTCCGTCCCGTGCCCACCGTGCCGCATCCCCCCCATCCCGTGCCCCGGGGGTCCCTCGCGGCGGATGACGTCCAGGACGCCGCTCCAGTCCAGGACCTCCCCCATGAAGGCGTTCAGCACGGCCTCCGGCTCGATCCCGTCTCCGAAGGCGGTGAGGTCCATCCCCATGGGGCTCTTGAGGTCCTTGCTGCGCAGGAAGAACGCGTCCTCCGCCCTCACCATGCGGGAGGGGGCGTGGAAGTCCGTCACCCACAGGGAGGCGACCTCGTCCGCCTCCTGCTCCAGGAAGAAGGCCGCCAGACACTCCACCGAGTCGAAGGTGTGGACCTTCCCGGTGCGGGTGATGAGCTCGGTGGCGTAGCGGGCGTCGGCGACGGTCATGAGGCAGTGCGAACAGTCGTCCTCGCCGATCCTGACCGGTACGGGACCGGAGGGGGCGCAGGCCGTCGCGAAGGCCGAAGCCGCCAGGGCGACCGAGAGCGCGAGCGCCCGGAGAGCGGCCGAGCGGGAGCCTCCCCCGCCCGACCTCGCCCCCCTCACCCGCCTCACCTCCAGGAAGCTCGCCAGCGCCGCCAGCGCCCCGGCCCCGATGGCCGCCCACCCCCCCAACCCCGGCCACGAATGGGCCTTGAAGTTCAGCATCGTCTTCGATCCGATGAGGGGAGGCTGGTAGCTCATCCCCGGTATCTTGATGGCCGCCTGGGGGTTCAGGTCGTGGCCGTAGTCGTACTCCCAGAGCCAGAAATCCACCATCCCGGCCAGTGCCAGGCCCACCAGCAGGGCGAGCCAGGCGAAGAGCATCCAGCGCCGCCCCAGCGCCGCCGCCGCCAGGCCGCTCACGACCAGGAGCCCCACGATCCAGGGCATGATGGCCAGCTCCCGGATGGCGTCGGGCTCGATGCTCTTCATCCCGATGTAGTGGTTGAGGTTGTTGATGTTCTTCAGGTCGTGGGGCCCCTCCCCCGTGATGGTGTTCACCCGGATCCGCATCCCCAGCCCCTCGGGGTACTGGGGCGCCTCCAGGGTGATGCTCCACAGGGGGAAGACGAACACCAGGAGGAGGGAGAGAGCGGCCAGGGTCAGGAGGATCCGGGAGGAGCGGGTCATCGCGAAGGTCCCTTTCCTGCGAAGGAGCGGGAGGCGCCGGGTCGGGGGCGGGGGACGGCGGCCGCGCCGCCCCCCACCCGGCCGAATCCGGGGACCATTACCCTCCCGTGGAGTAGCTCAGGGGGACGCCCGCCCCCCGGGGTGAGACCCGCACATACCCCTGCATCTCCTGGTGCAGCGCCGAGCAGAAGTCCGTGCAGTAGAAGGGGTAGACCCCCACCCGTAGCGGAATCCATTTCATGGTCCGGGTCTCCCCGGGCATGACCAGGAGCTCGGAGTTGGTGGCCCCCATCATGGCGAAGCCGTGGGGAACGTCCCAGTCCTGCTCCAGGTTGGTGACGTGGAAGTAGACGGTGTCGCCGATCTGGATCCCCTCGATGTTGTCGGGGGCGAAGTGCGTGCGGATGGTCGTCATGTACACCCGCACCACGTTGCCTTCCCGCACCACCTTGGCCGCCCCCTCCCCGGGCGTGGCGTACGGGTTGGAGTTCTCCTCCAGGGGATACATCTGGACCTGCCGGTCCATGAGGATCTCGGCGGGTATGGCCTGGGCGTAGTGGGGCTCCCCCATGGTGGGGAAGTCCAGGAGCAGACGCATCTTCTCGCCGGAGATGTCGAAGAGCTGGGCGGCGTGGGCCAGTTCCGGACCCGTGGGAAGGTAGCGGTCCTTGGTGATCTTGTTCAGCGCCACGGCGTACTTCCCCCAGGGCTGCCCCGAGTCCCCCCCCGGAATCATGAGGTGTCCGGTGGAGTAGTAGGCGGGCGCCCGATCCACTACCCGCCAGGTGCCCAGCTCCCACTTCACGATCTCGGAGGAGATGAACATGGAGGTGTAGGCGAACCCCTTTCCGTCGAACTCGGTGTGCAGCGGCCCCAGCCCCGGTTCCTGCACCTCGCCGGCAACGACGGACTCGTAGCGAAGCACCGGGATCCCGTTCACCTCGGTCTCGAAGTCCCGGTTCCGGATGGCCTGGAGCATCCTGGTGAACGAGTGGACGGGGATCACGGCGGCCAGCTTCCCCCCGGCCACGATGTACTCCCCGGAGGGGTCCACGTCCACGCCGTGGGGAGACTTGGGAGTGGGGAGGAAGTAGATCATGTCGGAGCAGTCCGACGGCTCCAGCATGCGCACCGACCGAAGCGTCTGGCTGTGGGCGATCCGGTCCGCCCCGATGTGGTTGTGCACGTACTCGGCTTCCACCTCCCGTCCCGCTCCCTGGGCCACGCACTCCTCGGCCCGCTTCCAGTGCACCGCCGCGATGAAGTCCTTGTCGCGCTGGGATGCGTTCACCTCCAGCAGGGTGTGGGCCTCCTCGGAGTTGTAGCTCGTGAGGAAGGCCCACCCCGCCGATTCCTTACGTCCGGGGTTGGAGAGATCGTAGTCGTACCCCGGCACCAGGATCTGGAAGGCCACCCGCATGGCGCCGGGCTCGTCGGCCCGGATGAAGGAGATGGTCCCCTGGAAGTTCCCCTTGTACTCGGCGATGGGCATGTCGCGTTGGGGGATGGGGACGCTGAAGCGGGTGGACGCCACCACGTACTCGGAGTTCTCGGTGATGAAGGGGGAGGCGTGGTTGCCCGCCGAGTTGGGGATCTCCAGGATCTCGTCCGCCTCGAAGGAGGTGAGGTCGATGCGCGCCACCCGGGGGGTGTTGTTGGCGTTGATGAAGAGCCAACGCCCGTCCGTCACTCCCGCCGTCTGGGAGAGCTCCGGATGGTGGGCATCGTCCCAGGGGATGAAGCCCCAGGAGGTCCGGAGCATCCCCTGGGTCTCCTCGCTGTACCCCCACCCGTTCTC
>JBFYZD010000230.1:0-19795 GCA_041309685.1 Gemmatimonadales bacterium | reverse complement strand
AGCGCCCTCGCCGGCCTGAGGTGAAAGGGGGGTGGCAGCTTCCTGCCACCCCCCTTCTCTCTTCCCCCGGCACCCCTCCCCGCGCGGGATCAGCTCTTGAGCGAGACCTGGTCCAGGACCTCGAGGAGGTGGGGAAGCTCGAAAGGCTTTCGCACCAGGGGACACCCGGTGCGGGCCGTCAACTCACTGGCGGCTTCGTGGTCGGCGTCTCCGGTGACGATCACGGTACGGCGGACCAGGCGTGGGAAAGCCCGCTCCAACTCCTCCAGGAACCAGTACCCGCTGCCATCGGCCATGCGCAGGTCCGTGATGAGGATCTCGGGCAACCGTCCGGTGGTGAGCTGGGCGAGGGCGCTCCTGCCGCTCCAGGCCTCCCGGACCTGATAGCCCACCTTCTCCAGGAAGGCCCGCATCGCGAGGCGGACCGTTTCGTCGTCGTCCACCACCAGGACGGTCCGGAGGCGGGAGAGGTTGAGGGGAGCGGGTCGGAACTCCCTGATCCGCTCGGGCGCCTCCCGGGGGAGCTCGAGCACGACGGTGAGGAACCCCCCCTGGGGAATCTCCGCCCAGATGCGCCCCTCGTGGGCCGTGATCATCCCTCTGGCCACGGCCAGGCCAAGCCCCGGCCGGCCCTCCCGGGTGGTGAAGAAGGGATCGAAGATCTCCTCCAGCCAATCCTCCTGGACCGCTGAGCCGGAGTTGGTCATCCGCAGCAAGACCCCGTCGGCCCCGTTCCTCAGATCCACCTTCAGGAAGGGGTTGGGCACCCCCTCCAGGGCATCCAGGGCATTGTCCAGGAGGATGTCCAGGATCCGGGCCAGATAGCGCTGGTCCGCGAACACATGGGGAAGGTTGGGAGGCACCTCCGCCGTGGGTTGGATCCCCAGCGACCCCAGGCGCCCCCCGCAACGCTCGAGGGCTTCATCCGTGAGGTCGGGGAGGGAGACCGGGTTGCACCGGAGGTTGCCCCTGTTCCCGAACTCGGAGACCCCGGAAAGGAAGGTCCGAAGCCGCCCCATCTCCACCCGGAGCTGGTGCTGCCTTTCCTGGCCGGCCCCACCCTCCGTTCCACCGCCCCCCATGTGCCCCCGGGGAAGCGCGGCCTCCAGCCGGTCGACGGCCTTTCCCATCTCCTGAGCGATGCGTGCGGTGAGGGAACCGATCTGGGCCAGCGGCTCGGAGCGCTGGGCCTGCTCCTTCCACTTGCGGATAGCCGTGATGTCGCGGCCCACCACCAACCCACCCAGAACCTGGCCGGACCGGGGATCCAGATGGGGGGAGGCGAAGACCTCCGCCGGGAAGGAGGCGCCATCCATCTTCCGGTGCCACTGGACACCGGACCAGCTCTTACCGGCACCCACCGTGCGCAGGAGGTCCTCCAGGTTGGCCTCCCCATCGCGCTCGTGCCCCAGGAGCTCCTGGTAGGGGGCACCCAACACCGAGGAGTTGTCCCGGTAGTGGGTCCGCCCCAACCCGGAGGAGTGGCGGATCCTCCCAGCCTTGTCGGTCACCAGGACGAACTGTCCCGGGAGGTTTTCCAGCAGCGTCTGGAGTTGGACCGTGTCGGGTCGGCCGGCCCCCCCCTCCGTCATGTCCCGGAGGAAGATCAGGGCACCTTCCACCCCACCCTCCTTCCGGAGGGGGGCCGCCAGGAACTCCTGGATGCGGGCAAGCCCGTCTCCTCTTCGGATCCTCGCTTTCCAGCTCCCGGCCGTGCCCTCCAGGACCAGGGAAAGCCCCTCCTCCACCCGGCTCCGGTCCCCAGGGAGAACCCATTCGATAAGAGGGGTGTCCACCACCCTGGCCCGGGGACGCGCGAGGTCCTTGCACCCGGCGGGGTTGATGTTCATCACATGGCCCCGCGGGTCCACCACCAGGATCGCCAGTGGTGACTCCGTGAAGAGAGGGCTGGATTTCGCGGTCTCTGCCATCCCCGAGCCAGTGAACGAGTGAGCCGGACGGGATGGATCCAGACCTTCCGGCGATCTTCGGCACCGGAAGGAGAGGCTCCCTTCCCGGGATTCCCCCACGGGGTTTCCCGCTTTCAGTATCGGCCGGAGAGGAGTCCGAGTTGACTCCGAACGACCCCCGGGGGCGAGCCCTGGAGAGAGATCAGGGGTGGCGCGGGTCCCCTTACCCCGGCTCCTCTTGTTTTTCCTGGACTTCCCGCCCGCCCGGCTGGTAGCTTTCAACGATCAGCACCTTCCCGGCTCATTCCAGAGGCGCCCTCTTTTCATGGAGCTCGCGATCCTATCCCTGCCTCCCACCGCCGCACCCGCCTTCGTGGCCGGGGCGTTGGTGGCGGCGGCCCTCACCACCAGGCTCCTCTCCCTGCGCAGGCGGGGCCGGCTCTGCCCCAGGTGCGGATCCACGACCCTCCCCCTTCAAGCCCGATTTCCGGTGTCGCTTCTTCGCGGCCGGGTGATCCCCCGGTGGTGCCCGGGGTGCGGGTGGGAAGGCCTCTCCTTCCGGCCCCCCCATGAGACCCGAGCCATCGGGGGCGGGATCCGCCTGGGAGGAGGTTTCCGATGGGGATCGCCCCCACCCCCGCCCTCGAGCCTCTTCCTGTGGAGCGAAAAGGACGCGGAGAAGGGGAGGGCCCCGGGTGCTCCCAAGCCCCTCAGACCTCCCCGGCTCGGCTTCCGGTGGAAGAGCCTCAGGGAGTGAAGCCGGCCCTCCTCCGGACGTGCCCCCGGTGGACTCCCGGCCGGCGGTGCTTCTCCCCTACCTCTCCTTCCTCAGGATCTTTCCCGCCAACGCTCCCGTGAACTCCCGGTCCCGGATGGCCGCCTGGCCGTTCACGAAGACGTGGACCATCCCCTCCGCGAGCTGGTGGGGCTCGGTGAAGGTGGCCCGGTCCCGGATCGTCTCCAGGTCGAACACCACCACGTCCGCAGCCATCCCCTCCCGGAGCATCCCCCGGTCCGGAATGCGGTAGACCAGGGCCGGAAGGGAGGTCATGCTCCGGAGCGCGAAAGCCAGGTCTATGGTCCCCTCCTCCAGGACGTAGTGGCGGATCTTCCGGGGAAAGGCCCCGTAGGCCCGGGGGTGGGGCACTCCTTCCATCCAGGGCACCAGGTCCCCGTCCGAGGAGGCCATGGTCCAGGGCTGGACCATGAAGGTGGCGATGTCCTTCTCGTGCATGTTGAAGGAGACGATGGCGGGAGATCCCGTCCGGAAGTACCCGATGGAGAGATCGATGGGATCCACCCCCCGTTCCCGGGCCACGTCGGAGAGGAGCCTTCCCTCGATGGAGGGGTCCGGGGGATAGCGCCGGAACTGGATCCGGTCCGCGCCCCCCCGCCGGGCCAGGTTCTCCACCATCTCCGCCCGGATCCGGGCCAGCGTCGCAGGATCCTCCAGGCGAGCCCGCAACGAGTCCTGTCCCCCCACCTGGGACCAGCGGGGGAGGAGGGCGGCGCTCAGGCCGGTGGCCGAGGCAGGGTAGGGGTACTGGTCGGCCCACACCTCCACACCCTCCTCCCGGGCCCGCTCCATGCGGTGGACGATGGCCTGGGAGAAGCCCCAGACGTTGGGGCCCAGGACCTTGGCATGGGTGACGACCCCGGGGATTCCCGCCTCCCGGGCCACGGTGATCACCTCCTCCACGGCGGCGATGACCCCCACCGTGTAGTCCGCTTCGTCCCGAACGTGGCTCTGGTAGGGGACGCCGAACTCCGCCGCCACCTTGCCCAGCTCCACGTGCTCACGGGTGTCGGAGTAGCTCCCCGGGGTATAGAAGGGCCCCGCCGAGAACCCCCAGGCTCCCTCCTCCAGGGCCGTCCGGAGGATCACCCTCATCCGCTCCAGCTCCGCGGGGGTGGCCAGCCGGTCCTCCATCCCGAGGACGGCCTCCCGGATGGAGCCGTGGCCGATCATCTGCCCCACGTTCACCCCCAGACCGTCCCTCAGGAGGGCCTCCCTCTGAGCCGCCAGGTCAATGGGCCCGCCCCCATCGGGGTTGACCAGGATCATGGTGAGCCCCTGGGCCAGGAGAGGCCGGGCGTGGCTCAGCCCCGCCGTCACCAGCCCGTCCCCGGCGTGGGTGTGGGTGTCGATGAAGCCGGGAGACACAAAGAGCCCTGCGGCATCGATCTCGACGCGACCCCGATCCCCGGAGAGGTCCCCGACCGCTGCGATCCGGTCTCCGCGGAAGGCCACGTCGGCCAGGAACCATGGGTTCCCGCTGCCATCGAAGACCTTACCGTTCCGGATCAGCACATCGTAGCTCTCCTGGGCGAGGGAGAAGCCTGGCTGGAGGGTGGCGGCAGCCGGCAGGAACAACGCGAAGAGGAGACTCTTCCGGATCATGATGCCTTACCCGTCTCGAGACGTTGGAGTGACGCTGGAAGTCCTCCCCCCGCCCAGGCGGCCGGGGCAGGACCGGGGAGGGGAAGGTCTCCAACCCACCGGGGCGCACGGGAAGCTCCTGGGTGGGGGAGACTCCGGGGAGTTGAATGTGAGGGGGCGGGGGCAAGGAAGGCCAGACCCCTCCCGGCGGCCACCCTGTTTCGAAAACCACCCGGGTCACCCTACCTTACAGTCCCCTCTGATCCGTGCGGAACTTCCATGGACTCTTCTCAGCCCGTGCTTGTGGACCCCGATCTCCCGCTCCCGGAGCCCCCGGCACCCCTCCCCCGCCTCACGGGGCCAGGGGGGTGGACGGTGGCGGAGGGGGAGGCCACGGAGGAGCTCTTCTTCCTGGCCGGGCGCAGGACGCTCCTCTGGGGCACGGAGAGGCACGGGCTCGGTGAGCTCCGGTTCCACCCCCTTCGGGTCCTTCTCAACCTGGACGCGGGGCTGGGGCCCGCACGGTACGTCCGGATCGCTCCGGGATCCCTCCGGAGGGAGCTCGCTGGACCCCAGGGCCCCGTTCTGGAGAGGATCCTGGTCTTCCGGGAGCTCCCCGCCGCCGCGGTGCAGTGGACCCGACCCACCGAGGCCGAGGGGCCGCTGGAGCTCGACCTCCGGTTCGAGATCGGTCCCTTCCTTCCCCCCGAGGACGGGGGACCCTCCCTCCGGTACCGGGCCCGGGGGGGGGGGCTCAGAGTGTCCCTCGCCAGGAAGGACCCTGGGGCCTTCTACTTCCTCAGCCACCCCCCCGAGGAATGGCTCGTGGAGGAGGTCCCCGTTCCCGATGGAACCCTCCTGAAGATCAGGGCCAGGGTGCGGTGCAGGCGGGGGGAAGCCATCTGCCTGGGGGTGGTGGGAAGTCCCCGCGCGGGGGAGCAGGTGGAGGACACCCTTCCGGCGTTCCGTTTCCTGGGGGCCCAGGAGGGGCAGTGGGAGGGCCGGGGCCGGGGGGACGCCGGGGACCCCCTTCTGGTCGACGCCCCTGACCCCAGGGTGGGAGAGGGCCTGGACTGGGCCAAGGCCCGCCTGGACTCCGCCCCCCTTCACGACTCCTTCCAGGGCGCCGGCGTGGCCCTGGGATATGGAGCGGGCCTGGGGGAGCCCAAGGAGTCCATCTGGTGGATGGGATCCCGGAAGGTCGTCCCCGAGGCGCTCTGGCTAGGGCTTGGGGCCCTGGCCGCGGGGCGCTTCCCCCTGGCCTCCACGATCCTGGAGGGGACCGCCCGGAGCCGCGTCTGGGAGGGGGACCCGGCCCACGCCCTGGCCGCCACCCCCCTCTTTCTCCTCCTGGGAGGGGAATTCGTCCGGTGGAGCGGGAGCCCGGGCGTGTTGGAGGTGGAACGGGAGGCCTTCAAGGAAGCGGCGGAGTGGTGCGGAAAACGCCTGGCGGAGAACCTCCCACCTGGGGCCGGAGCCCTCCTGGGGGCCGGGCTTTCGGCACTGGCCGACGGGGAGGAGTGCCTGGGGGACAGGGAGTGGGCAGCCAGACTCCGGGAGGAGGTCCGGGTGGTCCCGGACCCCGCTCCCCCGGGGTTGACCACCCCACCCTCCCTACTGGAAGCCCTCCTGGGCCGCTCTCCCCTCTCTGCCGATGGGGCCGGCCGGGTCCCGGAGCTCTCCGGTGGAATCGAATCAGCGCTGTGGGCCTGGGCACTCTTCCGGGGCGGCCATACCGATGCGGCCACAGCCCTCTGGCTTCAACAGTTGAGAGAGGGTCTGGAGCCCCCCAGGGGGGCCTGGAAACAGACCGGGGTGGAAGGGATGGAGGACATCCCCAACCATTCCCCCTCCGCCGGGCTTCTTCTCGGCACCTTCCTCTTCGGCCTCCTGGGGGCCCGGGCCGACGCCTGGTTCGGCCGGCTGAGGCTCAGCCCCCAGATCCCCGCGGGTTGGCCCTCCCTCAGGGTCAGGAATCTCAGGATAGGAGACTCCAAGGTCTCCTTCTTCTTCCGGCAGGAGGGGGCCAGACACCGTTTCCTCCTGGAACAGACGGCGGGTAGGGTGCCCCTGAACCTGGTCTTCGAGCCCCTCCTCCCCACCGCCCCGACCCTGGTCCTCCTGAACGGAGACCCGGTGGAGGTGGGCCGCTTCCAGCTCGGGTCCCGTCACGGCTGCAGGCTCCAGCTCCCCCTCACCCGGGAGCAGGAGGTGGTCCTGACTTCAGAGGGATAGAAAAGAGGGCCCGCGGTCTCCCGCCGGCCCCGGAGGCTTCGTGCAGGGGGGACCCTCACTTCCCGACGGTGTACCCCCCCTCCTGCAGCAGTTTCCGGAGGCGCTTCTCCCGCTCGGGGAGGTTCGTCCGGGCAATGAGGCGGGCGAAACGGATCCGATCCTCCTCGGAGACCTGGTCCAGCACGGCGATGGGTGCTCCGTACCGGAGAAGTATCCGCTTGGCATCCACGGCCACGGAATCGCTCACCGGACCCCCTTTCCCAGCAGGTGGACAGTCGTTGATAAACAAGTGAAGTTAGCCGAACGCGCCGGGTTCTCCAACGCCTTCCCGCTCCCTGGAGGTCATCTGTCCCCTCACGATTCTCCCCGGCACCCGCCACGGACCGCTCTTCTCTCCTTCCTCCTCTGGGTTCTGCTTCCCGTGGCGGGGAGCTTCGTGGCGGGGCACCTGCTGCTGGAGGAGAGGGCACGGGAGCGGCGCACGTCATCCGCCCTCCGGCTCGGCCGGCTGGCGACCCTTCTCTTTCGGGAGGAGATGGGGGATGCGGCGGCGGACATGGCTCGCCGGGCCCCCATCGTCTCCACCCCCGACCCCACCTCTCCGGTGGTGCAGGCGGCGCTGCGGGGGGACACCGTGGCGGCGCTGGGGACCCTCTCCGGCGAGATGGTTCTCTCCGTGGCCCTCGGGGAACGAGTGGAAGGGGTCGTGGGCGCCGACAGCGGCGCCGCGGGGGAAGGCTCCGCCCTTCAACTCCGCGCCATCACCGAGCCCTTCCAACCCCGCGCCCCGACCCTCCTTCGGAGTCGCACCGGGTACGCGGCCGCGGTGTATCTCCGCGGGCGGCGGGTCGCGGAAGAGCCTCCGGGATTCGGCCCCGATCTCCTCCCCCCCTCCGAAACCGCCCTCCTCCCCGGCGACCCACCCGGCCTGAGCACCCCTCTGGGGACGGCGGTCCTCCTTCCCCTGGACCCCAGGGCTCCCGCCGACGCGCCGGTTCAGATCCTCGTGGCGGCACCCCCGGAGCTTCTCCCCCCATCCGATCCGTGGCGGGAGGCGCGGCTCCTCCTCCTGGGCCTGGCCTCCGGGGGCATCCTCCTCTCCTGGCTTCGGAGCTCCTGGGGGCCAAGGGGAAACCGCGGTGCCAGCTTCCTCCACCTCCTTCCCCTGGCCCTTCCCCTGGGGGCTCTGTGGCTCTTCCTCCTTGGAGGGGGGGCCGCCGCCACCGCCAGGATCGAGGAGGCGCAGAAGCGGGAGATGATCCGCGTCCTGGCCCTGCTGATGGACCGGGGGGAGGGTCGGGACCTCCTCCAGGTGGCCGAGGCATCGGAGTACCAACTCACCCGCAAGGGGGTGGAGGGCGCTCCCCTCTCCACCCTTCCCCCGGGCCCCCTCCTGGAGAGCCTCCTGGCCCTCCCGGCGCCCCCTCCCGCCTTCCCGACCCTCGGCACCGTACTCCAGGGAGGGGAGCCCATCCTCTTCGCCTCACTCCGGGAGGAGGACGGGCAGATCCTGACCCTTTCGGCTCCCGACGAGGGCCGATCCGTCCGTGGCCTGCGGGTCGTTCTGGCCGGGCTGGGCGCGGCGGCGAGCCTCCTGGCCCTGGTCTTCCTCCTGCGGGCCCCTCCCCTAGGAAGGGGGTAGGGGGTTGAGGCGGCCGTCCTTTGCCCGCGGGGCCGGCCTTCTTCATCTTGTCCTTCACGGCAGGAACAGGACCCCGGGACCAGGACCCCAGAATGCGTGAACCGCCCTCCCCGCTCTCCCGGTCCGTGGAGGACTACCTCTCGGCCATCTACCGCCTCGGAGCCCCCGGGGAGGTAGCAACCACCTCCTCCATCGCCGAAGCCCTGGACGTCCAGCCCGCCTCTGTCACCGGGATGGTGAAGAGGCTGGCCGAGGCCGGGTTCCTCGAGCATGTGCCCTACCGGGGCGTACGCCTTACCGGGGCCGGGATCCAGGCGGCCCTTCGCATCCTCCGGCGCCACCGGATCCTGGAAAGCTACCTCACCCAACGCCTGGGATTCCGCTGGGAGGACGTCCACCGGGAAGCCGAGCGCCTGGAGCACGCCGCCTCGGACGAGCTCGTCGAGCGCATGGCCGCCGCTCTGGGGAACCCGAGGCACGACCCCCACGGCGCCCCCATCCCCACGGCCACAGGGGAGATCGAGCCCACCGACTCCTTCACCCTGGCCGGGTTGGACCCCGGCCGGGAAGGCCGGGTCCGGGCCATCCGGGACGACGATGCGGAGGGTCTCCTCCGGGCGGAGGCGGCAGGGCTTCTGCCCGGGACCAGGGTCAGGGTCCTCCAGCGGGGAGGGCTTCCACCCTTCCTTCAGCTTCAGGTGGAGGGTTTCCACCCCAGGGAGATCTCCATCCCCCTTTCAGTGGCGGAGCGGGTGTACGTGGTGGCCCTCCCTGAGCCTGACCGACCCGCGGACCAACCCGGATGAGCGAACGGATCCTCGTGGGGGTCTCCGGGGGGAGCGGCTCCGGAAAGACCTCGGTGGTGAGGGAAATCGTCCGGGGGCTGGAGCCCCACCGGGTGTCGGTCATCCACCACGATTCCTACTACCGGGACCTGAGCCACGTCCCCTTCGACGACCGGGTGGACACCAACTTCGACCACCCCGATGCCCTGGAGACCGAGCTCCTGGTCCAGCAACTGGCCCGGTTGAGAGCGGGTGAAGCGGTGGAGGTCCCCGTCTACGACTTCACCACCCACACCCGCACGACCCTGGTGGAGCGTGTGGAGGCATCGGGCGTCATCATCGTGGACGGGATCCTGGTCCTGGCCGACCCCCGCCTGAGGGACCTCCTGGACATCAAGGTCTTCGTGGAAACCGACGCCGACATCCGCTTCATCCGCAGGTTGAAGCGGGACATGAACAAGCGGGGCCGCTCCATGGAGTCCGTGGTGGAGCAGTACCTGAGGACGGTGCGGCCCATGCACCTGGCCTTCGTGGAGGGGAGTCGCTCCTTCGCCGACATCATCATCCCCGAGGGGGGAAGGAACCGGGTAGCCATCGAGCTCCTGGTATCCCGCCTCCGTGGACCTACGGCGTGATGAGCGCCTTCGTCACCCTCAGGGCTTCGACATCGGCCAGTGCCTCGTTGGCTTCCTCCAGGGAGTAGCGCTTTCCGATGATGCGCTGAAGGGGCAGGGCTTCCGCGTGCCGGGCCAGGAGGGTCAGCGCCCGGGCCAGGTGGTGGAAGTCGGTGCCCCACTGTCCCAGGATCCGGGCGTGCTTCCGGTTCACGTCCAGATGAGGGTTCAGGGGGATCTCCCCCACGTCGCTGTAGTGCCCCACGATGACATAGGTGCCCCCGTCCCGGAGAAGGTCGAACCCCTCGGGAACGGCGCTGGCGTGACCGGCGGCCTCGATGACCACGTCGGCGCCTCGCCCGCCGGTGAGCTCCAGCACCCGCTCCTTGCGCTCCGCGCGGGTGGTGTTCTCCAGGTGGAAGGTCTCGTCCACTCCCAGCGCGCGGCCCAGCTCCAGACGGCTCTCCGGCGCCCCGATCATGAGAACCCGGGCCGCACCCGAGAGCCCCGCGAAAGCCGCCGCAGAGAGGCCCACCGGACCCGCCCCCTGGACCAGCACCGTATCGGCCATCCCCATCCCGCTCCGGTCCACCGCGGCGAACCCGGTGAAGAGGCCGCACCCTCCCCCAATCAACTGCTCGGCGGAGATCCCCGCCGGGATCTTGAAGATCTTCACGCCGGGCTTGAGGTAGATCTTCTCCGCCCACCCCCCAAGCAGCCCGTCCCGGGCTGAGTAGGTGATCCCGTACACCTTTCGGGAGGGGCACCGATTCGGCTGGCGGGCCACCAGGCAGTGCCAGCAGGACCAGCAGGTCTCGTGGACGTCGTAGAAGGTGACCACGTCCCCTGGCTCCAGGCGGTTTCCCATGGCGTCCCGGTCCACGCCCCGGGCCTCCAGGACCCGCCCCACGCTCACGTGGCCGGGAATGATGGGGTAGGGGACCCCGGCCAGCTGGCCGTGGAAGAGGTGGACGTCGGTGCCGCACACCTCGCTGGCCACCGTTTCCAGGAGGACGGACCCCGGCTCGAGAGTGGGGTCCTCCAGCTCCCAGAGCTCCAGAGGAGCCCGGGGGGCAACCATGACAGCCGCTCGTACGCTCATGGATGGGAAAGTACGGGAAGGAGCGCGAAGGGACCAGCGGAGGGGAAACGCTCAGGAGGTCGTGAAACAGCTCGGAATGGTGGAACCCGGAAGGTAGACGGGGTCCATTCCCAGGACCCTCACCACCCGCCGCACCACCGAAGCGATCACCCCCGTCCCGTCCCCCACCAGGGAGGGAACCCGGACGGCGCCGGAGGGGTTGAAGTTCCCCCCCCGGACCCAGTTCACGTAGTTCCGGTCCAGCGCCGCCACCGCCACGTCCGCCGCCACCCCCCTGGGAAGCCCCCCCTGGAGGGCAAGAGCCACCTCCCGGTCCAGCTCGAAGCGGGTGAACACGCCGAACTCCCCCGGGAACACGATGGTGGTGTCGGACTCCGAGATGGCCAGGCCGAGGAGAGCGACGGAGTCCGCCTCCACCGTGATCCCCTGGCCGGCCAGAGCGTCCCTCAGCCCCCAGATGGTGGTCTCCGCCGCGTAGGCCCAGGCCCCCTCCGAGCGGTTCCAGGCGAGAGGCAGGCTCCGTCCCTGGGGCAGGGCGCAGATCCTCGTCCCCGCGGGCCGAAGGAAGCGGATGTCCCGGGGAAGGACCGTGGCCCCACGGAGCTCCCGGCCATCGGGAAGGGTGATCTCCACCTCCACCCGGTCTCCCGGGGCCACAAGATCCTCCACGTCCGGGCCGGCGGAGAAGCAGACCCCCTCCACCACGTCCGCCAGCTCCTCCAGGAGGCACTCCTGGGAGGGGAAGGGAAGGAGACTGATGGACAGGGTGTCCCCCACCGTCAGGCGAACCGTGGCCGCGGTCAGGTTGGCCTGGTCGGCGCTCCCCAGGGTGGAGTGGAGGAAAGCGGTGACCTGGTCGTCCTCGTCTCCCACCATGAGGTAGACCTCCGCCACCAGGAGCGCCTCGGGCCGGGCGATGGTCACCTCCTGGAGCTCGCACCCTGCCGCCCCCAAGGCGGCGACACCGCCCAGGAATACGCCCATCCCCCATCCCCGGCGCACCATCAGAAGGTCACCTCCACCCCCAGGGTCGGAAGGAAGGGGAACATGGAGATCCCCGTTCTCATGGGGGGATCCAGGTCGTACTGGAAGAAATAGAAGAGCACGTTCTTCCGGTTGTACACGTTCAGCACGGTGACATAGGGGGTCATCCGTCCCCAGGAGCGGTCCACCGTCCAGCGCAGGCTCAGGTCCAGCCGGTGCCGCGCGGGATAGCGCGCCCCATTCCGGTCACTCAGGGCCACCCCGTAGAACCCATCGGTCTCTTCCCCCTCCTCCCCGCTACCGCTGCTCCACTCCATCTGGGACCCGGGGATGATGCGGGGAGACAGGTAGACGTAACTCCCGAGGGGTCGGGTGTAGGGGAGTCCGGTTCCGAAGTTCCAGCGAAGCCCGGCCTCCAGACCCCGCCCCAGGCTCCTCTGGAGCACCAGGTCCGCATCCACCCGTCGGTCGAACACGGGCGCATAGGTGATCTCCGGAGCGGGATCCAGCCCCGAGAGGAAGTCCGGGAAGCTCCTGTCCGCCCGAAGAAGGGAGAGGGCCAGCCACCCGGTGGTGGCTCCCCGGGTGCGGCGGATGAAGAGATCGGCGCCGTAGGACAGACCCCGCCCCGGCAGGTAGTTGTCGCCCTCCCGGTTGGGGTCCTCCGCCAGATTGGTGGTCACCACGCCGTCGAAGACCCGGTAGAACGCCTCCAGCGACCCGTACCAACCCTCCCGGGGATACCCCTCGAGTCCAAGCTGAAGCTGGTCCGACACCACCTGGGGCGCCTGGTCCCCGGTGAGGATCCACACGTCCAGCCCCACGGGAAGCTCCTCGTCCCGGATGGAGTGGAGGAACTGCGCGTACCGCCCCGCCGATGCCTTCAGCGCCCACTCCGAGCCCGGCAGGAACCGCTTCACTGAAACCCGGGGGGAAAACACCGTCACGTCCTCGCCGGCGGAGGGCTCGAACTTCTCCACCCGGCCTCCCACCTCCAGGATCCAATCGGCGGTGGGGTTCCATTCGGCCTGGAGGTACCCGAAGAGCTCCCGCCCCGTACCCTTCCCCCCGCCGAAGACGGTTCCTCCGGTCTCGAAGAGGTTGTCCACCGCCAGCCGCCGGATGCCGCCTCCGGTGGTCACGGCCAGGTAGGGGGTGGGACGCAGCTCCAGGTCCCCCTCCAGGTTCCCCAGGCTGATGCCGCTTCGGATCTCCGTGTCATCGAAGTCCGGAAAGGAGAGTCCCGACCTGAAGCGGGAGTACCCGGTGCGGACCTCCCACGACCCCCCATCCCGCCGGGGCCGCGTCCACCGGAGCCCCAACAGATCGTTCCCCCAGTCCCAGTCGATCCTCAGGGGGAAGTCCTCGGCGTCCAGGGTGGTGAGGTCCAGGACGTCCCGGCCCGTGTAGGCCGTCAGGGAGATCCGGTCCCCCCCCAGGGTCCACCCTTCGAAGGCGGCCTGGAGGTCCGTCAGGTGATAGGGAAAATCGAAGAACGGCTTCAGAACCTGGTCGAAGTACGACCGGCGGCCCGAAACCCTCCAGCCGGCGCTGCGCAGCCGGAGCTTGTCCAGAACGCCTCCGCCCACGCCACCGGCCAGGGCCACCCGGGTGGCCAGGAGGGAGACCCCGGCATCCCACCGGAGCTGCCCGGCGCCCGGGTCGGACTGCACGTCCAGCACGCTGGATACCCGCCCCCCGAAGCGGGCCGGAAACCCGCCGGATTGGAGCTCGGCCCTGCGCACCATGTCGCCGTTGAAGATGGAGAAGAAACCCCCCAGGTGGGTGGGATTGAAGACGGGAAGCCCGTCCAGGAGGATGAGGTTCTGGTCCGCCGAGCCTCCCCGCACATTGAAGGCCGAGGAGAAGTCCGAGGTGGTGACCACTCCCGGCAGCACCTCCACGGCCCTCAGGGGGTCCGCCTCCACCAGCCCGGGGATCCCCTTGATCTGATCCCGCGCCAGCTCCCGGACCGTGAGCCCCGCTTCCTCCTCGAAGCGGACCCTCTCCCGGCTCCGCTCCGCCTCCACGTTGATCCCCTCCAGCGCCAGCGCTTGGGTCACCAGGGTGAAGTCCACGTCCAGGCGGGTTCCGGAAGGCACCTCGATCTCACGACTCTGGGCCGCGAACCCAAGGCGCAGCACGTCCACCCGGTAGGGACCGGCCCCCAGGGGCTCCATGTGGTAGTAGCCCAGATCGTCGGTCTCGGCTCCCCGGAGGGCCAGCTCCGACCCGGGCCGGAAGAGGCGGACCAGCGCCGAGGAGATCGGGATCCCGCTCTCGTCCAGGACCCTTCCCTGGATGGCCCCCGGCGGAGCCCCCTGCCCCAGAAGGGGTCCCGGGCCGGGAGCCACGCCCATCACCAGGAGCCACGCCACCCCGAGGGCCCTGGGGAGGGTTCCGGCGGGCCGGAGCCGGCCCAGGAGACTCGGGATTGGATGCATGCCCCGGGGTGCCCGGTGAGCGAGGAGAGGGACAGAACCCCTTGTGGAACACCCCACCCCACCTGGGGATCCCCTTCCGGGTGCCGTTTCCGCGGGCTAGCCTTGGGTATGCAGATCTTCTACTCCGACCACTTCGTCCTTCCCCTCCCTCCCGGCCACCGGTTCCCCATGGCGAAGTACTCCCTCCTCCGGGACCGGATTGAGGCTTCCGGGCTGGGAGCCGGAGGAGCCCTCCGGGTTCCGGAAGCCGCCACGGACGCCGAGCTCGCCACCGTGCATCATCCCGACTACCTCCGGCGGGTCACGGAGGGAACCCTCACCCCCCAGGAGGTCCGGCGCATGGGCTTCCCCTGGTCCCCCGGCCTGGTGGAGCGTTCCCGGCGCTCCGTGGGGGGGACGCTGGGCGCGGGCAGGGCCGCCCTGGAGGACGGGGTGGGGGTGAACCTCTCGGGGGGCACCCACCATGCCTTCGCCGACCGGGGCGAGGGGTTCTGCGTCTTCAACGACGTGGCCGTGGCCACCCGGGTCATCCAGCGCGAGGGGTTGGCCGGGCGCATCGCCGTCCTGGACCTGGACGTGCACCAGGGCAACGGCACCGCCGCCATCTTCCGGGGCGACCCGTCCGCGTTCACCCTCTCGGTGCACGGTGCGAACAACTTCCCCTTCCGCAAGGAGGCCTCGGACCTGGACCTGGAGCTCCCCGACGGCTCCGGAGACGAGGCGTTCCTGGCAGCCGCAAAGCGGGGGGTCGAGGAGGCGCTGGAACGCTCCGGGGCCGATCTGGCCTTCTACCTGGCGGGAGCCGATCCCTTCCACGGGGACCGCCTGGGGCGCCTCGCCATGACCAAAGGGGGCCTTGAGGATCGGGACCACCTGGTGTTCCGCCTCTGCTCCCAGGCCGGGGTACCCGTGGCCGTCGTCATGGGTGGGGGTTATGCTCCGTTCGTGGAAGACACCGTGGACATCCACTTCAACACGGTCCGCATCGCGAGCGGCTACGCCGCCGCCGGGACGGACGGGCTGGACGAGGCGAAAAGGAGCGCAGTTTCCCATGAGCGCTGACGCACTGAAGAGGCTGGAAACCTTCCCCAGGGTACCCCTGGCCTTCCTCCCCACCCCGCTCCTGCCGGCGCCGCACTTCCGCTCCGCCCTGGGACCCCAGGCTCCCGCCATCCTCTTCAAGATGGACGATTGGACGGGGTTCGCCCTGGGGGGCAACAAGGTCAGGAAGCTGGAGCTCTACCTGGGGGAGGCTCGGGGAAAGGCCGACACCCTCATCACCTGCGGGGGTCCCCAGTCCAACCACTGCCGGGTGACCGCGGCGGCGGCGGCGCAGGTCGGGATGGGATGCGTCCTGGTGGTGAACGGCACCCCTCCGGAACCCCCCACGGGAAACGCCCTCCTGATGCGGCTCTTCGGGGCGGAGATCCGGGTGGTGGCCCGCCGTGAGGACCGGGCGCCGGCCATGGATGCGGTGGCGAGGGAACTGGAGGGCCGGGGGCGCCGGCCCATGGTGATCCCCCTGGGGGCCTCCACCCCCCTGGGCGCCCTCGGCTACGTCAGGGCGGCGGTGGAGCTGGACCGGCAGATGGCGGAGAGGGGGGGGTGGCCGGTGGGGCTGACCTGGATCTTCATCTCCAGTTCCTCCTGCGGAACCCTGGCCGGCCTCGCCCTGGGCTTCACCCTCCTGGGCCGGGAGAACGTGAGGCTCGTGGGGGTGAGCCCCGACATCCCGGCACGGGAGATGGTGGTCACCACGGAAGAGATCGCCCGCGGGGCCGGGGAGCTGCTGGGGTGGCGCGGAAGCCCCCCACCGGAGCTCGTGACCCCCGACGACCGCTTCGTGGGCGGGGGGTATGGGATTCCCACCCCGGCCTCGGAGGAGGCTGCCGGTTTCTTCGGCCGCCACGCCGGCGTGGTCCTGGACCCCGTCTACACGTCGAAAGCCGGGGCCGGATTCCTGGCCTGGCTCCGCGCGGGGAGGGTGCCGGAGCGGGACTCGGCGCTCTTCTGGCACACCGGCGGGGCACCGGGGCTCTTCGTCTGAGTGCGGACCCCCGACCCTTCTTTCTCATGGCGGCGCATCTCCCACGGATGTAGCTTTCCTCTTTCCCCTGTCGCGCCAACGGCTTGAGAGCCTTCCAACCTCCACGATCGCCGGATGGACCGAATCGACCTGCTGCGTAGGGTCCCCCTGTTCAAGGACCTGGAGTCGGCGGACCTGGAGCAACTGGCCGGGGCCGTCCGGGCCCAGTCGTTTCCCCCCGAGACCAACGTGGTGGAGATCGGGGAGCCGGGGCACTCCCTCTTCCTCATCATGGAAGGGACCGTTCAGGTCCTCTATCCGGCCCGGAGCTCGGACTTCGAGCTGGCCCGCCTCACCGAAGGAGACATCTTCGGCGAGATGGCCATCCTGAACTCCATGCCCCGGAGCGCCACCGTCCGGAGCGTGGATTCCCTGAAGGTCCTGATCCTGGAGAAGCAGGATCTGCAGCGGATCCTCACCGCCTCCCCCGGCGTCGCCCTGAAGCTCCTGGAGACCCTCTCCGTCCGCATCCGCAACGCCGACGAGCAGATCAGCGGCCTCAGCGACAAGGCCATGCGGGACCCCCTCACGGGGCTGCTCAACCGCAGGGCCTTCCATGAGCGCCTGGCGGAGGAGTCGGACCGGTCCCGGCGTTACGGGGACCAGTTCGCCCTCATCCTCATCGACGTGGACCATTTCAAGTTGGTGAACGACACCTTCGGCCACGACATCGGCGACGAGATCCTCTCCTGGATCGGCCGTGTCCTCATCGAGCACACCCGGGCGGCGGACACCCCCTTCCGCGTGGGCGGGGAAGAGTTCGCCGTGCTGGCTCCGGGCACGTCGGGCGACGTGGCGCGCCACGTCTCGCAGCGGCTCGTATCCCTGGTGGGGGAGGCCCGGCCGCCGGTGGACCTGGACCTGAAGGTCACCATATCCGCGGGTTATGCCGCCTGCCCCGAGCACGGGACGCGGTCCACCATCCTCTACACCCTGGCGGACCAGGCTTTGCTTCAGGCCAAGGAAGACGGCCGGAACCGCGTGCGCGAGCCCGAGGTGCCTGACCGGTCTCCTCCGAACGGTGGAGAGGACGGGCAACCTCTCCCCGGCCGCTCCCTGCTGGATCCCGGCGCCCGCAACCCCTAAGTTGCCTCCAGACCAGGACCACCCGTCTCCAGCCCCCGTGCCCTCGCCGGCGGGTTGGGATTCCCCTTCCCCGGAGGTTTCCATGCGGACCGTCTCCCTCGCCGCGGCCCTGCTCCTGCTCCTTCTTCCCACCTTCCTGCCGGCCCAGGAGAAGACCCTCACCCTGGACCTCTTCCTCGAGATGGAGTCCGTCTCCAATCCCCAACTCTCCCCCGAGGGACAGCAGATCCTGTTCACAAGGGGAGGCGTGGACAAGGTGAACGACCGGCGGTATTCCGGGATCTGGATCATGAACGCCGACGGGTCCCGCATGCGCCGTCTCACCGACGGCTCATCCCCCGTCTGGTCTCCCGACGGCACCCGCATCGCCTTCACCGCCCCCGGAGAGCCCTCGGGCTCACAGATCTTCGTCCGGTGGATGGACGCCGAGGGAGCCACCACTCAGATCACCCGGGTGGAGAGGTCCCCGGGGAGCCTTCGGTGGTCCCCGGACGGCCGGCGGATCGCCTTCACCATGCAGGTGGAGGACGTCGAGAGCTGGAGCGTGAAGCTGCCCGACCGGCCTGAAGGAGCCCGCTGGACGGAGGGTCCCAAGATCGTGGACCGTCTGGACTACCGGCAGGACCGGACCGGGTTCGTGGACACTTCCCACTCCCACATCTTCGTGGTGCCCGCCGAGGGGGGAACACCGAAGCGACTCACCGACGGGGAGTGGGATCATGCGGGGCCCGAGTGGACCCCCGACGGACGGGAGATCCTCTTCTCCTCCCTGCGGGTGGAGGACGCCGACTACCAGTGGCGGGAGTCGGAGATCTACGCCGTGAGCGTGGAAACGGGAGCCATACGCCAGCTCACCACCCGCCCGGGCCCCGACTCGGGGCCCCTCCCCTCCCCCGACGGCCGCCTCATCGCCTACCAGGGGCAGGACTGGTCCACCGACACCTACCGGGAGAACGGTCTCTACGTCATGAGCTCCGACGGGTCCAGCCCCCGCCGCATCGCCGGCGAGATGGGATCCATGGGGAACCTCACCTGGGCCCGCGACGGGAGCGGGCTCTACTTCAACGCCGGCATGAAGGGGATCTCCAACGTCTGGTTCGCCCCTCTCCAGGGTGAGCCCAGAGCCGTCACGGAGGGGAACCACATGCTCTCCTTCAGCTCCCTGGACCGGAGCGGGAACTTCGCCGCCACCGTCTCCAGCTACCACGAGCCCGGGGACGTCTGGACCTTCAACGCTCAGAACCCCGCCCGCCTGCAACGCCTCACCCGGGTGAACGAGGACGTGCTCTCCGGCGTGAAGCTGGGGGAGGTCCAGGAGATCTGGTACGAATCGGTGGGTGGGTTGGACATCCACGGGTGGTACATCACCCCGCCGGACTTCGACCCGTCGAAGAAGTACCCCCTCCTTCTCTCCATCCACGGAGGACCCCACGGCATGTACGGGGTGGGATTCAACTTCTCCTGGCAGGAGTTCGCCTCCCAGGGGTACGTGGTCCTCTACACCAACCCCCGGGGGAGCTCGGGGTACGGGAGCGCCTTCGGGAACGAGATCAACAACGCCTATCCCGGCCTGGACTACGACGACCTCATGAAGGGGGTGGACGAGGTCATCGCCAGGGGGTTCATCGACGACGACAACCTCTTCGTTTACGGCGGCTCCGGAGGAGGGGTCCTCACCGCATGGATCGTCGGTCACACGGACCGCTTTGCCGCGGCCTCCTCGATGTACCCGGTCATCGACTGGATCTCCTTCGTGGGGACCACCGACGGATCCGGGTGGTATCGGAACTTCGAGAAGTACCCCTGGGAGGATCCCTCCGAGCACCTGCGCCGCTCCCCCCTCATGTACGCCGGGAACGTGAAGACCCCGACCCTGCTCATGACCGGGGAGCTGGACCTGCGCACCCCCATCCCCCAGACGGAGGAGTTCTACTCCGCCCTCAAGGTGCAGAAGGTCCCCACCGTGATGCTTCGCTTCAAGGGGGAGTACCACGGCACCTCCTCCATCCCCTCGAACTTCCTGCGGAGCCAACTCTACCTCCAGAGCTGGTTCGAGAAGTGGAAACGATAAACCCGGAACCCCGTAGGGCCTGAGAACGAGGGGGGCCGGCCTCACGACCGGTCCCCCTTCCTTGCCACCGCAGACGAGGACCACCGCGACGATGCGACGCCAGCACCCGGCGGGGGGGCCGTCCCTCCTCCACCGCTCCTGCGCCCTCCTTCTCCTCGCCGCCCTGGGCGCGGGGAACCCCCCCCATGGCGCAGCCCAGGAGGAGAGCGCCCGCATCGCCCGCGTGGAGCAGGGGCTCGGTCCCGCCCTCCAGGTCCGGGGCCGGGATCCCGTCCTGTACGCGATCCGGGACAGGATGGACTTCTACCACGTGCCCGGGGTGAGCGTCGCCGTCGTGGACGGAGGCCGGATCGTCTGGGCGAAGGGGTACGGGGTGGCCGACGCCGGCACCGGTGCCCCCGTGACCTCCGCGACCCTCTTCCAGGCCGCCTCCATCAGCAAGCCGGTGGCCGCCAT
>JBFYZD010000229.1:0-7557 GCA_041309685.1 Gemmatimonadales bacterium | reverse complement strand
GGTAGTCGCAGAACTCGACATCGTACGCATCGCCGTCTTCAAACCGGAAGCAGATCCGCCACTGGTCGTTCACCGCTATGGCATGTTGCCCGGAGCGATCACCCTTCAGCGCATGGAGGTGATTGCCCGGCGGTACTAGAAGATCGGTCAGGTGCGAGGCAGCATGGACCGCCTCCAGCTTGCGCAGCACCCTGCGCGCGATGTCCGCAGGGACCTTGCGGCCGGTGCCGGTGCGGAAGAGTTCCTCGGTCGTTCGGTCGGCGAAGGTCTTGATCACGCCCTATCGTAAGGCGTCACGTGACGCTTGTCAATGCCTCTCGGGTTGCCTAACCGGTTGGGGCTAAGCTGCGCCCCCGCGAAGGTGCGGCGGCCGCGAAGCCCATGCCCTCAAGCTGGGGCTCGACCTCCTGGCCCACGAGCGGAGATCCCCGGAGGACGCCAGCGTCAGCTTCAGCCGCTTGTTATCCGGGGCCGGGTGCGCAGTCAGTCCTTGGACACTGCCTCTTCCAGGATGGACTCGACGAACGAATTCATGCTGACCCTGCGCCGAGCCGCCTGAATTGCGATCCTCCGGTGGATCTCAGGGCTCGTGCGGATGCTCAGCTTTCCCGAGAATGGCTTCTCCGGGTCCCGGCCCTTCTCAGTGCAGAACGTCAGGTACACCTCCACGGAGTTCATCAGCTCCTCCCTGAGCTCTTCCACGGAGGAGCCGTAGAAGGTGATCACGTCCTGAGTGTTGACCACGGACCCGTGAAACTTCCCCAGTTCTTCGTCGAACTCGAAGACGCCGACGTACCCCTTGTACTCGATCATGGTCCTACTCCCATACTCTCCAGAAACCGCCTGACGTCTCGCACGGCGCCCTTGTCCAGGTTCGGGCCCGGATGTGGCCTATGGAACACTGCGGTTCGGTCCTTCAGAAAGACAGCCACCCGTGACCCCGCCCTCTCCTCGAGCTCGGCCCCCAGACTCCTCAGAAGGCCTTCGACATCACGCCACTTGAGGTCGCCCGGGACGGGCTGCCTGAAGATGGCGGCGAGGCTTCGGCTGTGCTTTCGCGTCATGGTGGGATGCTAGCACGGCATGCCATCGATGGCAAGGCCTGGCGATCAGCGCCTGTTGGGCGCCGGCGGGGGGGGCTCTCCAAGAGTGGGACCCGGGACCTGGTTCACCACCCGGGATAACCAAGTTTCTACAGGTCCACGACGCTCGCTGAAGCCGCGTCATGCCGTCCATGTAACCCGGTGTCGGAGCGATCCGCAAGCGGGGAGTTGTCTCCCCAAGCCGACCGCAAAGGCCTGCCGCGCAGGGCTGCCCCTGGGACTTTGGCGGATCCGTGTAAACAGGGAAGGGCCGGGCGGCGGGACTACAACCGGTCCAGGGGGCTACGCACTCCGGCCGGCCCCAGGTTCAGGACGTGCGTGTAGACCCTAGTGGTCTTCAGATCCCTGTGCCCCAGAAGTTCCCTGACCGGGCGGATGTCCTGGCCGTCTTCCAGGAGGTGGGTTGCAAGGGAGTGGCGAAAGGTGTGGCAGGTGGCTGGTTTGGCCAGGCCGGCCCTCCTGACGGCATCCCGCACCGCCCGTTGGAGGGGACTGGGATCGCATTGGCGGCGTTCGGGTCCTTGCATGCGGGGGCCTCAGGCAGTTGGACGCGGGCGAGGTCGCTCCGGTGAAGGTCTCTCACCCTCTCGAGATGGCGCTTGAGAGGCTCCACCAGGGAGGCTGGGAGCATGGTGGTTCGGTCCTTGCCGCCCTTGCGGTCCCAGACGTGAATCGTCCGGGTCTCCCATTCGATGTGCTGGACGCGAAGGCGGAGGCACTCCGTAAGACGGAGACCGGACCCGTACATCAGGCTGGCCATGAGCCAGGTGGGAAACGTAGGGACCCAACCCCCGCCCTTCCCCACCTCACCCGGTTCACCCGGCAGTATCCTGGCGAACCTGGACAAAAACCTAGACAAAGGCTATACTATTGTTATACAGAGAATCAATACCTCGAATAATTCGGATCGGGAGGGCCACCATCATGAAGAATGCCACCAGGCTTGGGATCCTCGCCGCGGGACTCTCCCTGATCCTCCCCCCGTTCTCCATCTCGGGCCAGGAGAGGACCATGACCGGTAATGCAGGCGTTTCGATCGCCGCCGCCAAGGAGCTCATTGATTTCAGGACGCCCGACGCTACCCGGTGGGCCATCGTCAACGATGGCGTCATGGGAGGCCGCTCCTCCAGCACCCTCGAAGTCTCGGGCCCCGGCACGGCCATGTTCCATGGGTTCGTGTCTCTGGAGAACAACGGCGGGTTCGCCTCCGTCCGGGCCCTCTTCGACAAGCTGGACCTCACCGGGATGGATGGTCTTCACCTCAGGGTGAGGGGAGACGGCCGTAGGTATCAGTTGCGCCTCCGCACCGACCGGAACATGGACGGAATCGCTTACCAGGCAGAGTTCACCACCGAGCCAGGAGAATGGCGGGAGGTCTTCATCCCCTTCAGTGCTTTCCAGCCCAGTCATCGTGGTTGGGTCCCCAGGGGCTCCCCTCCCCTGGATCTGTCCTCCATCCGCCAGATGGGATTCCTCATCGGGGACAAGAAGGAGGGGCCCTTCGAGTTGGAGGTCGCCTGGATCCGGGCTGTCTCCATCGCGAATTGAAGGGTCTCCGGGGAAGACCCCATGTCCCCTCCTCCCTCGAACCCGACCGGCGGTAGAGGGTATCGTTTTTCTTTCGGTACAGTCACGATCGCTCAGCCCCGGGGAATCTCCATTGACTCCAGTTCCGCCCGATCTCAGGGCCCGCATCCTCCAGCCGGAGCTCATGGATGCTCCGGAGTTGCCCCGAGACCGGCACGCCCGTGCCCTGGATGGGCTGAGCCGCATCAACGCCCTCTCCCTGACCGCAGGGCGGATCTGGGCCCAGGTACGGCGCCTCACCCCTCCGGTCTCGGGCCCCCTCCGCATCCTGGACGTGGCCTGCGGCGGGGGAGACGTGGTTCTGGCTCTGAAGCGTCATGGCGAGAAGGAGGATCTTCGGGTGGAGGTGTCGGGATGCGACCGAAGCCCGGTGGCCCTGGAATATGCCCGGGCCCGGGCCGCGAAGCAGGGGTTGGAGGTGGAGTTCTTTCAGCATGACGCTCTTCGGGAGTCCCTCCCTCCTGGCTTCCACTTCATCTGCTCTTCCCTCTTCTTGCATCATCTCTCGGAGGATGAAGCCGTTGCCTTCCTGGGCCGTCTCAAGGACTACGGTGCAAGGCTGTGCGTCCAGGACCTCTTGAGGACCCGCATGGGGTACGCCCTGGCCTGGATCACGGTCCGGACGGTGACCCGCTCGCCCGTGGTCCGGGTGGACGGCATCCGCTCGGTGCTGGCGGCCTATTCCCTTCATGAAGTGGAGTCTCTGGCCCGGAAGGCCGGCCTCCGTGGAGCCCGGATCCGCCGCTGCTGGCCTCAGCGGTTTTCCCTGGCCTGGGAGGCGGCGTGACGAGGGGCTTCCATCTCCGGCAGACCGGGGCCTCGGGGCTGAAGGCCCTCCCTGCGGACCGGGTCTGGGACGCCGTGGTGGTGGGCGCCGGCCCCGCCGGGTCCCTCTCGGCCCTGGAGCTGGCACGAAGGGGGAAGTCGATCCTTCTCGTGGACCGGGTTCGTTTCCCCCGCTGGAAGGTCTGCGGCTCCACCCTCAGCCCCGGGGCCCGGGATATCCTGGCCCGGGCCGGTCTGGGCCGGCTTCTGGAGGAGGCAAGGGCCGTTCCCCTCGAGGCTATCCTGTTGGGAGGGGGGCCCCGGGAGGTGCGGCTTCCTCTGAACGGTTCCATGGCCCTCTCAAGGAACACCTTCGATCTGGCGCTGATACGGGCCGCCGGTGAGGCCGGAGCCTACGTTCTGCAGGGAGCCCGGGCGTCGTTGAAGGTCCTGGAGAAGGACAGGCGCATCCTGGAGGTTTCGGCGGAAGGTCTTCAGCGAGAAGTCTCGGCCCGGGTGGTGGTGGCCGCCGACGGCCTCTCCAGTGGGCTCATGGCCCAGGCCGGAATCCCCAGCCTCCCCTCCGGGTCCAGCCGCCGGCCCCTGGTGGGTCTCGGGCGCATCTTCCCCCCGGAGACCCCCTTCTATGAGCCGGGCACGATCTATATGGCCGTGGGAGAGGAGGGGTACGTGGGCCTGTGCCGGTTGGAAGACGGCTCCCTGGACGTGGCGGCGGCGCTCCGGGCCGAGAGCATGAAAGAAGCCGGCTCCCCCCATGCCCTGGTGTCCGCCCTCCTGGGACGAGCCGGCTGGCCCACCCCTCCGGAGGCCCATAGGAAGGGTTGGAAAGGAACACCGGAGCTTACCCGCCGTCCTCGGCGCCCCGGTGCGGAGCGCCTTCTGGCGGTGGGAGACGCCTCGGGCTACGTGGAGCCTTTCACCGGGGAGGGGATGTTCTGGGCCTTGGCCGGAGCCAGGGCCCTGGCTCCCCTGGCCGGGGAAGCCGATTCCCACTGGCGTCCGGAGATCCTGGAGCGCTGGACAGGAATCCATGGCCGCTTGATAGGTCGGGCCCAACGCTACTGCCGGGCCCTTGCCTGGACCTTGGCCCGGCCCCACCTGACCCGAACCTCGCTGCGCTTGCTTGGCCGCTTCCCCTCCCTGTCCGGGCCCCTGGTCCGCCGGGTGGGTGCGCCCCTGGCCGGTCCGGCCTGAAATCAAAGAGAGATCCAATGAGCCTTCGCGTGACTGGTATCGGCACCGCAGTGCCCACCCATTCCATCACCCAGCCCGAGGCTGCCGAGTCCTGGGCCGCTCTGGCCGGCGTGGAGGGCAGGAAGGCCCGAACCATCAAGGCCCTGTACGGAAAGAGCCGCGTCCGGAAGCGGCACAGCACCATCCTGGAGGGAACCGACGAGGGGGGGGCGCCCCGGCAGACCTTCTTTCAGCCGGCCCGGGGAGCCGGAGACCCGGGTCCCTCCACCCAGGCCCGGATGCTCCGCTTCGAGTCCGACGCCCCGGAGTTGGCGGCCCGGGCCGCCAGGGCGGCTCTGGAGGAAGCCGGAACGGAGGCCGACCGGATCACCCACCTGGTGACGGTCTCCTGCACCGGCTTCTTTGCTCCGGGACCGGACATCGAACTGGTGGAACGCCTGGGGCTGTCCCCCTCGGTGGAACGGACCCACGTGGGCTTCATGGGATGCCACGGATCCCTGAACGGCCTTCGGGTGGCGTCCGCCTTCACCGGAGCCTGGCCCGAGGCCCGGGTCCTAGTAGCCTCGGTAGAGCTCTGCACCCTCCACATGTCCTACGACTGGGATCCCGACACCCTGGTTGCCAATTCCCTCTTCGGGGACGGAGCGGCGGCCCTGGTGGGGGTGAGACCGGGGGACGGAGTCTCGGGATCCTCGTGGCGGTTGGCAGCCAGCGGGACCTTCCTTCTTCCGGAAAGCGCCGACGCCATGACCTGGCGCATCGGAGACCACGGCTTCCGCATGACCCTGGCGGCCACAGTTCCCCACATCATCAAGACGCACCTGAGAGGGTGGGTGGAGGGTTGGCTGGCTGAAAACGGGCTGAGCCTGGCGGGTGTGGCCACCTGGGCCGTCCATCCCGGAGGTCCCCGGATCCTGACCTCGGTGCAGGAGGCCCTGGAACTGGGGCCTCAGGACAACGCCGTCTCCAGGGAGGTCCTCTCGGAGTTCGGGAACATGTCCTCGGCCACCATTCTCTTCACGTTGGATCGTCTCCGCCGGCAAGACGCCCCACGACCACTCGTGGCCATGGCCTTTGGACCGGGGCTTGTGGTGGAGGCGGCCCTCTTCCTCTAGCCCCAAATCAAAGGGATAGGGAGTCCAAGGACCCACGAGGTTCTGAGGCCACTGTGGGAACGTGGGCAGCGGCTCAACTGCAGGATCAGAACAGCTTCCAGATGGACTCGGTGGGCTTCTGTTCTTTGAATCTCCCGTACCACGCGCACAGCGGAAGAAGGATGGCCAGCCCGGCAAGCCAGGCCAGGTAGATGACGGGATAGGACGCGCCGCCCGCAAAGGCCAAGCCGAACGCCCCGTAGAGATACAGGTGCGCGACATAGAAGAAGAGCGCCGAGCGCCCGAAGACGAGCAACGGCCGACCGGCGCGGAGAAGCGCGGGTTCGATCCTCGAGGCTCCGAAGAGCAGCACCAGATTGGCGCCCAGGGTCAAGGACAGGAAGGCCAGGCTCGGCGGATACTTGGTGACATTCAGGAAAGCGATCCAGCCGCCGTCGCCCAAGTGGATATTCCCGAACCCGCCCATCCAGCGCAACACCACGAACAGGCCCAGCAAGCCGACTCCGGCCGGAAGCGCGAAGCGGAAAGCCCGCGGGCCTTTCCCGCCCAGGACCCTGCCGAACACGACGCCGAACCCCGTCGGGGCCAGCCAGGGGATCAGGGGATAGTAAGACTGCAGGGGCCCGGTCTGTCCCGGGATGAGCAAGATCCTCAGCAACGGCGAAAACAGCACCCCGGCTTCGGCCGCAGAGGGCGTCAGCCACTGCGTCGCCAGGATCGAGCCGACGCTCACGAGGGCGACGAGGCCGGTGCCGGCCCGCATCAGCAAGGCCAATACGATCATGTTCGCGCCCAGGCCATAGAGCACGCCGAAGTGAAAGAGCACCTCGCCGCCCCCCCCCGGAGCCGCCGCCATCGGCAGCTTGTCGCCCATCGTGCCGAGCAGCCAGGCGGGGTTTTCGACCATCATCTGCAGCAGGATGAGCAGGACTCCGCGGGTCACGAAGAAGCGCGTGATCCTGTCTTCGCTCCACCCGGCCTGGCGCCGCGCCGCCGCGAACAGGATCATGCCGGCGCCCATCAGGAAGAAGAAGCCCGGGGCGCAGATATGAGTCACCCAGCGCGTCAGGAACGCGAGGGCATCCGCATATCGGGGAAGCGGCAGACCCCAGAACTCCCCGGGGTGCAACTTGCCGACAAAGAAGCAGGCGTGATCGACCGCCATGAGGACCATGATGAGGCCCCGAAGCGCGTCCAGCGAAACGAAACGGTCTTTGGCCCGGTCCGGTGAAAAGGGATTCGCCTCATCCATTACGTAGCATCACCCCATCAGAGATGAGTTTTCCTTATTGCGCTCGGCCTGGGATCGCTGGTCCCGGATTCAGCAATAACTCCTCACCTTGCGGAAGGGAGGATATCCCGGCCCGGGGCGGTTGCCAACTTCGTGCGATTGAGCCGACCCGGCTGCAGGCGGGCGACTGATCGGGCGGATCAGCCCGGATTGCAGCCACACCTCCGAGATCGGAACTGAAACGGCGCTGCAGTGGCAGGGGCGACAAAGCCAGGGGAAGCACACGGCACGGCCGCTCAGGCCGGCACGCGCCAACCTCAAGGGGGCAAGAGTGAGGCACGTCGCACTTCTGGCCGGATTCATCACAACCTCGGCCAACGCAGCTGCCGCGCAGGAGGCGGTGCAGGAACTGGGCCTCACCGCTGTTGCCCGCTTCGAAGTCGGGTGCTCCGGCGTGGACATCCACCGGGTGCGCGGCGCAGCGGTCCTCGCGAACGGGAACATCGCAATCGCCGACGGGGGCAACGACAGAGTGCTGGTC
>JBFYZD010000228.1:0-11388 GCA_041309685.1 Gemmatimonadales bacterium | reverse complement strand
CAGGAAGACGTTCGCGAGATCGGCCGCCGGGATCCCGGCGGGGTGGAGGGCGAGGCGGGTGGCGGCGGCCACCGCGGCCACGGCCGCCTGGAGCTCCCGGATGTCCCCCTGGCGAAGGGTGATCCCCTCCGCGACCCGAAAAGCCCTCTGTCCCCCTGTCGCCTCCAGGCGGTGGGCCATGGGGTGGCGGGGCAGCTCCTCGGCGGAGGCCAAACGCCCCTCCCTCCCCACCCCACCGCCACCTCCGTGTTGGTGCCGAGGTCGATGAGGAGGCCGGGCTCCTCCCCCCGCACCAGGTCCGTGGAGTGGAGGCCCGCCACGGTGTCCCCTCCGGCGTAGGCGGCGATGAGGGGGAAGGTGACCACCCTCCCCCGGGGGTGGATCCTCAGGGGGACGGGAGCGCCGGGCCGGAGGGCTCCGCCCCGGGGGAGCCGGAGGTCCGTGGCCTCCACCTCCTGTGCGCCCGTGAAGAGGGGGCGGAAGGGGGCCACCGCCAGGGGGTGGGGGTCCAGCCCCAGGAGGAGGTGGAGCATGATGGCGTTGCCGGTGACCACCGCCTCGAAGACCTCCCGGGGAGACGCCCCGGCCTCCCGGCAGAGCCTCTCCGCCAGCTCGTTCAACGTCCCGGCGGCCATCTCCTGGAGGGCCCGGGTTCCCTCCGGCCGGGCGCGGGCGAAGGCGGCCCTGCTGATGACGTCGGCCCCCGCCGGGACCTGGTGGTCCACCGTGCTCCCGCTGGAGAGCACCCGGCCGTCGGCGAGGGAGTGGAGGGCGCCGGCCACCGTGGTCGTGCCCAGGTCGAAGGCCAGGCCGAGGGAGCCGCCGGACAGCTTCCCCTCGACGGTGACGAGGGGACGGGAGCCGTGGAGGATCCTCGTGGCCCCCCCCGCCTCCTCCACCCGGATCACCGGCTCCACCGGGACGGGGCGGTGGAGGGGGGGTGGGGGAACGGCGCAAACGAGGTCGGTGCGGACCTCCGTCCCGCACGCGAGCCGCTACCCCTCCGCCAGCAGGGGCGCGGCGAGGTGCTCCCGGTCCTCCTCCGAAACGGGCATGTCGGGGCCGAGAACCCTGACCCGGCACTCCCCACAGGTGCCGGAGCCGCCACAGGTGGAGGCGACGGGGACCCGGGCCCAGTGGGCGGCGGCCAGGATCGTGGCCCCGGGGGGAACTCCGGCGGTCCGCCCGGAGGGCTCGAAGCGGACCGTCAACTCGGGCGGTGAGGGTTCCGGCGGGCTTCCGGGGCCTTCCATCACCCTTCGTCCCCCGGGAGGAAGGGGATCTCCCCCAGGGTGAACGCCGTCACCATGGCGGCGGCCAACCCCTGCACCCAACGGAGGCGGCCCTCCGGGGTCTCGGAGAGCCGGAGCCGTGAGGGAGGGAAGGCGAGGGGAGCGATGCCCGAGGTCTCCAGCGCCTGGACGAAGGCGGCGTGGGGCCGGGCCGCCTCCAGCCCGCAGGGGGGGATCGCCCCCGGTCCGGCCGCCTTTCGGCCGGCCCCGGGCCGGGCCGCCTCGGCACATACCCAGAGCTTCCTCACCTGGGAGCTGGCATCCGGGGCCGGGTACTTCCGGACCCGGCCATCCCCGTGGACCACCGTCATGGGGGCCATTCCCCCGGGGCAGTCCAGCGTGGCGTCCTCGAACTCCAGGTGGAACCAGGGCTCCCCCGCCTCCTCCGGGGCGATGCTGTGGGAAGCCAGGAAGAGGAGCTCGGCCCCCGACGGGATGGCGAGGCGGGCCGCCACGGTGTCGAAGGTCTCGATGTCGTTCACCCGGGCCAGCCGGGCGGAGACCAGGTCGGACCCGGCGCTCCGGTCCATCGCGTCCCCCAGAAGGAAGAGGAGGTTGTGGAGGTGGTGGGCCATGGCGTTGCTCGCCGGGCTGTCCAGGATCCAGCGGCCGGAGGCGTCCCGCTTCCTCCCGGCCCAGTCGTTTCGCCCGTAGTAGCTCTCCGTCCGGGGCCAGAGGGTGAGGGAGCGGCCCTCCAGCGGCCTTCCGAACCGGCCCGCCAGGATGTCCTTTTTCAGCGCCAGGACGGACCGGGCGAAGGACCATTGAAACCCCACGGCCACGAAACGGCCGGCACGGTCCCGCGCCCGGATCATCCGGTCCACGTCGGCCGTGACGGCGGCGGCGGGTTTCTCCACCAGCACGTGACTGCCGTGGTCGAGGGCCAGGCAGGTGTGGTCGGCGTGGAGGTGGATGGGGGAGGAGACGACCGCCAGCTCCGCTTCCCGGTCTTCGTAGAAGGCCTCCAGGGAGGAGAAGAGGGGGACGCCCAACCCGTTCAGCTCCGCCAGGCGGCGGCACCCCTCGGGGCGGGGGTCCACCGCCCCCACGATCCGGCACCCGGCCCCCCGGGGCTCGTCCAGGAGCGCCGAGAGATAGACCTCCCCGTACCCCCCGATCCCCACCAGGACCACCCTCACGGGCTCGTCCATCATTCCTCCATGAGGTCGACCTCCCGGACGCGGCCGGAGCGGGGATCGATGCGGAAGGTCTTTATCTCGAAGGGCATCAGGCGGAGCCGGACCTTCAGCTTCGCCGGGCCCAGGGACAGGGTGGTGCTCCGCCGCCGGCCGGTGGGCTCGAACAGACGCAGGATCAGCTCCTCCCCCTTCTCGGCCTTCTTGAAGGCGGTCATTTGGACGGCCCTGTCGCTGAGGATGGGGCCGGGGCCGGGAACCTCCCCCCCTCCCGGGGGCCAGTAGGCCAGCGCGAAGGGCTCCTCGTTGTGGGCCAGCGCTTCGCGGTCCACCACGTCCAGGCGCTCGCCCCGGGGTCCCGCGTTCATCCAGAACCGGAAGAGGTGCTCCCCCTGGTCCAGGCGGGGGGTGAAGCGGTCCTCCTTGACGATGGGCCTGCCGGTGCCGGTGGGGTGCCCGGCATGGGCCGGCGCCCGCAGGAGGGAGAGGCGGAGCTCTCCTCTGCGGAAGTCGCATCCGTAGGTGTTGTCGTTGATGACGGTGAGGGTGTGGCTCGCGTCTTCCGAGGTCACCGCCACCCACTTCTGGGCCACCATCTCCTCCCCGCTCGCCGGGACCTCCTGGGCTCCGTAGGCCACCTGCCCCAACGCCCGCCCCTCCTTCCAGGGAGTGGGGAAGGAGAGCTTCAGCATCCGGTCCTTCTCCTGCCAGAGGACCCGGGTCTCGACCTCCACTGCGGTGCCCGCCCGGGGGAGCTTGTAGCGCTGGCAGAGGGCCGAGCTCCCGAAGGAGAAGAGGGCCTCCACCACCGTCCGCACCGGGCCGTCCTCGATGACCCGCACCGGCGCCAGCCTGGCCCCGGGGACCCCGGCGAGACGGGCCGCCTCCCCTGGGCTCAGGAGGCGGAATCGCCCCGCCGGCGTCCGGAAGCTCCTTACCCCCATCCCCCAGGGGTTGGCGTCGTCCTCCATCACCAGGGGGCGGAGGGCGCCTGGAAGCAGGTAGTCCGTCCCCCCCACCCGGTAGCGGTCCAGGAGGCCGGTGCGGGCGTTCACCACCACTTCCAGCTCTCCGGTCCTGAAACGGAGCGCTCCGCCGCGGACCGGAGTCCTGACGGCGGGCTTGTGCCGGACCTTCTCGAACCGGCAGTCGAACCGGCTCATCCGGCCGGGAGGGAGGGTGGCCCGGAAGACCACGCGCTTGCGGTGGTCCTCGTTGATGTTGCTCTCCTCCTCCTCGGCCTGGGCGGGAAGACGCACCCCGCCGGCGGTGACCGTGGGAAGGCCGTAGCGGAGGGGGCGGTCCGGCCACGCCGGCTGCACCTCGCACTCCACCACCGCCCGGATGGGGAAGGGGTGGGGGTTGTAGACGAGGATGGGGTGGGTGCCCTCCACTCCCGCCTCCTGCCCCTCCGCCAGGGCGAAGAAGGCCCGGGTGGTGACCCGCCGGGCCAGGGTGAGGCCGTGCCCCAACTCGTCCAGAGCGGTCTCCTCCGCCGAGGGGATGGAGGTGCCCCCCAGGATGTCGTGGAACTGGTTGGCCAGGAGCGAGCGGGTGGCCGCGGCCAATTCCCCGGCCGGGTAGTCCATCCTTCCCTGGATCCAGGCGGTAGCGGCCATCTTCTCCGCCCGGAAGATCCCGTTCTCCAGGCGGCGATGACGGCGCTTCAGCCGCATGGCGGAGGTGTAGCACCCCACCGCCCAGGGGTTGAGGTCCCCCTCGTGGCGGGGGAGGCCCCCCCCCAGGGTTTTCCGATCGGCGAAGTAGGCCTCCGGGGTGGAGTGGAGGACGCGGGCTCCGGGGGTCCCGGCCATCAGGGCCGCGATGTCCCGAAGGTCCTGCCGGGAGGGGCCACCGCCGTGGTCTCCCACCCCCCAGGGCACCTGGAGCACGCCCTTTCCGGAATCCCGCTCCATCCACTCCCGGATCTTGGCGGTGGCGCCCCCGGGAGGCGAGTTGTAATGGGACTCCGCCAGGGCGGCGGTGACCTCCGATCCGTCGAACCCCACCCAGGTGAACTCGGGCGCTGGGGTGGATCCTTCGTGGCGCTTGGGGCGGCAGAAGAGGTAGGAGTCGTAGCCGCTCCGGGCCAGGATCTGCACCAGCCCGCGGGAGTGGCCGAAGGAGTCCAGGTTGGCGGCGGTGGTGGGTGCCACGCCGAGCCTCTCCCGGAAGTACGCCCTGCCCACCAGGATCTGGCGCACGAAGGACTCGCCGCAGGGGAGGTTGCAGTCCGGCTGCAGGTACCACCCTCCCATGACGTGCCACCGCCCGGAGGCCACCAGCCCGGCGATGCGGCGGAAGAGGGGGGGGTCGTACTCCTCGATCCACTCGTAGAACTGGACCTCGTTCCGGTTGAAGACCAACCCCTCGAACTCCTCGCAGAGGTCGCAGACGGTCCGGGCCAGGGCCAGCGCCTCTCCCGCTCCCTCGGGCCACTCCCAGAGCCAGACGGGATCCAGGTGGGAGTTGCAGAGGAGGTGGACGACGAGGCGGGGGGAGTCGGAGGCCATGGCTCGGGAGTCTCCTAGCAGAGCACCTCTACACGGACATCGGATCGGGGGAGGGGGAGGCGCACCCCCCCATCTCCCCAGGGGAGGCGCGTACCGTCCGCCACCGCGCCACGGGCCTCGGGGGAGGGGGCCGGTCGCACCACCAGGTGGAGCCGGCGGGACCCGACCCGCAGGGTCCCCTCCATCTCGCCGAGCCCCGCCAGGGGCCGGGGGCGGAGGGTGACGCCCTGGGCGTCGGGCCGGACACCCAGAAGGTGGTGGACACAGAGGGTGATCACCTCCGCCCAGGTCCAGGGGGTGATCCCCACCTGGGGGTAGGGAGGGGAGATGCGGGGCCCGTCGTTCTCGAACCAGCTTCCGGCCCGGCCCCCCCCGGTGTCCAGGAGCCAGTTCAGGACCCGCCAGACCCGGTCGTCCTGGCCGGCTTCCACGCAGGCCCGGGCCACGAAGAGGGAGGCGAAGGGCCAGGCCCCGGGGGAGTCGGGCTCGCTGGAGGCGTGGTAGCGCCCGTATCCGCCCCCGGTCCAGCGCTGGTTCCAGAGCTCCTCCACCCGGGCGAGCGTCCGCCGGGCCAGCTCCCCCCGGGGGGCAATGAACCCGTGGGCGATGGGGAGGACGGAGGAGGTGTCGGGATCCAGGAAGTGGGGCCCTTCCTCCCTCAGCGGGATCCCTTCCGGGAGCCCCGAGGCCGGCTCCAGCCGGATGGTACGCTGCCAGGCTCCGTCCACCCCCCGGCGCTTGATGAGGCGGCCTTCCTCCACGAGGCGAAAACGGGGGTCCTCCAGCATGGCGTGCTTCAACCCGGCCGCCGCCCGCGCCCAACGCTCCCGGTCCTCCTCCCGGCCCAGCGTCCCCGCCAGGCGAGCCGCGTCCTCCAGCCCCAGGGCCACCGCGAACTGGCTCATGAGCTCGAAGCCGTCCTGGATGCCGTGGTCCCCGTGCCGCTCCCAGTACTCGCGCCGGTTGTGGAGAAGGCCCGACGCTTCGTGGCGGAACCGATCCTGGAGAGGGAAGGAGGCCAGGGCCCGGACCCTGTCCCACCGGGCCAGCACGGGCTCCCCGTCCCCGGTCCAGTCCACGTAGGTGGCCAGCGCCGACAGGAGCTCTCCGTTCTGGTCCAGCTCCACGTCCTGCGCCGGCCGCCGCCGCCCCGAGTCCACCGTGTCCCCTTCGGGAGAGACCATCTCGTCGAGGAGGCGCAGGAGAACGGTACGCGCCTTCTCCTGGTCCCCCAACCGCACGAGGGCCTCCGCCACGTGGGATTGGTCCCGGACCCACTCCAGGTTGTACTGCCAGATGCTCCCGTCCATCCTTCCCCGGCGGTCCACGGCGGCGGGGAGCTGGCTCCGGGCGGCGAGGAAGAGGCGGTTGAGCCCTTCGTGGGGGGTTCGAAGGGTGGCAAGGGAGCTCCAGTAGCCGGTGAGCGGCCGGTCCGGGGGGTCGGGGACGGCCCCCGGGAGATCGGGGGGCTCGCTTCGCCCCCGTCCGGCGCCCCGGAGAGAGGTGATCCGGGTCTCCACCGCGGGACGGCCCTCGACCACCCGGACCTCGTTCAGCAGCGTCGCGGCGGCCTCTCCCAAGCGGGACAGCTCCAGGGGGAGGCCGTCGGGGGGGAGCCCACCTCCGAGGAGGGCCACGGGGCCCGGAAGTGGGCCGGCGGCCTTCAAACGGATCTCCCGCGCGATCCGGGGCCGATGGGAGTCGGGGCAGGAGAACCGCTCTTCGACGCCCACCCCCCCGGCGTGCCAGGTGACCCGAACGGTGGGGACGTCCCGGTCGGCTTCCCACTCCCCGAGGAGGTCCCCGGGGGCGGGGAAATGGGCTTCCCCTCCCACCTCCACCCCGACCCTCGTCCGCCCCAGGCCGGACTCGGGATCGCAGGTCAGGGCGGCGCGCTTGGGTCCGAACCGCTCCGGGTCCATGATGAGGAGTCCCAGAGGCGTTCCCTCGCCGGAGCGGCAGACCTGGACCGCGGCAAGGACGAGCCCGTTTCCCAGGAAGAAGTAGTCGGTGTCGGGGAGGCGGGTCCGCACATCGGGATGCCCGATGGCGGGATCGTCGGCGTAGAAGTGTTCCGCGATCTCCATGGGGATCTCGGCCTCGCTACTGGGTTCGGGGGATTCCGGCCCGGGGCGGGAGGGCGCCCGGCATCAGTGTAGCGGATGGGATTGGGCCGGCAAGGCCGGGAAGGGCCGGTCCGGAGAGGGCCGGTCCCTCGGCCTTTCCCCCCGACCATGGACCCGGAGATGGCCCGATGGCGAAAGACGCCTCCCCGGCGGTATCGTCCCGGGGTCCCGCCCCACCTCGTCGAAAGGAGACCCCATGCCCTCCCCTGGTCCCGACCGCAGGACCTTCCTCTCCACCCTCGTGGGCGGTGGCCTCGCCCTCCCCCTCCTCCACACCGGGGCCGGGGGTGCGGGGGCGAGCGCGCCGGGGACGCCCCCGAACCGCCCCCTGGTGGTGACGAGCAAGACCAGCGAGGCGGTGCGGGCGGCGGTGACCGAAGCGGCCTGGGAGGTGCTGGCGGCGGGCGGATCGGCCATGGACGCCGCCGAGAAGGGCACCAACGTGTCGGAGCTCGATCCCAGGGACCGGACGGTGGGGTATGGGGGCGATCCCAACGAGGAGGGGTTCCTCCAGCTGGATGCGTCGGTGATGAACGGCGCCGACGGGAACAACATCGGAGCCGTCGCCGCCCTGGAGAACATCAAGACGCCCTGCTCGGTGGCCCGCCTGGTGATGGAGCGCACCGACCACTGGATGCTGGTGGGGAAGGGGGCCCTCCGCTTCGCGAAGATGCACGGCTTCAAGGAGGAGGACCTGCTCACCGACGAGGCCCGGAGGAACTGGCTCCATTGGAAGGAGACGCTGAGCGACCGGGACTACTACTACCCTCCCCGGGATCCCTCCAAGCCGGAGGGCGGCGGGACCATCAACGTCCTCGCCCTGGACGGGAACGGTGACATCGCCGGGGCCACGAGCACCGTGGGACACCATTTCAAGATCGTGGGCCGGGTGGGGGATTCGCCCATCATCGGCGCTGGCCTCTACGTGGACAACGACATCGGAGCGGCGGGGGCCACGGGGCACGGCGAGGAGTGCGTGAAGGTGTCGGCCAGCCGGATGGTGGTGGAGAAGATGCGGGAGGGTCTCTCGCCGGCCGCCGCCTGCCGGGCCCTGTGCGAGATCGTGGCCTCACGACATGGCGGCCGCCCCATGTTCGGACTGAAGCTGGTGGCCCTCAACAAGGCGGGCGAGTACGGGTGTTGCGCCCTGCGGGGTCAGCTCGGGGCGGACGGCGCCGTCGTCGGCCTGGGGTTCTGCGTCCAGGATGCCGGCGGGCACCGCCTGGAGCCGGGAGAGGCGCTGCTCCCTCCCATGACCCAGGCCGAGCTCGACGCCATTCCGTGGCGCTGAGGCTCCCCCCCCCGGGGTCCGGGCCCCGGGGGCTCCGCACCGGACCCGACCGCTACACCTCCAGGAAGCTCCACTCCTTGGAGAAGGGCACGGCGGAGAAGCGCACCCCCCGCGTGGCGGTCACCCGCAGGTTGTCGCTGGGGTTGATGCCGAACCCCCTTCCGGCGTCGTAGAGCCCCGGCTCCATGCTGAAGGTCATGTTCTCCTGGAGCACGGTGTAATCGCCCAGGGCGATAAAGGGCGGCTGGTGCCCCGCCAGGAACTGTCCCTGCCCGTGCCCGGGGCGGTGGTAGATGAAGTCGGCCATGCCCGCGTCCACCTGGTGGCGGTGGATACGCGCGGCGATGTCGGAGCAGACGGCTCCGGCCCCGGACATTTCCTCCTGGATGGCGATGGTCTCGGCCACCACCTCCCACATGCGCTCCTGCTCCGGGGTCCAGGGGGCGATGAGATAGTTCCGGTAGCATTCCCCCCCCAGGCCGCCGAGGAGGATGTCGGTGTTCACGTAGACGGTCTGGCCCCGCTCGATCTTCTGGTGGAAGAACTGGTTGGGGTGGGGGTAGGCGCTGGCCACCCCGGTCCGGACGTACTGGGAGGTGACCTCGATCCCCACCGCCGAGTGGGGCCGGCCGTCCCTGCGCACGTCCTTCATGAGAAGCTCGATGCCATAGGCCTGGAGCGCCTGCCCGAGCTCGAAGTCGGTCAGGTCGGTGCCCCGCTCCAGGATGTAGTCGCGGGCGAAGGCGTGGACACGGTCGAAGTACCCATAGGCGCGTTGGATCAGCGCCAGCTCCTCGGGAGTCTTCACCTGCTGCATGGCCATGCAGTCAGGCTGCACGTTCACGAACCGGGTGCCGGGAATCACCTTGCGCACGCTGGCGACCTGCTCCTCCGTGAGCGTCCAGTCCGCCGCGACCGTGCTCCCAGCCAATCCCCGCCGGCGCAGCCCCTCCAGCATCCACTCGAAGAGATCCACCCTGGGGCCTTGGACCACCGCACCCCGGTTCGGAAACCCGCCCTCCGCGTGGGGATAGCAGAAGTAGTATTCGTTATCGGTGCACCACCAGGACTGGACCAGGTCCCGGTCGATGCCCGGGGAGTACCAGTAGAGGGTGTCCTCCTCGTCGGTCCGGAAGAGGGCCCAGGTGGAGCGCTCTCCGCTTCCCCGGAAGCACCCGGTGAAGTACACCATGTTCTGGTCGTTGCCCAGGACGATGGCGCCGACTCCCCGGCCGGCGACGCGGGCCTTGAGCTCCCGGGCCCGGGCCTGGTGCCAGTCCAGGGGAAGGCGGTCCTGCCCCAGGGGTGCCGGCTGCAGCCTGTCGGGGTCGGGGCGCAGGAGGGGCTCGGAGCCGCCTCCCCGGCCGGCGGCGCCCCGGGCGCCCGGGGTCAACCCCTCTTCCTGGGGCGTGCAGGCGAGGGCGCTGGCGGCGGAGCCCGCGGCCGCGAGGCCGGTCCCCATCTGGCGGATGAAGTGGCGTCGGGAGGTGGTCATGGGGATCTCCTGGGGTGGGACGGTGGAGCGCTCGCGGTCGGAGACGAGGGGCGGTCAGCGGCCCGGGACAATCTCCTTGTCCGGCTCCGTTTCCGCCACACGCGACGTCCCCGGCATGGGTGCGTCCGGGGGGTGTCTCCCTCGGCCATGGCGCCGCCCCCGCTGGCCATCCATCTCTGGGGGAGTGCGCCGGGATCTCCCTTTGGCCAGGAGGTGCGTCCATGACCGACGAGTCCGCCGCCGGGCGAGGCCCCAGCCTCCTCGCACGGCTCAGGACCGAGCTCCGATCCCGACATTACAGCCGCAGGACGGAGCAGGCGTACGTCCTGTGGACCCGCCGCTTCGTTCGCTTCCACGGCCTGCGCCACCCCGCGGAGATGGGCGAGGTCGATGTCAACGCGTTTCTCACCAACCTTGCTGTCGAACGGAAGGTGGCTGCCTCCACGCAGAACCAGGCTCTGGCCGCCCTTCTCTTCCTGTGCCGCCATGTGGTTGGCCGCAACATGGGAGAGCTGGGCCCGCTGGTCCGGGCCCGAAAGCCCGAGCGGCTCCCCGTGGTGATGACCCGTCAGGAGGTCCGGGAGGTTCTGGGCCAAATGGAGGGCGACACCTGGCTCATGGCCAGCCTGATGTACGGAGCCGGGCTGCGGCTTACGGAGTGCCTGTGCCTGCGCGTCCAGAATGTTGATGCGGAGACCCGGACGATCCACGTCAGGGACGGGAAGGGGGCGAAGGACCGCACCACCATGCTCCCGGACGACTGGCGAGGAGAAGCGCCACCCCTGCGACCCCAGCATCCCGCAGCGGGCGGTACGCGAAGCCGTCGGGAAGGCCGGGCTGGCCAAGCACGCCTCATGCCATAGCTTTCGGCACGCCTTCGCGACTCACCTCCTGGAGGACGGGCAGGACATTCGCACGGTCCAGGAACTCCTCGGCCACAAGGACCTCAAGACCACGATGATCTACACGCACGTCCTGAACCTGGGCCCCGCCGGCGTGCGCAGCCCCCTGGATCGCCTGTAGGCCGCGCCCACCCTTCCATCCCTGCTTACGTTGATCCACCCAAGCCCCCCCAACCCCCCTGGCCTGGCCGCCGAGTGCTGGGAGATGGGGGGGGATGCGCCCCTTGCGGACCGCCCCGGCACCCTGTTACGTGGACGGTACGCCGGATCCCAAGGAGGCGACGCGGATCGGTAGAATCATTGTTATGGAACCCGAGAGGCATTGACAAGCGTCACGTGACGCTTTACGATATGGCGTGATCAAGACCTTCGCCGACCGAACGACCGAGGAACTCTTCCGCACCGGCACCGCCCGCAAGGTCCCTGCGGACATCGCGCGCAGGGCGCTACGCAAGCTGGAGGCAGTCCACGCTGCCTCGCACGTGACCGATCTTAGAGTACCGCCGGGCAACCACCTCCATGCGCTGAAGGGTGATCGCTCCGGGCAACATGCCATAGCGGTGAACGACCAGTGGCGGATCTGCTTCCGGTTTGAAGACGGCGATGCGTACGATGTCGAGTTCTGCGACTACC
>JBFYZD010000227.1:0-2951 GCA_041309685.1 Gemmatimonadales bacterium | reverse complement strand
AGACAGCGCGGCACGCCGGGATCATGCGGACGGTCCTGGGCGAGGGCGGGGCATCCGGAAACCTCGTCCACGACGGCCACATCGCCGCCCTCTGCCTGGAGCACGGCGTGTCGGATCTCCTCACCGGCGACCGGGACTTCGCCCGCTTCCCCGGGCTCCGGGTGGTGGACCCCTTCGCCTGACCGGGCGGCCGGTGCCCTACCGGCTCACCCCCCTCCCCCCGGCCGTGCCGCCCCCCCGCTCCCACCCCGCTCCAGCATGGCGCGGTCGCGCTCCTTCTGGAGGAAGGGGCGCCCCTCGGTCATCCAGCGGGGGGCGGGACGGTCCCACAGGTGGTGGTCGTAGAACTGGCGCATCCGGATCTGGAAGTCCTTCTGGTTCTCGTACTTCGCCAGGTGGTGGGGCTCACCGGGATAGGAGGCCAGGATCACGTTCTTCCCGAACCAGCGCAGCCCGTTGAAGAACTCGATGGCCTGGAGCCACTCCACGCTCCCGTCGGCGGTGCCGTGGAGGATGAGGAGGGGGGTGTTCATGTCGGCGGCGTTGGGCGTCGCCGACTGGTCCAGGAAGAGCTCCAGGTCGTCGTAGGGGTTGGTGGCGAAGCGCCCCTGCCCGTAGGTGTCGTAGCCGTGCTGGTTGGTGCCGGAGCTCTTCCAGAGCTGGTTGAAGTCGGCGACCAGATCGGTGGCGGCGGCGCCGGGCACGATGGCGGCGAACCGGTCGGAGTGGGTGGCGATGTAGGCCGCGCCCTGGCCGCTGAAGGAATGGCCGTGGAGCCCGATCCGCGCCGGGTCCACGTACCCCATCTTCTCCACCTCGTCGAGGGCCAGGTTGATGCACTCCAGCATCTGGGTGTGGGTGGCGCCCAGGTTGAAGCGGATGTCCGGGCGGAGGAAGAGGTAACCCGCGCTCACGTACCCCGCCACCATGGGGGTGTCCCGGAAGGTGGGGGTGGGGTAGGCGTGGAGGCTCTGGGACATCTTCTCGTAGAAGTCCACCAGCATGGGGCGCTTCTGACCCGGCTGATAGTCGTCGGGGAGGGACAGGATCCCCTGGAGCCGCACGCCGTCGGCGGTCCAATAGTCGAAGAGGACGTTGCGGCCCCAGTTGTAGTCCGCCTGCTGGGGGTTGGCATCGGTGACCTTCACCGGTTCGGCGAAGTCGAGCCCGGAGGTGAGGTAGTCGGGGAAGGTGCGGAAGTCCTCCCGGGTGTACAGGAGGACGCCGGCGGAGTCGGCCTTCGTGACCCTGCCGAAGCGGGCGTCGGCCAGGACCAGCTCCTGGAGCCGGTTGTTCTGGAGCCGGTAGAAGCCCGCCTTCTTCGTCCACTGGCCGTAGGCGGTGAGGGTCAGGGGCCTCCTCAGATCGGTGAGGTCCTCGTCGGGCTCCAGATCCAGGATGCGTAGCTCCATCTCCTGCTCCGCCCCCAGGCCCCGGGTGAGGTTGGTGGCGGGGCCCCCGCCCAGGGGTTGGAGCCAGAGGTCGTAGCGGGCCTCCAGGATGACCGCGGCGCTGTCGGCGGTCCAGCCGGCGATGCCGTAGGGGGGCTTCTCCCCGAAGCGGTCGAACTCCTGGTCCACGAAGGACACGGGGGCGGCCTCGGTCAGGTTGGCATGGCTCCCGCCGGCGAGCCCGTAGCTCCAGATGTGCCCGTCCTTCCAGTACAGGAAGTGGTCTCCCCGGGGGCTGAACCCCAGCGTGCGCAGGTGCTTCTCCAGCACCAGGGTCCGCTCCCCGTTGGCCAGGTCCACCCGGTAGTAGTCGGCGTAGCTCGGCTCCCAGTCCGATTGGTAGGGACGGTCGTCGCTCCCCATGGCGAAACGCCCGTTGTCGCTGACCTGCACCGACTCCATGGTGGTGTCGGCGAGCTGGACGAATCGGGCCCGGGCGCCGGGGGCCGAGCCGCCCCGGCCTGAGGAGGGCCCCTCCAGGTGCACCACCCCCAGGTAGGTCTGGCTCCGGTCCCGGGTGGCCCGGATGATCTGCACGGACTGGAGGTCGTCGTCCTCCACGTGCCAGAGGTCCACGTCGGCCACGAACTCGGGACACGCCCCGGCCAGGACCTCCTCGGGGCCCAGGGGACGGCCGGTGGAATCCACCCGGGTGGCCATGTTGAAGATCTTCGGGGCGGCGGCGGGCCGGGCCCGGGCCGGCCTCCCGGCTGCGGTGTCGGCGGGGAGGGTGTCGGCCCCGGCAGGGGCGGCGGCGCTATCGGGGCGGGGACGGCCTCGGGCCGCCGCCGAGTCGGCGGCGGGCTTGCAGAGGGTGTTGGGCGCCGGAAGCTGGGGGCGGGTGGCCACGAAGAGGCGGCTGGCGTCGGGAGCCCAACGCAACGTCCCCTTCTCGGAGAGGACCCACCCCACCGGGAAGGGGTCGGGCCGGCGGGCGTCGGTGCTGTCCTTGGCCGGTCGGGGATCCAGGACCACCGCCGCCGTGGACCGGGAGAGCGCGGGCCACAGGAGGACGGCGTTGGCCGTCTCCACCACCTTCTCGTCCCGGGTCCCCTTCAGGACCGCCAGGGCATCGCCCGAGGGCTTCTTCTTCTCGTCTCCCCAGGTGAGGCGGGCGTAGGAGGCCTTGCGCTCCGCGTCCAGGACCCGGCGGGCGCGGGAGGCCAGGTCCAGGAAGTGCACCCCGTTGGCCTCTCCGTCGGGGCCATCCACCGTGTAGGCCAGGCGGGTGCCCCGCTCATCCAGGGCCCACTCGTTCACGTAGGCGAACAGATCCTCGGTCCCGTCGCCCAGGTACCGCACGATGAGGTCCGTCCCCTTGTGGGCCGCGTCGGAGTCGGCAGCCCTCTTCTTCAACACCAGGGCGTTCCCCTCTTCCGCGAACGCGAAGGCCTGGACGTTCTCCCAGCGCACAGTGTCCATGGTCTGGAGGTTCAGAAGCTCGGCGGCGCGGGGGCCGCTCCCTCCACCTCCACCCCCCCGGGCTCCCCCGGGAGCCGC
>JBFYZD010000226.1:0-3626 GCA_041309685.1 Gemmatimonadales bacterium | reverse complement strand
CGTGGACAACGGCCGTCTTCTCTTTGAGCCCCGTAAGGCGCTGGGCCTCTTCGACAAGGGTGTCATCCAGATTCATTGTGGTTCTCATGTGCATATGAGTATGTCCATTACATACATATCGCAAGGCGAGGGAGGGAGCCTTCCCTCGCATGGAATGATGAGGGGAGGGGCGGGGCGCGGACATGGCGGGAGAGGTCTCCGCACCCCGAGGTCGGAACGGGCCCCGGATGCCCAGGCCTTCAGCTCTCATGGCCTCCCCGGCCCAGAGGATAGGGCCGGACAACCGCTACCCCCATCTCGTCCTCGGCGCAAATCGCCTTGCGCCACCCGTTCGACCTCGACCCTTTGATTGGACGGGCAGAATGGCCTGGGCCGTGCATGTTTCCGTCAGAACGCCCGATACTGATCCCAAGCCGGGGATACCGCATACCCCGGAACCCGTCCACGGGAGGGGGGGCGAAAGGAAGATGGCGTCCATGGGAAGGAGGAGGGCACTCTTCACGCTGTTGCTCTCCACAGCCTTCATGCCGCTCGCCGGGGTCGCTTCGGCCACTGCCCAGACCTCCCCTGCTTTCGGGGAGCTTGCGCAACGGACCGCCGAGTCCGCCGACCGGGAGGAGGCCACCCGGCTGGCCCACCAGCTCCTGGAGATGGCCGAGGGCTCCGGCAAGCCCCGGGAGCTTCTCCTCGCCTACGTCCAACTGGCGGTGGTTTCCTGCAACGCCGGAGATTACCAACAGGGGGTCCGCTACGCCGACCTGGGGCTCGCGTTGGAGGAGGAAGGTCATTCCTCCCCGGTGGAAAGGCAGACGCTCCTCTACCACAGGGCCTTCTCCCTTGAGCGCCTGGGGCAGACGGAGGAGGCTCTCGACTGGGGAGCACGGGCCTACATCCAGGCCCGGGAATCGGGCATTCAGTCGGTGCTTCTCCGGAACACGCAGTTATTGGCCAACCTGCACGGCCGCCTCGGCAACCACTCCGAATCCCTGCGGTTCCACATGGAATCGCTGGACACCTTCGGCCTGGAGGACACGGTGGCGAGGCTCCAGGTCCTGAACAACGTCATCGTTCTTCTGGTCCGGATGGGAGAACTGGACCGGGCCATGGCCTACAGCGATCAGGCCGAGGAACTGCGGCGGTCCTTCCCGGACCCGACCCCTGGGCTTCTGGAACTCAGTCCCCACCTCCTCCTGAACCGGGGAAACATCCTGAGGCTGCGAGGCGAGTACCAGGAGCAGCTCAGGGTACTGGAAGAGGCGGACGAGCTGATTCAGGGGTCTCCGGACGCCCAGGTCCGCAATCTCATCCTCGGGGCTCTGGCCGATGCCCACATCAACCTCGGTGACCATGCCCGAGCCGCCGCGTACTCCCGGCGGGCCCTGGCCGAGACCGACCCCGTGGAATCGCCGTACCCCCACGCCATTGCCCTGGCGAATCTGGGGCTGGCGTTGTCGAAGTCCGGGGATCACGCCCAGGGCCTGGAGCACCTGGTGGAGTCCCGGGACATCCTCGACCGCATCGGGGCCCGATCGGAGTCTCTGGAGGTACAGGGGCTGGTGGCCGCGGCTTTCGAAGAGGCCGGAGACAACGCCGCGGCGGTGAGGGAGTACAAGCGCTTCAAGGAAGCCGGCGACGAGCTCCGTCAGGAACGGCTCCAGGAGCAGTTGGCGGGCGCCCAGGCCGATTTCGACGTGACGCTGGCCCAGAAGGAAGTCGACCTCCTGCAAGCCGAGAGGCAGGTGCAGGAGCTGGTCATCAGCCGTCAACGCCTCACGGTCACCCTGACTCTGGTCGGGTTGGTCGCGGCCCTGGTCATCCTCGCCCTGGGGTGGAACCGCTTCCGCATCAAGACCCAGGCCTATGACGCCCTGGCCATCGCCCACGAGAAGCTGGACAAGGCACTCGAGGAGGTGAAGCAGCTGCAGGGACTGCTCCCCATCTGCGCGAAGTGCAAGAACATCAGGGACGACCAGGGGCTCTGGAACCGGATCGAGACCTACATCTCCAAACACTCGGAGACCCGGTTCAGTCATACCCTCTGTCCCGACTGCATTCGGGAGCTCTATCCTGACCTGGTGGATGAGTTGGATCTGGAATGAGGCCCGGAGGCGGGTATTCGATGCCTCTTCCCCACCCGTTGCTTCAGACGATTGGGTCACGAGCCGGGTCCCCACCCCTCACATCCCCTCCGGACGACTCTCCCTCGCGGCCCGGGCACGGGCACGGAACGCCTCCCACCCTCTGGGCTCGATGAGGCTGTCGGAGATGGCCGCCAGCTCCTCGGCCTCCCTCCAGGCCTCCGCCAGACGCTCCATCTCTCCCTCCATGGCACGGCGCTCCTCCCCCTCGAAGAGCGCCATCTCCATCCCGAGGAGGATGGGCTTGGGGTAGTAACGGAACTCGACCCAGCGGGGCTTCAACGCGGCGGCGTGGGTGAGGTAGCGTTCCACGCCCCCATGGCCGGTGACCTCCCCCACCGCATCCGCGATGGTCCGAAGCTTGGGCGTCCTGCGGTTCAGGAGGGGGAACGCGCGGCGGGCCAGGCGGATCGCGTGCTCCCCCGTGAACTCGCGCCACCGGACGACCCCTCACGGGGGCCCGGCCCCTGGCGTCTCATCCATGAGCTGCAGGTGGATGGCCCACCCCGGGTCCAGGGCCGACGGTGCGATCCCGCCACCGCGGAGGTCATGCCTTCCCACGCGCTGCTTGATCCCTCCGCCGATCGGCCAGCGCTCGTCCAGGCGCGCGAGGAGGAACGCGGGTGCCACCAGGATGCCGATGGGGGCCAGGAAGGGCGCGAGGGGGGCCAGGGCCAGGCCCGCCGCCCAGACCGCATTCCGGCTCATGCCCGCCTCGCCGGGGGGGCGCTGCGCAGCGGTGCGGAGCCGGCCCCGCCTGCGGCCGAAGCGGCTCCCCCAGCGCCACGCCGCGAACTCCCCCGGAATGGGGTTCCCGATGCGGACGATCTCGAGGCCTCCCCGGAGCTGGGCGAGGCCGATCTCGGCCGTGGAATACCGGGTGGGCGTGGATCGGAAGGCCCGCTCCAGGGCTTCCACCGCCTCCCACCGCTCCTCGATGGGGACGAGGTTCCAGCGCTCGCAGCGGGGACAGACCACCCAGAGGCGACCCTTGGCCGCGTCGAAAGCCAGCCGGCGTCCCACCCCGAACTCCTCGAGGTCCTGGTTCTCACCCAGCCCCGAGGCGCACACGATGCAGCGGCTCCACATTCTTCGGTCGTCCCTGTGCCTTCCTGCCGCGTTGCGCGGCCCGAGATCAGCAAGCGGCGCTCGGCCGTCCTGGGTTTTCTGCTCCCTCTTCCTGACGCCCGGAGCCCGAGTTTCGCGGGCCGGGGACGGGGCACATCAACGCCCGCTACGATCTCCCCACCTGCCTGAGGACGAACCACAGGTTGGCGGGGCGCTCCGCCAGGCGACGCATATACCAGGGGAACCACGCCGTTCCATAGGAGATGAGGACCCGAAGGGGAACGCCTCCCTGGAGGAGACGCCCCTGCTCCCCGGAGCGTATCCCGAACAGCATGGCAACCTCCCAATGGCCGCGACCCAGGCCCAGCTCCCGGGCCCGGCTCCCGGCCTCCGCTACGATCCTGGTGTCGTGGGTCCCGA
>JBFYZD010000225.1:0-14396 GCA_041309685.1 Gemmatimonadales bacterium | reverse complement strand
GACCGGCGTCGCCAGCCCCCGCCGGGGAGGGTTCAGGAGAACCAGGTCGGCCGGAAGAAGCCCCTCCAGGACATCCTCGACTCGGGCCTCCACCACCCTGAGCCTCTCTCCCTCCCCCTTCCGGGCCATGGCGGCAGCCTGGGGGTCGGCCTCTATTCCCACGACGGAGGCCCCGTCCCTGGCCAGCTGCTGGGCCAACGTCCCGGCGCCACAGTAGGCATCCAGCACCCTCAGCCCCTCCAACGGCCCCACCACGCCCCGGAGGTGCCGGTGGAGCCCCTCCGCCGCCTCCCGGTTCACCTGGAGAAATGCCCCCCCCCTCAACTCCAGCTCCTCTCCCATCCATTCGGCCAGGAGGCTCCCCTCACCCGCCAGATGCCGGATCCCCAGGCCCTTCTCGTCCCGCCACAACCCACGAAGCCCCGGCACGGCCCGAAGAAGCTGACTGGGGTCACCGTCCCCCCACCCCCCCCGGACCATCAGGCCACCCCCTTCCCTGCCGGCCCGGAGCGTCAGGCGCAATTCCCGGCCCCCGGGGAGCAGGCGGGCCCCTTCCCCCCAACCCTCCCGCAGCTGCCTCCAGAGCTCCCCCACCTCCTCCTGGGGAAGGAGGCACTCCGGTCCCACGTCCAGGACTCGCCCCCGGGAGCCAAGCTCCCTGAACCCGGCCACGACCCGCCCGCCCCCCAGCCGTCGTAGCGTGAACGTGACCTTGTTCCGGTAGCGGGTCTGCCGTGGGGAGGGTTCCACCGGGGGGTCCTCCACCACCATCCCGCCGATACGGCGTATCGCTTCCCCCACCCCGACCCCCTTCCAGCGGAGCTGCTCCCCATACTCCAGGTGCTGGAGGGTGCACCCGTCGCACTCTGCGTACCGGGGGCAGGGCGGCGTCCGGCGCCCTGGCCCCTCCTCCAGCCACTCCTCCGCCTCGCCCCGGGCCCAACGGTCCTTCTCCTGGACGATCCGGGCCCTGACCCGGTCACCGGGGGCGGTTCTGGGAAGGAACACCACCCTTCCGTCGGGGAGTGTACCCACGCCCACCCCTCCCGCTCCCACGGACTGGACCCGGACCTCCACGCGGCCCCGTTCTCTCTGCCGGCCCTCCCTCAACCCCGCCTCCGGCAGGGGAGGACGGCTCGGCGCCACGGGGAGAAACCGTGGGTTCCGCCGGTGCCCCCGGGGAGGAGGCGGAGCCGGGAGCGTTCCTCCTCCTCCAGGAGAGCGGCAATGACCGCCGCGGCTTTGAGCACCTCCTCGTTCTCATCCCCCTCCATGAGACCGGGGTGATCCTCCAGGTATTGGATGGAGAGGCGGCCAGCCCGGAAATCGGCCTCCTCCATGACCCTGCGATGGAAGGGGATACAGGTCTCCACCCCCCGGATCACCATCTCCTCCAGGGCCCTGGACATGCGCCGGAGCGCGGCCTCCCGGGTCGGGGCGTGCACGATGAGCTTTCCCAGGAGGGGGTCGTAATGGAGGCCCACCTCGGACCCTTCCAGAATCCCACCGTCCCAACGAACCCCGGGACCCCCGGGGAGCGCCAGGAAGTCGATGCGACCCGTGGAGGGGAGGAAGCCCCGGAGGGGATCCTCGGAGGTGATCCGGCACTCCAGGGCGTGCCCCACCGGGACCAGCGCTTCCTGCGAGAGGGCCAGCGCCTCCCCGGCAGCCACCCTGAGCTGCCACTCCACGAGATCCACCCCATAGGCCAGCTCCGTCACCGGATGCTCGACCTGGAGGCGGGTGTTCATCTCCAGGAAGAAGAACTCCCCCCCCTTGAAGAGGAACTCCACGGTGCCGGCACCGAGGTAGTCCACCGCCTCGGCGGCCCGAACCGCAGCCGCACCCATCGCCGCGCGAAGCTCGGGGGTGGCCACGGGGGATGGGGCCTCCTCAATGAGCTTCTGGTGCCTCCGCTGGACGGAGCACTCCCTCTCCCCGAAGTGGAGCACCTTTCCAAAACGGTCCCCCATCACCTGGATCTCGATGTGCCGGGGAGCGTCCAGGAACCGCTCCAGGTAGACCGACCCGTCACCGAAGGCGGCGGCGGCCTCCCGGCCGGCGGCTTCGAAAGCCCTGGTCAGCTCCCCGGGGCTCCTGACCACCCGCATCCCCTTCCCCCCCCCTCCCGCCGAGGCCTTGAGGAGGACGGGAAACCCGATCTGGGCAGCGGCCTCCGCCGCCGCTTCGGGATCCGCGAGGGGCTCCGTGATGCCGGGCACGATGGGCACACCCGCGGCCTGCATCCGGCGCCGGGCCTCCGTCTTGTCCCCCATGGCGGCGATGGTCTCGGGAGAGGGTCCCACGAAGACCAGGCCCGCGTCCCGGACGCCCCGGGAGAAGTGGGCCCGCTCCGCCAGGAAGCCGTAACCCGGGTGAACGGCCTGGACCCGGGCCCTCGCCGCGACCTCCAGGATCCGGTCAACCCTGAGGTAGCTCTCCGAGGAAGGAGCGGGTCCGACGCAGTAGGCTTCGTCTGCCTCCAGGACGTGAAGCGAGCGACGATCCGCCTCCGAAAAGATGGCCACGGAGCGGATCCCGAGCTCCTTGCACGCGCGAATCACCCGGACGGCGATCTCCCCCCGGTTCGCAATGAGAAGGCTCTCGAACACCTGGACGGTCCTCCCGGGTCGTGGGGTGGCTTCGACCCCCCTCTTGCGCTCGGTTTCCGCTGCGGGTGGGGGTCGGAATCAGAGAAGGTAGGCAAAGGCGGGGAGGGGCCACAAGCAGAAGCGGCGGCCCGGGGCCAGCGCCACCGGAACCGCCGCCGTCGCCCCTGGGAAGGGCCAGGGGCTCAATGGAAGGTCACCCTACCCCACTTTTCCCTCCACCCGGGTTTCACCTCCATGGCGCATCACCGTGAAGGTGACAGCCTCTCCGTCCTCGTAGGAGCCAAGGATACGCCACACGTCCGACGGGTCTTCCACCTCCCGTTCGCCAACCCTCAGGATCACGTCTCCCGCGGCCAGACCCAGCTCCGAATCCTCGGACACCTCCAGGACGAGGGCTCCGCTGCCCGTGCCGAAGTACTCCCCCAGCCCCGGGTTCATCCTGACCAGGTGCAGGCCCCGGGCGCGCATTCCCGAGGTGATGCTCCACACTCCGGCCCGGTCTCCCGGCTGGCCGAAGTGGAGACCCTGGATCAAGCGCTCCTGGTCGCCTCGCAGCCGCATCTCCGGAACCTCCACCCCCAGCTCCCGCAGCTTCTCCAGCTCCTCCAACCCTCTCAGCTCCGGCACCCGCAGACGGAATACGCCGCTGTGCGGGAGATCGGACTCCCAGCGGAGCCGGTCCTCCGGGTCGAGCGTGAAGACATGGGGGAAGCCCTCCCCTCGCCAGCCGGACAGGGCGAGGAAGGGCTCCTCCAGGTCCGCCGCCTGGAAGCTCACACTGGCGGCCCGGCCCTCCCGCTGGTAACGGATCTCCACCTCCTCACCCGGCTCCAACTCCCTGGCCAAGGCCATGAGCCGCTGGACCGGGAGGGACATCCCCTCGTCGAACTCCTTCTCGCCCTCGTCCGGAATCGGGTCCAGGAGGGAGTGGCCGTTCAGATGCGTGATGATGTCCCCCTCATCGAGGCCCGCTTCCCGGGCGGGAGAATCGTCCATCACGCCCTCGATCCTGACCCCCAGGCGGTCGGTCTCCTCCTCCTGCTGGCCCTGGAAGGAGAGCCCCAGGCGAAGCCTTGCCCGGGTGCGGATGACGACCTGCTGCAGGTCCCGGTAGCGTTCCGCTGCCCGAAGACGACTCTCCTCGACCCGTTCCCGGACCTCCTCGAGCCTGCTCAGAGCCTGATCCCGTTCCTCCTCCCGCACCCTGTCGGCCCTCTCCCTGACCTGCCGGAGTTGGGATTCCACCCGGGCCCTGGGCTCGACCGTCTGGCCTGCGGCTTCCGGGGCCGGAGAAAGGAGGACCGGACCAAGGCCGGCCAGGAGAGCAAAACCCATGCGACGAAAAGAATACGCGGCGTTCATCTTCCTCGACTCCCGGGAGGTGGTGTCCCGGCGCCGGGGCTTCCCCGGCGACCGATTCACACCTTGGATGCGGGAGGGGGAAGAGACCGTTGCCGCGCCTCAGGGCCCTTCGGTCAGGACCTGCTCGCGAAAGGCCTCGAAGCCCGGAACCTCGGTAAGCTCCCCGTCCATGATGGCCGCCATTTCCTCCGCCACCCTCCATTCGGCTTCCAGGGCGTCCGCCTCGGCCATCTCGTCCAGGGCGATGAGGAGCGCGCAGCGGGCCAGGGCGTCCATCTCGCCCAAGGAGGTACCGTCCCGGGACAGCGACGCGAGGAAGGCCTCGCCTCCTCCGACGCCCCCAAGCTCCCTGGCAGCCTCCGTCGCCTTCCCTCGGAGGACGGGAGGTGGAGTGACCACCCCCAGGGCCAGCCTGAGGGTGGGGCGGGCGGCCCCTACCCCGAGCTCCACCCTGGTTCCGCAGAAGGCGCAGGGCGCCAGAAGGGCGAGGGAGGGAGAGGCGGAAAGGAACCGGAGCCCCTGGAACTCCCAGGGGTGGAGGACGAGGGGGCGGGCACAGGCCGGACACCGGGGGGCCAGGGGCACCTGGGTGAAGAGGTAGCTCAGGGGTGCGGCCACCTCCAGGAAGGGAGAGGCCAACCAGACCCCGGCGGCAGGGGGAGAGAGTATCCCCCGGTAGGGGTCGTACCCCTCCAGGGGTGGGGAAGGAAGGCCGGCGATCAGACGAGACCAGAACCCTGGCCTGTACCCGGGGAGTCGAGGGCCGTATCGCCAATCCACGAACTCCGGGCGGTGCGCCTGGCCCACCTGGATGAGCTCCCCCTCCCCCACGTCCACCAGGGTCAGGTGGGGAGTGGAGAGGACCCCCTTCCCCCGCTTGGCCACCGCCTCCTTGCAGGCCTCCAGGGTTTCCCACCGGAGATCCAGGGGGGTGAGGTTCCACCGGGTGCACCGGGGGCAGACCGCCCAGAGCCGCCCCCGGTCGGGATCGAAGGCCAGCCGGTGCCCGGGTCCCGGTGCCCAGGGCGGACCCTGGGCCAGGGGCGCATCACAGAACACACAAGTCCTCAGGATAGCCCCCTTCCGGCCGAGGGGTCCGGGGCAGGGACGTCAGTCCAGCCCCCGGGGAAGACGTCGAGAGGGGCCCGGCCCTCCCCCTCTCTCAGAGGGGAATGTTCCCGTGCTTCCTCGGCGGGTTCTCATCTCGCTTGTTTCTCAGCATCTCCAGTGCCGAGATCAAACGGGGCCGCGTGTCCCTGGGGTCGATGACGTCGTCCAGGTATCCCCGGGCCGCGGCAATGAACGGGTGTGCGAACTTCTCCCGGAACTCCGCCATCCTCTCCTCGGTGGCGGCCGCCGGATCCGGCGCCTGGGCGATTTCCCGCCGGAATAGGATCTCCACCGCGCCCTTGGGTCCCATGACGGCGATCTCCGCCGTGGGCCAACCCAGGTTCACGTCCCCACGGATATGCTTGGAGTTCATCACGTCGTAGGCTCCGCCGTAGGCCTTCCGGGTGATGACCGTGACCTTCGGTACCGTGGCTTCGCTGAAGGCGTACAGGAGCTTGGCGCCGTGACGGATGATGCCCCCGTGCTCCTGCCCCACCCCCGGGAGGAAGCCCGGGACATCCTCAAAGACGACCAGAGGCACGTTGAAGGCGTCGCAGAAGCGGACGAAACGGGCGCCCTTGTCGGAGGAGTCGATGTCCAGGACCCCGGCCAGGACGGCGGGTTGATTGGCGACGATCCCCACGGCATGCCCCCCCAACCGGGCGAACCCCGTCAGGATGTTCCCTGCGAACCCGGCATGAACCTCCACGAACTCCCCCTGGTCTACGACGCCATGGATGACATCATGCATATCATAGGGGCGATTGGGGTTATCTGGCACAATATCAAGTAGCTTCTCATCACGCCGGTCGGGGGGATCCTGGCTCGGCAGAAAGGGAGGGGGCTCGGTGTTGTTCTGGGGAAGGAAAGTGAGCAGGTCCCGCACGCCGGCCAGGGCCTGGGGCTCGGAATCGAAGGCGAAGTGGCAGACCCCGGATCGAGTGGCGTGGACGTCCGCCCCTCCCAACCTCTCCATGTCCACATCTTCGTGGGTCACGGTCTTCACCACGTCCGGCCCGGTGACGAACATGTAGGAGGTGCCCCGCACCATGAAGATGAAGTCGGTGATCGCGGGCGAGTAGACCGCGCCCCCGGCGCAGGGTCCCAGGATCACGGAGATCTGGGGGACCACCCCGGAGGCCAGGGTGTTTCTCAGAAAGATGTCGGCGTATCCCCCCAGGGAGACCACCCCCTCCTGGATCCGGGCTCCGCCGGAGTCGTTCAGACCGATGAGGGGCGCGCCGTTCTTGAGGGCCATGTCCTGGAGCTTCACGATCTTCTCGGCGTGGGCTTCCGAGAGGGACCCCCCGAAGACCGTGAAGTCCTGGGAGAAGACATAGACCAGGCGCCCGTGGACGGCTCCGTATCCTGTCACCACCCCATCTCCCAGGATCTTCTTCCCCTCCAGGCCGAACTCGGAGGATCGGTGCGTCACGAAGCGGTCCATCTCCACGAATGAGCCCTCGTCGAGAAGGAGATCCAGCCGCTCCCGGGCGGAGAGCTTCCCTTTGGCATGCTGGGCCTTGAGGCGATCCTCTCCACCCCCCAGCTCAGCCTCACGCTTCAGTTCATCCAGCCGTCTGAGCTTCTCTTCCATGGACATGGATCGCCTGCCTGGTCGTGGCCGAAAAGGGGTCTAGCGAGACCGGGACGTGATGTAGATCAACTCCTGATCCTGGATCCTCACCAGGCGGGGCTCCCTAAGGATCCGTCCCCCTTCGATGGTGATTGGTCCGGTGGCTCCTGGAAAGCCCTGGATCCGGTTCAAGGCTTCCTGGAGCTCTTCCGGGGTCCGGGGGCCCTGCTCCAGGGCTGAGAGGAAGAGGGCCGCCGCATCGTAGCCGAAGGCCGGCAGCTCGCTCCGCAGCGTCTTCTGGAAGAAGCTCTCGTAGGCCGTCCGAAAGGCCTGAAAGGCCTCGGACTCCTCCTGGGCCCGACGGGTAGTGGCGGCGATGACCCCGTCGGTATGCCGGGAGTCGACCCCCAGGACCACCAGGTCATCGGTCCACCCAGAAGTACCCAGGAGCTGGATTCCCAGGGTATCCAACCCGTAGAAGGTCACCTGGGGAGCCAGAAGTTGGATCTCCCTGGGGCTCAGGGGAAGGAAGAGCCCATCCGGGGACAGAGTCTCCACTTCCCGGAACTCCTTCTGGAAGAAGGTGGCCCCGGAGTCGAAGACAACCTCCCTGGACAGCACCCCTCCCAGCCCTTCGAACTCGTCCGCGAAGGCTCGGGCATCCGCCCCGGCCTCCTGGGTGGAGGGCCTCGCCACGACCACCCTTTTCACCCCCAGCTCCCAGGCGTAGCGGGCCACAAGGCGGGCCCCGGCCGGGTCCGGGCCCGACAGGGACAGGACCCCGGTGCTCTCACCCTGGGGCATGAAGGCGAAGGGCGAGATGATGGGGAGTGCTCCCGACCTTCCCTTTCCGGCTTCGATGAGGATCTCCTGGGTGAGTGGCCCCACCACGCCCATAGCCCCCAGGCCCTCGAGAGCCCTGGCCCCGTTGCGGCCTCCCGAGGGTTGCCCCTGGTCATCCACCACCTCCAAACGGACCGGCCGCCTCAACCGATCCTTGAATTCCTCCAGGGCAACCTGGATCCCCTCGTAGACCCACTCCCCGTATTGGAGCTGCCCCGGGGAGACGCCGGATCGGGGGAGGATGGCGCCCAGGACCACGGGACGCCCCAGGACCTCCTCCAGCCGGCGGTCGAGGACTCCCCGGGCCAGCCTCTCCTCCCTTTCCTCTACGGGCCCGGCCAGAGCGGCCTGGGCCCAGCGCTCCGCCTCCGCCATCTCTCCCCGCAGGTAGAGCGACACGGCCAGCTCCGCCGCGAGAAGCCCCCTGACCGGGTTGGAGAGGGGAAAGCCCTCCGCGAGCTCCTGGAGGGCTGCGGGGGCGACACCCGGGATCAGCTCCCTGACCAGACTCCGCCCCCGGACCAGGAGGGAGTCAGGGGCGGAGGCGGGGAAATCGTGAAGGGACCGGATCCCGGCAGCCCCCTCGCCCATCAGGCCGAGGCCCCTCGCCCGGAGGAGGAGGGCTTCCGGGAGGCGGGGATGGGAGGGGCCCAGGAGGCGGGCGAAGTCCAGGGCCGCATCGGCCCCCTCCCCACCCATTCCCATCTCGACCAGCGCCCGGGCCACGATCCCGAGGGCCTCCCCCGAGCCTGGCGCCCTCGGGTAGGAGAGGACCACCTCCCGGGCCGCCGCCAGCGCCGCGTCCAGCGACCCGGCGCCCAGGGAATCCCTCGCTCGCTCGAGGAGGTCCTCCGCCATCCGGGCCTCCCGGGGAGAGATGGATCCCTCCGCCAGGGGGGGGACGAGAGGGACGCCGGAATCGGGTCCGGGCACCCCGGGGCCCCCGGCCGGCGCGCAGGCGTGGAGGAGGGAGAGGAGGAGGAAAAGAACCGCCCGAGCGCCAGAGGCGCCCGGGCGGACACAGGACCTGGAAGCTGCTGGGCCCCTGGTGATCATGGCGGCACTCGCGGGGTCAGGCCCCCTCCTTGGGCTCCTTGGGCTGCTCCACCACCTCGGCCTCGGGCTGATCCCCGACCTCGCCGCTCTCGGAAGCCGACGCTTCAGCTGGGGCCGCCGCCTCCGCCTCCCCCTCCGTCCCGGCCGGGGGAGCGGCCTCCGCCGCTCCTGTCTCCGCCGGAGATACCACCGCCTCCTCCACCTTCGGCTTCGGGGGTTTCCTGGTGGCCTTGGAGGTCACCTCCAGGACGATGCGGCGGTTCGAGGCGTCGGATTCCATGACCTTGAGGTCAACCGGGTCCCCGGGCTCGAAGTACATCTCGAGCTGATCCGGATGGTCGATGCCGCTGTGGGACGCCGGCACGAAGCCCTCGATGTCGTCGCCGAGGTCGACGGCCAGCCCCTTATCCTGTACCCGGGAGACCTTTCCATCGGTCTCCACCCCGGGGGCGAAGCGCTCGGAGATGCCCGGCCAGGGATCATCCAGGAGCTGCTTGAGCCCCAGGCTGATCCGCTTGTTCTCGGCGTCCACGTCCAGGACCATCACCTGGACCTCCTGCCCCTTCTGGAGCACCTCCGAGGGGTGCTCCACCCGGCGGGTCCAACTCATGTCGGAGACGTGCACCAGGCCGTCGATCCCGGGCTCGATCTCCACGAAGGCACCGAAGGAGGTGAGGTTGCGGACCGTCCCGTCCAGCTTGGTGCCCGTGGGGTACTTCATGGGCAGCGCCAGCCAGGGATCCTCCTCGATCTGCTTCATCCCCAGGGAGATCTTCTCCTCCTGGGTGTCCACCTTCAGCACCACCGCCTCGATCTCGTCCCCGATGGAGACGAGCTTGGAGGGGTGGCGTACGTTGCGGGTCCAGGACATCTCGGAGATGTGCACCAGCCCCTCGACGCCCTTCTCCAGCTCCACGAAGGCGCCGTAATTGGTGATGGAGACCACCTTGCCCCGAACCCGGGCTCCCACGGGGTACTTCTTGTCGATCTCGGTCCAGGGGTAGGGGAGAAGCTGCTTCAACCCCAGGCTGATCCGCTCCCGGTTCCAGTCCACGTCCAGGACCTTCACATCGAGCTTGCCACCGATGTCCACGACCTCGGAGGGGTGTCCCACCCGCCCCCAGGACATGTCGGTGATGTGCAGGAGGCCGTCCAGGCCGCCCAGGTCGATGAAGGCGCCGAAATCGGTGATGTTCTTCACCACGCCTTCCCTCACCTGGCCAACGAGGAGCTCCTTCACCAACGTCGCCCGCTTCTTCTCCCGTTCCCCTTCCAGGATCACCCGGCGGGACACCACGATGTTGCGGCGCCGCTTGTTGAGCTTGATGATCTTGAAGTCGTAGTCCTGCCCGAGGAGATCCTCGATGTTCGGGACCCGGCGCAGCGCGATCTGGGACCCGGGGAGGAATGCGTCCACCCCCATGAGGTCCACCGTCACTCCGCCCTTGATCTTCCGGACCAGGGTTCCCTTGACCGGGCGATCGGCCTCATGGGCCTCCTTGATCTTCTCCCAGACCCTGAGGAAGTCCGCCTTCTTCTTGGAGAGCACAACCACCCCGTCCTCGTTCTCCAGGCTCTCCAGGAGGACGTCCACCTCCTGCCCGGGTTCGAGGGAGTCCGTTTCCTTGAACTCCTCCCGGGGGACCGATCCCTCGCTCTTGAAGCCGAAGTCGAGGATCACCGCGGAGTCGGTGACGCGCAGCACTCTCGCTTTGACGATCTCCCCTTCCTTCACCTGGCCCATGGCGTCCTGGTGCTGGGAGAGGAGCGCCTGGAAGTCGTCCCGGGAGAGGTCGTGGGTCTCCTCTCCGTAGGAGTCATCGTGCGCGTCCTCGAAGGCCCATGAGACCTGGCTTTTCCTGGCCGGGGCCGGGGCCTCCTCCTGCGCTAGCTCGACCGGGGGTGCATGGGCGGTCGCTTCCACGACCGGGAGCGCCGGGGCGGCTTCGGTTGGAGGGGTGGTCTCAGCCGTGACAGGATCCTGGGGCTCAGACTCAGGGGTGGGGTTGAGGGTCGGGTCGTTGGTGGATTCGCTCATGGTTCCGTGTTCTCCCGGGGCCTTGGGCCGCGTGAGACCTCGAGTGCCGGTCCCTTTGACAGGACCGGGTTGAAATGAAGAAAGGCCCGAGGCAGCCCCCGACGGCCCTTCGGCGTATGCACTGAAAACCCTGAGATTCCAGAGTTCGAACCCCGGAAACTGAATGGGGACAAGCTTGATATCCTATCCCACCCCTACTCTCCCGTCAAGGTTCCGACCTGGCGGAGAATGATCTCCACCTGGCTCTCGAAGGGCAGATTGGAGGTGTCCACCTCCAGGGCGCCCGTCGGTTTCCTCAACGGAGCCACCGTCCGCCCTGCATCCCGGACGTCCCGTTCCTCGATCCGGGCGCTCTCATCCGAGAGTTCATCGGGGCGGGGAGGGCGCCCCTCCCGCTCCAGGTACCGTCTCCTCGCCCGCTCCGGAAGGGCGGCCGTGAGGAAGACCTTCACCTCGGCATCCGGGAACACCACCGTCCCCATGTCCCTCCCGTCAGCCACCAGGCCTCCCTCTCTCCCGGCCCTCCGCTGGGCCTCCAGCAGCCAGGCCCGCACGGCAGGTAGGGCGGACAGGGGGGATACCCGGGCCGTGACCTCCGGCGTGCGCAGCTCCTCTTCCAGGGCCCGGTCCCCCAGCATGACCAGGAATCGTCCCTCCACCGGCTTCAGCTCGATCAGGAACCGGTCCAGCTCCTGAAGGGAGAGGTCGGGCCACTCCGATTCCGGGACCCCGGCCGAAAGGAGGGCGAAGGTGAGGGCCCGGTAGAGGGCCCCGGAGTCCAGGTGCCGGTACCCCAGGCGCCTGGCCACCGCCCTCGCCGTGGAGGACTTCCCCGACCCGGCCGGGCCGTCGAGGGTAATCACGGGAGGACGGCCGGATCCGCGTGGGCGGTCCGTGCGGAAGGAGCCATGGGACGGTCCCGGGCTCCCGCCTCCTTCCCTGCTCCCGAGTCCGGCACGCCGGATTCTCCGGGCCTCTCCCAGAAGGGCCCAGAAACCCGGGAAGCTCACCCCCACCACCTCCGGCGCCTCCACCTCGATCCGGTTCCCCGGCAAGGCCCCGAGGACCCCGAAGGCCATGGCGATGCGGTGGTCCCCGAAGCTCTGGACCCTCCCGGAAAGGGGTCTGTCGGTTCCCTCGATCTCCATCCCGTCGCCCAACTCCTGCGCACCGACCCCCAGGGCTCGGAGGTTCTCCACCACGGCTCTGATCCGGTCCGTCTCCTTGACCCGAAGCTCCCGGGCTCCCGTGATGCGGGTGAGACCCCGCGCCCTGGCCGCCGCCACCGCCAGCACCGGCACCTCGTCGATGAGACCCGGCACCTCGGCGGTACCGATCTCACACCCCGCCAGCTCCGAGGCTTCCACCTCGAGGTCCCCCCGGGGTTCACCCCTTTCCGGTCCCGTCTCCCCCCTTACCGCGATCCGGGCCCCCATCCGCTCGAGAACGGGCAGGAGGCCGGTCCGGGTCCCGTTCAGCCCCACGTTCCTGATCACGAGGCCTCTTCCCGCGCCCCCCAGGAGCCCCAGCACCAGGAGGAACGCCGCCGAGGAAAAATCCCCGGGAACTTCGAGGTCCAGGGGGGGGAGGGCCGGAGGCGGGTCTTCCAGGGCCACCATCCAACCCCCCTCCACGAGCTCCGACCGGACCCGGACGCCCAACTCCCCCAGCATCCTCTCCGTGTGGTCCCTGGACCGCCCGGGCTCGGTGAGGCGCACCTCCACCTGCCCCACCAGGCCGGCCAGGAGCAGAGAGCTCTTCACCTGGGCGCTGGCCACAGGGAGGTTGTGGTCCAGGGATCTCAACGGGCCTCCTCGCACCTCCAGGGGGAGCCGGTCTTCCTCCTCCAGGGCCCGGAAGGCGCCTCCCATCCTGGACAGGGGCTCCGTAACGCGTCCCATGGGCCGCTTCCTGAGGGAATCGTCACCGGTGACGACGGCCCGGAGGGGCTCCCCCGCCAGCACCCCCAGCAGGAGGCGGGCTCCGGTTCCGCTGTTCTGAAGGTCCAGGGGCATCGCCGGAGCCCTGAGCCCCCGGAGCCCCATGCCCGGGACGCGTACCTCTACCCCCCACTCCCCCACCGGAGGGATGGGCACCCCCAGAGCCCTGAGGGCCCCCGCCGTGGAGAGGGGATCGCCCCCGGGGAGGAGGCCCCGGATCCGGCTCTTCCCCGTGCCCAGGGCCGCCAGGATCAGGGCCCGCTGGGAGATCGACTTGTCCCCGGGAACGGTCAGCTCCACGGATCCTCCCACGACCAGCCCCGGGTCCGGTTCATTCGCTCCGCCACCTCCTCGATCCGACCCTCCTCCAGGTCGATCCGGAAACGGGCGAGGGCAGCCTCGAGGGACCGGAGGGCTTCCGGTAGCTCCGATCCCATTCCAGTGAGGAGGTCCTTCCACATCTCCGGGGCGCTTCCGGCCAGGCGGGTCATGTCCCTCCCTCCGGGGCCGAGCTGTTCCCGCTGGATCCCCTCCCCTTCCAGGGCGAGCGCCAGGGCATTGGCCGTGAGCTGAGGCAGGTGGCTCACCCAGGCCATCAACCGGTCATGAGCCTGGGCTTCCGTCCACCGGGGGTGCGCCCCGAGGGCTTCCCAGAACGCCTCCAGGCTGACCCGTGTCTCCTCCGAGGCCCTGGTAGCGGTCATCCAGATCCGGACGCCCTGGAAGAGCCCGCCCCGGGAGGCGTGGAAACCCCTCCGCTCCCCCCCGGCCATGGGATGGCACCCGACATGGCGGTGGGCTTCCCCCAGCGCCTCCATTCGTGCCTGGATCGGGGCTTTCAGGCTCACCAGGTCCGTCACCACGGTGTCGGGGCCCCAGAGGCTCCGGTGCTCCCCCAGGAGCTTCAGGGTTGCCCCAAGGGGAACGGCATAGACGACCATGTCCCGGTCAGGGAGAAGCTCCTCGGGGTGTTCGGTGCCGAGATCCAGCACGCCCGCCTGCAGCCCCATTCTCAGGTCCTCGGGATCGAGGGAGAAGGCCGTGACGTGGGGGGGGGAGGGCAGGGCCTTCAAGGCCCTGGCCAGGGAGCCCCCCATGAGGCCGAAGCCCACCAGCCCCACGCGGCGGAAGGGGGAGCCGGGGGCGCCCGTCATGGCCGGAGAGCCTCGGCCGGCTCAAAGACGAAGATCAGGGGAATCCGGGTGAGGACCGGGTCCCGACCGACCCAGGCCAGGAACAGGGCCTCGCGGCGGTGATGGTCCCCCAACCCCGTGAAGGGGACCGAGAGGGTCAGGAGTCCCCGGAACCCCATGGCTCCGGCGCGCCCCGTGAGACGAACCTGCACCCGGTTCCCGAAAGCCTCCTCCGCCAGCGCCCACGCGCGCCACTGGGCCGACCGGACCTCCCACGGGTGCCGATCCAACCTCCGGTCCAGGAGGGGATCCAGATGTTCCGTGGGCTCCGGGCTTTCCGGGGAAGAACCCGGGCGTGGGCGAAAGAGCTCATCCATGGGGGCCATCCTCGCATCCCCGAGCCAGGTCCCCGGTGAGCCGGGAATCCTCGGAGCGATACCTGATCTCCAGGCTGAGGCCGTCATGGGCCACCTGGACTCCAGGAAAGGCCTCGGCGGCTTCCTGGAGAAGCGGCCCGGGGTTGTCCGCATACCGGGCCGAGATATGGGTCAGGATCAGGCGGTCCACTCCTGCCTCCCGGGCCAGGATCGCGGCGCCGAGGGCCGTGGAGTGCTGAGTCTCCGCTGCGCGGGCCGCATCCTCCTCGCCGAAGGTCGCCTCGTGAATGAGGAGATCCGCCCCCCTGGCCATCTCCAGGGTGGACGGGGAGGGGCTGGTGTCTCCCGC
>JBFYZD010000224.1:0-3875 GCA_041309685.1 Gemmatimonadales bacterium | reverse complement strand
CTGGGAGGAGGCCTCCCGGAGGACTCTGGAGCTCCTGCGGGGCCTTCTGGAGGGTCATGCCGACCTCCGGGGCTGCTCGGGGCCGCGATGATCGCATCCATCCTCACCGGCTGCCAGGAATCCCGAGCGGTTCCTCCCCCTGTCGCCTCTTTGCCCCTTTTTCACTAATTTATTCGCGTCGCCGGAAGAGGGAGAATGGCACCTGACCAGCGCCTGATCCCCTCTTCGACCCAACCCGAGCTCCATCTCGAGACCCAAGCCACGGCATGGACCTGAGCCAGCTCCAGAGCACGCCCCCCCGCCCGGCAGGCATCCTGGACGCACTCCGCAGGGAGCCCCACTGGTATGCCTGCCGCACCCGGGCCCGGGCCGAAAAACAGGTGGACCGGCTCCTGGCCCGGGCGGGGTTCGAGACCTTCCTCCCGTTGATGGAGGTGGAGCGCCAGTGGGCCGACCGCAGGAAGGCGGTCGCCTTCCCACTGTTTCCGGGCTACACCTTCGCCCGCTTCCGGCTCTGGGATTCCCCGGCCGTGATCCAGATCGCCGGACTGGTATCGGTGGTGGGAGGGCCCGGCCGCCCCACCCCGGTCCGGGACGACGAGCTGGAGGCGGTGCGGCGCTTCTCCCGGGGGATCGAGGCCACGGGTGGGTTCCCCGAGCCGGTGGATTGGCTGGAGCCCGGGACCCCGGTCCAGGTTCTGGAAGGCCCCTTCCGGGGGATGCGGGGGTTCCTGGTGGAGGTGCGGGGCCGCACCCGCGTGGCCGTGCGCCTCAGCGCCATCCGCATGGCCTTGAGCGTGGAGCTGGACCGCACTAGCCTCCGGAGGGTGGCCTAGGAGTAGGGCCGCCGCATACGGGAAAGTCCCAGGCTGCGTCAGACGAGCCCTGTAACTGACGGGGCGAAGCTATATCCGGGCCCCCTTCTCCCTTCCCGAATTCCAAGTCGAAACCGGCGTCCATCCGCGCTTTTTTTTCCGCTCGACGTTCGCGACTGGAACGCTCGTTCCCGGCCGCGGCCCGGAGGGCGGTCCGCAGTCCATGACCCAGGACCGCTGGAAGGAGGTTCCCTGCCCATGGCCACCATCCTGAAAGACCCGACCGGGGACCTTCGGGACCTCCCGGTGCTGGAGAGCCTGAGGGCGGGGAGGAACGTTTCCCAACGGACCCTGGGCGAGCGCCTGGGCGTGGCCCCCAGCCAGGTGAACCGCTGCATCCAGCGGCTTCTGAAGGAGGGGCTGGTGCGGGTGGTGGACGCTTCGGTGCGCCCCTTCGCCTACCGCCTCACCACCGCCGGCGAAGCCTACCGCCGGGACCTCCTGCGGCTGCGCCTCGAGACGCTGGCCGGGAGCCTCCGGGAGATGAAGGAGCACGTCCGGAGCTGCCTGCGGGAGATCGCGGGCCGGGGAATGAGACGCCTGGTGCTCTACGGCACCGGGGAGGTCATGGACGTGGCCCTCTCCCTGGCCCTGACCCTGGGGCTGGAGGTGGTGGGGATCGTGGACGACGACCCCATGAAGCAGGGGGAGGGGAGGGGTGGGATGACCGTCCAATCCCCCGGCGCCATCCGGAACCTGGACCCCGACGCGATCCTTCTGACCGGATTCCACCCCCCGGGAGAGATCCGGGAGCGAATGGGGAACGGCCTTGCCTTCTCACTCCCCGTGCTGGAGCTTTGATACATTGAGGGTCCGGCACTCTCCCGCGGCTTGACCACCCGCTCCCACGACGGCGTGTGAAACGCATCTTCGACATCGCAGGCGCCAGCCTGCTCTTCCTTCTCTCCCTTCCGCTCCTGATCCTCGCCGCGGCGGGGGTGAAGCTCTCGTCCCGGGGGCCCGTCTTCTTCGCTCACCACCGGGTGGGGATGGGAGGGCGGACCTTCCGGTGCATGAAGCTCCGGACCATGGTGGTCGGGGCGGAGGAGTGGCTCGACCGGGACCCCGACCTCAGGGCCAAGCACAAGGGAAACGGCTACAAGCTGCCCCGGGCGCACGACCCCAGGGTCACCCCCCTGGGGCACTTCCTCCGGTTCACCCACCTGGACGAGCTTCCCCAGCTCCTGAACGTGCTGAAGGGGGAGATGTCCCTGGTGGGCCCCCGGCCCATCGTGGAGGAGGAGCTGGAGTGGTACGGGGACCGGAAGGGCGAGCTGCTGAGCGTGCGGCCGGGGGTCTTCGGAGCCTGGACGGGGCAGGGGAAGGACCGGGTGGACTACCCGGAGCGGGCGGAGGTGGAGCTGGACTACGTCCGGGACCCCTCCCTGGCCCGGGACCTGGCCATCCTGCTGAGGAACGTTCCCGTGGTGCTCACCGGCCAGATGGAGGAGCCCGACGGGGTGGGGGAGGTGAAGCCGTGAAGGGGCTGGAAGAGCTCCGGGTGGCGCTGGTCCACGACTGGCTGGTGACCTGGGGCGGGGCCGAGAGCGTGCTGGAGTCCCTGGCGGCACTGTTTCCGGAGGCCCCCATCTACACGAGCGTCTGGAGCCCGGCGCCCCGGGTGCGGGAGACGTTCGGCCACCGGGACGTCCGCACCACCCGGCTCCAGAGCGTCCCCGGGGCGAAGGAGAACCACCGCAAGCTCCTCCCCCTGATGCCCTGGGCGTTCCGGGCGCTGGACCTGTCCGCCTACGACCTGGTCCTCTCCGACTGCCATGCGTTCAGCAAGGCGGTGCGGGTGCGGCCCGGGGCGGCGCACGTGTGCTACTGTCACACCCCCCCCCGATACTTGTGGGACCTCCAGGGGGAGTATCTGGGCCGGGGGAGCCGCGTCCTGCTGGAGCCCCTGATCCGGTGGCTCCGAAGGGAGGACCTGAAGGCCGCCGCGGGGGTGACCCGGTTCCTGGCCAACTCCCGCTTCGTGGCGGCGCGCATCGGGCGGGTTTACGAACGGGAGGCCGACGTCATCTACCCACCGGTGGACGTGGAGCGGTTCGCCGCGGTGGAGCCCCGGGAGGGGGAGTACTACCTGGTGGGAGGGAGGATGGTCCCCTACAAGAGGATCGAACTGGCCATCCAGGCCGCCAACGAGGCGGGGTTCCCCCTGAAGGTGTTCGGGGATGGGCCCGAGCGGGCTCGGCTCGAGGCGATGGCGGGAGGGACGGTGGAGTTCCTGGGTCCTCTCGACCCGCCCGGGCTCGCCGCGGCGTTCTCGGGGGCCAGGGCCTATCTCTTCCCGGGGATCGAGGACTTCGGGATCCTCCCGGTGGAGGCCCAGGCGGCCGGGGTGCCGGTGCTGGCGTACGGAGAGGGAGGGGTGCTGGAGTCGGTGGTGGAGGGGGAGACGGGGGCGTTCTTCCCGCAGGCCACCGTCGCTTCTCTGAAGGAGGGGTTGATGACGCTGAGCCCGCGGCCGACGGCCCACGCGGGGTGCCGGGCCAACGCGGCGCGGTTCGGGAGGGAGCGATTCGAGGAGGCGTTGGGCCAGAATCTGGCGAAGGCCATTTCCTTTCCCTCGCTCACGGGGGCTTTCCAATGACGCTTTACCCGGGCAGGGCGGGTATTCGAGTGCTGGTTGTGGGCAAGAACGGCCCGAGAAGCCTCGTCAAGGCCGCAGGTTGTGGCGCTGGCGACCACGACCTCAACCTCCTCCGCCGGCGAGGGCCCAAGCAGGACCTGATGGACAGGGGCTTCCACCGCCAGCGTTCCCGGGCCAGAGCCCCAACGGCCCCGCTCCCGATTCAACCATGTGCGACCTGACCCCTGCCGCTCGCCATCATGTTCTCCTACTTCAAGCGCCGTTTCGCTCGCCTCACGGCGGACCGGAGCTTTTCGGAGATCCTCACAGGTACGGCCTGGGCCATGGCGGCAAGGGTGGTCTCCACCCTTCTTGCTCTGGTGACCAGCATCATCGTGGCGAGAGTGTACGGGGCGGAGGCC
>JBFYZD010000223.1:0-7432 GCA_041309685.1 Gemmatimonadales bacterium | reverse complement strand
GGGAAGGAAGACCCTCCCCCACCCCATCCCCGCCGGCGGCTCCGGCAGCTCCGCCAGCGCCCGGGGGAGGTCGACCTTCTCCCCCTTCCACGCCAGGAGGAAGATCGTGGCCAGGGAGAGGAGGACGCAGGGGATGAGCAGCGGCCAGAAGAACCCCACGTAGGGCATGTTCACCCCCGCCGCCGTCATCATGGCCCAGAGGCTCACCGGCGGGGCCGCGGCGCTGAGGCCGGCGATGATGAAGACGATGGCCGCGGTCCTCACCTGGCTCACCCCCATGGTCTCCAGGACCACCGCCACCATCCCCCCGGTGATGAGGACGGTGACGCTCCCGGCCCCGGTGAGGGCCCCCGGAAGGAGGAGGAGGATGGTGAGGAGGATCACCAGGATCGTCCGGCTCCAGTGGAACCGCTTCAGGATCCCCCGCACCGCGAAGGCCACCCCTCCCGATTCCTTCAGGATGTTCATGAAGAGGGTGGCGGTGATGAAGATGAGGTTGATGTCCAGGTAGGTCATGGCCCCTTCGGCGATGTGCCGGGGGGGGAGGCCGAAGCCTCCGGCCGCCGACCCGCCCAGGGCCGCCGCGAACATGGCCAGCTCGGTGGAGAGCCGGAAGGCCTTCGCGGCCACGTAGACCGCCACCATGACGCCGAGAACCAGCCCGGCATAGGTGAACATGCTCATCGGCTGATGCCCTTCCTACTTCCTGAAGAGGCTCCCGAAGGCGGTTCCCATCTCCATGTTCTTCTCGAACAGGATCAGGGGAACCCCCTTCCCCTCGGAGAGGATGGAGAAGCGGCGGTCCTCGTTCCCGTCGGAGCGGATGACCATGACGTCGGAAAAGGGCATGACGGCGTCGATGGACTGCTCGTCGGAGTTGTCGCCGGGAGCGGCCCCCTGGGCCCGGCGGCTCATCCCCTCCACGTGGGAGCCGATGACGGTGATCCCCTGGCGCTTGGCCTCGTCGATGAGGGCCTTCGTGCGGGCCAGCTCGTCGGGCATGGCCACCCCGGCCGCGCCCATCCCCTTGAGGCTGGCGCCGGTGACGATGATGAGGGACTTCACCGGGTGGCCCGCCTGCTGGCGGCTCACCAGGTCCTGGGCCGTGGCCATCTCCAGGAACTCGTGGTCCAGCCCCAGCCGCCCCAGGAAGACCTTCACCATGGTGGGGCCTGGGCTCTGGCCGCAGGAGGTGAGGAGGATGGGGGTCTCGGCGGTGGGGGGGGCCCCCTGGGCCTCCAGGCTCCCCACCCCCAACGGAATCGTCAACGCCAGGGCGGCCGCTCCCGCGGCCCAGCGAATGGTGCGTCTCATGGTCCTGCCTCCGTGAGGTCTCCGCTTCGGGACTCCGGGGAGGAAAGTAGGGGATGGAGGGGGTTAACGCACTGGTGGGGCGTTCCCCACCGGCGCCGGCCGGGCGCGGGACCGGGGGAGGGCGAGGCCGACCAGGGCCCCCAGGTACGCCGCCGAGAGGAGCCAGAAGCGCCACCCGCCCGCCTCCTCCCCCGACCGGAGGGGGGTGGTGCCGGGCGGCGGAAGGGGGAAGGGATCCCAGGGGAGTCCGTGGCGAAGCGCCAGGCCCCGGAGGTTGAGGAGGTGGATCACCGGGATCCCCCGGGCCCCCATCTCGAAGAGGACGCCCCGTTCCTCCGGGGGCGGGAGGTCCACCCTCGCCGCCAACTCCCGGGTCAGCCCCGCCGGCACCTCCAGGATCCGGGGGCTGGATCCCAGGTTGGCGTCGCTCCCCCCGATGTTCACGAAGGCGGCGATCTCCTCCCCCTCCCGCCGGTACACCGCCATCCTCGCGGCGACGCCGGCCCGGAGCTCCGCCACCTCCAGGACGGGGATCCCGCTCCTCCTCAGCTCCTCCAGCAGGCTCTCCCGGAAGGCCGGCTCGAACTCCCCCCCCACGTCCCCGCTCCCCCCCAGGGAGAGGGCGGCCGGAGGGGTGGACACGATCCCCCCGGCCAGGAGGGCCCGGTGGATGTCCAGGAGGTGGAAGTCGGGCCGGGTGGCGCCGTAGGAGGAGGCCCCCAGGGAGAGGATCGCCAGGGGGCGGGCGTCCAGGGCCTCCACCGCCGTGAGGGTGGCCAGGAGGAGGCCGGGGAAGGAACCGGACGCGCCCACCGCCACCCGGTCCCCGAGCCCCACGCCGGCCTCCTGGAGGAAGTGGACCAGGAGCCCCGCCACGTCCGGGTTGAGGGTGCTCCGCTTGGCCTCCAGCTGGCCCAGGGTGGTGAAGAGCTCCGTGATTTCCGGGCCCACCAGACAGGTGCGGTTGGGGTCCAGGTCGGGATCGACGGCGACGCCCCGGGCCGCGCAGACCCGGGCCAGCGTCTGGATCCCATCCTCCATGCGATGGGCCGCCGCCGCCATGGCCGGGGACCAGGGGACCAGGGGCGGGGGAACCAGGAGCTGGAGGAGAACCCACGCCGCCAGGCTCACCCCGCCCGCGGCGGCGAAGCGGGCGCTCAGGGACCGGGAGGGGCGGAGGGGGAGGGGCAGGCCGGGAGGCGAGGAGGCCATCAGACCAGGCTCATGAGGCGGCCCAGCCACCCGAGGGCCACGGTGGCGGTAAGCATGGAGCCCAGCGTCACCAGGACGCCCTGGCGCTCGAAGTGGTTGGCGATGAGCCCGGGAATCACCCAGCCGATGACCGTGAACTCCAGGGACACGGGAAAGAGGAAGGGGAGGAAATGCCTCCAGACCAAGGCCCACACCCCCCCCACCAGGAGGAGGAAGACGAAGCGCCGGCGGCCGAAGAGGATGAGCCAGCGGCTGGCGAACAGGTAGACCCAGAGGGTGAGGAGGGCCGCCGCCAGCGTCCCCACGATCCGCTCCGGCTCGTTGAGGAAGAGGACCAGGTAGCTCGGGACGATGATCCCTCCGGGATACACCCCGGTGAGGGCGATGACCCCCAGGGAAAGGAGGAGGCCGATGAAGGGAAGCTCAAAGCCCATGGTTCTCTCCCACCTCCCGCCAGTGCCTGACCAGCGTCTCTCCCAGCCCCGCGATGTTGCCGAATCCGAAGAGGAGGCCTTCCCGGGCGCCCTCCTCCGCCAGGATCCGCGCCATGATCCGATGGGGGGGGGCGTCCTTCAGGATCACGATCCGGTCCCCGTTCGGGTGCCCTTCCCCGGGCCCCCCCAACCGGACCCTGCGCCGGAGGGCGTGGGCGTGGAGCCCGTGGAGGTAGAGGCGCCGGAAACGCTCCAGGGCGCCGGACTCCAGCGCCTCGATCCACTGGAGCGTCCTGTCCCCCCGGTCCCGTCGCAGGGCCAGGAGCCCCACGCAGGTGGCGGGATCGGCCCCCACCCGGTCGTAGACCCGCAGGGTGGAGTCGGGCTCGTTGGCGGCGAAGGCGTTCACCACCCGCCAGGAGGGAAGGCCACCCTCCCGAGGGTAGCGCCAGACCCGGAGGGCGCCCAGGTCTCCCCGGGCGCGGCAGATCCCCGCCCGGATGGTGTCCGCATCCACCCCCAGGGAGCGGGCGGCGGCCCACACCAGATCCAGGTTGGGCCCGAACTCCCCGCACTCCCCGGGGCCGTAGGCGGGCCCGGCCTGGGCCTCCCCCTCCCCGGCGGCCACCCTCTCCACCGTGCCCCCCCCCCTCGCCACCTCCCGCTCGAACATCGGCTCCCACTCCTCCTCCAGGACGAGGGCGCGGGCCCCGGGGGGCACGTCCAGCGCCAGCACCCGGGCCACCGACTCCCGGGTGTCGCCCTGGGCGGCGGGGTGGTCCACCCGGAAGTTCGTCACCAGGACCAGGTGGGGCTTCAGGATGCGCTGGCTCTCCACCCGGTGGACCTCGGGATGCACGCTCATGACCTCCGCCACCACGACGTCCACCCCCAGGCGGGCGGCCCGGGCCAGGAGCTTCCCCTGCTCCAGGACGGACGGCGCCCCCAGGCGGTGGATCTCCGCCTCGGCCCCGTCGGGGAAGATGAGGCGGGCCTCGGAGCCCGTGGTCTTGGCCAGGACCTTCCGCCCGGCCTCCCGGAGCACCGACGCCAGGAGGCGCGCGACGCTGGTCTTGCCCCGACTCCCGGTGACGGCGATGCGCAGCGGAACGGCCCTCCGGTGCCGCCCCAGCCGCACCCGCTCCACCACCAGCCACCCCAGCCACCCCCCCAGGAGGAGGAGCAGGAGGGTCGGGGGCGTGAGGGTCATGCGGCGGCTCCGGGGGAGGACGAGGGGAGGGCGGGGTCCGAAACCTAGCCCCCGCCGGCCGGTCCCGGCCAGAGCCGCGCGGCCTCTCCCCGGCCGCCTGGTTCGGCACGATCCACTTCGCCCGCCTGCCCCCGCCCGAGGCCCCCATCACCGGCTTCTGGGTGGAGCTCACCCTGAAGGCCCTGCAGCGGGACCGGGAGCTCGCCTTCTACGGGGCTGAAGACCTGACCCCCTCGGGCTTCTACTCACGGGAGGACGCGGAAGAGGCCCGGGCGGGAGCCCGCAGGACCGTGGAGCGTGTCCGCCCCCACATCGAGAAGCGGCCGCCCGGGTAGGCGAAGGAAGTCGGGGGAGGAGGGGTCGAAGCTGGCCGGAACCCCTTGGCGCGGAGGCTGGACCGTAGCGCGCCAAGGTACCAGGGATGGATTCGTTCGACCACCACGGCGGCCGGTCAGAGCCCTCCTTCGGACACCTTCTCTCGGAACTCCGCAAGGCTCCGGCCGAGGAAGAGCTCCCCGTTGATCCAGACCTCTGGCGTGCCCCTCACACCGATCCTCTTACCCAACTCCCGCCCAGCCGCGATGCGGGCAAACGCCTCGGCGGGCAAACGAATGCACTCCGAGAACTCGTGGGGGTCCGCTACCCCCGCATCGGCCGCCAGCGTCTCCCAAGCCTTCAGTCCCAGGGAGTCCATCTGCGAGAAGAGCGTATGGTACATCTCCGCGAACCTCCCTTGGCGGCTCGCGCATTCGGCGGCGATGGCACTGGGGACGGCGTTCTCATGCCCCGCCAGCGGAAAGTGGTGGAACTCGATGGCAACCTTCCCGGGATACCCCCTGCTCAGCGAGTCCAGTACCGGGACCAGCTTCCGGCAGAAAGAACAGGTGAAATCCGTGAACGTCGCAACCACCACGGCCGCGTTGTCGGCCCCCATGCGGATGCCGGTCTCCTTCCAATCCCGCCAATCGTCAACAACCGCCCGAGCGGGCGCGAAGGCCACGCCGCTCCGGTCTCGGTCGTGCAGGTAGAGCGCGACCATGGTGACGGCCGCAGCCGCCACGACCGTGGTGGACACTGATTCCCATGCTCTTTGAGCCGTCATGCCAGTGTCTCCTCGCCTTGCACTCAACGAGCTCACACGCCTCCCACCGCGACGGGTCCTCTCCTCAGTCGGTGGCGTCGGACCTGCTCCACACCAAGCTCGTCGAGCCACACCCCAAGGATTGCGTCCTCTCCGATCCACTCGATCCGCAGGCCCTGGGGCGTCCGGACCGTGCCGTGGGACCGTCCCTCCGGATCGAAGACCATCCATTGCTTCGCGAGGGACGGATCCCACTCATACACCTCCGCCCACAGCCATCCCACCTCGTCAACGCGGAGGGAGCGGAAGACGGGCAACGAGTCCGGGATGGGCATCTGCGCAAACTCGGAGGCCCAGTAGCTCCTCCGGGATGCAGGTGAGACCGGTGGGAACTTGGACGCCTCGAGGTCGATTTTGCCCTCGATCATGGCCGGCGTGATCGGGCGGCGTGGCTCGTCCACCCGGAGGATGCGCCGCAGCCGCCCCTCCACATCGTACTCGCGGACCTCGGCAAGCCGGCCGTCGGTGCTCAGCGCGCGGTCTTTCGCCACTGCGGCAGCCGCGGTCGGACGAAAAGGGATCGCCGACGTGCCGCGGTTGGTCTTGAAAGAGGCGTCCGTCACAACGGATTCAAGTTTGATCTTCTCTCCCGTTTCCAGGTCATACCAGAAGAGGTTCTCCTCGGTCTGTATGAGGCCACCCCGCCGAAGCGCAGCTTCGCCTCCCACGTATCCTCTGCTGATGAACAGAGCTCGGTGAGCTACGACACCAACGGGCGGGACTCTGCCATGGGGCCACCCCTTCACGTGCCGGGTCGTCCTCCGGTGTATCCCGTCCATGGAAAACACCTGGAGCCGCGGAAGCCTGGTGTCGAAAAAGAGGAGGGAATCCGCGCCCGGCCAGGGCACTAGCACCGGATCCTGGAACTCCCCCGGCCCCTCCCCTCTGCCGCCCGCCCGACCGACGAATCCTCCTTGGGCATCAAAAAACCGAATCTCCCGGCTCCCCCCGTCAACCAGCACTAGCCCCTCGCCGGGGAGCCCCCTCATGCCCCGGACCCGGAAGAGGTCATCTGACGGGGACTCACCGGCGCCTATCACGATGTCGGCAAGGGGCTCGACCTCCCAACCCATGGAAGAGCGAGCGGACTCCCCGCTCGTAACAGAGATCAGGATCCCGGAGCTATCGTTCCGGGTGAATGGGTGGGCGGCAGGGAAGCCATCATCGCGCCCTGGGCCGCCGGGCTCGCACCCCGGGAGGGCGACCAAGATCAGGACGATCCTGGCCGCGGCCATTCCCAGCGTTCGGGCAGGAACAACCTGGAAAGGAGGCCAGCGAGTGGCGGAGCAGTTCGGGGGCTCGGTCACTCGGGCGACCCCTCTTCGAACAGGCAGACCTGCACGACCAGTGTTGAGCATTGATGAGCCCATACGTACCCGCAGGCGATATAGCCCTCCCCCGCACACTGCTCACCCGCTTCCTCCCCGCAAGGCTCGCCAGCAACCCCCTCGCAGTCTTCCGGCGTTGTGCATGGGTTCATTGTGTAATCCCGGCACCTCTCACCGCCGGATTCTGCGAGACTCTACCGAGGTCCCTGAATCACCCTGCCCCGAGGCGGCATCCGGGCCACCTCGACTTCGGGAAACGGATCCGTCCGGAGGAGAAGAAGGTGATCTCCGCTGAGGGCGAGGATCCGAGGAAGGCCTTCCCCTGCGTAGAGGCCCTCGCCGGTGGCGGGGTCCACCAGGAAGGTCTCCACGGCGAATCCATCGTCCTGGGAGAGGATCTGGTCTCGGGTTCGACGTCCGAACTGGATGACGAGAGGGTCCCCCCGGCCTCCTGCAAGGCCCAGAAGGAAATGGAGAGTAGGCTCACCACCCCTCACCGAGCCTCGCCACCTGGCGCGTATCTGAAGAGGACAGGCGCCTCGCTGGACTCAACCTGATCCGGTTCGGTGACATGGGAGGGGATATGGACGATCACCTCCTCCCCGATCGCGCACGCGCCTCTCACAGAGAAGGAGTTGAGTTGAATCCGGTCCTTGAACTCGAACCCGCCTCCTGCCCGCTGGAAGCGTTGGATGCCCCGGGCACCCTCGACAACCCAGAGGTTCGCGGAATCGAGCAGGATCGCGGCAACCGGGAAGTCGAACTCCCCCGGGCCTTCTCCCGGCCCTCCCAG
>JBFYZD010000222.1:0-5011 GCA_041309685.1 Gemmatimonadales bacterium | reverse complement strand
CATCGAAAAGGTCCGGGCGGCGGATGCCGGCCTGCATGGCGGCGCCGCTACCCATGGAGTGACCGGCGATCGCGACTCTCTCCGGGTCCACCTCAGGCTGGGCCAGCAGGTAGTCCACCGCAACGTCGATATTCGCCTGGAGTGTCTCCCGGGACTGGTCCAGGGACTCCGGGTTCGCTCCGTGACCACCGAAATCCAGGAGGGCCACCCCGTACCCGGCATAGGCGAGTTTCCAGGCGTAGCCCATCATGGTCTGCCGTGCCGAAGCGAATCCGTGGGCGACGACGACGCCGGGCACACCCCCCTCCACCTCGTTCGCCCCCGGCGCTACCACAAAGGTTACGGGAACCGAATCTCCCGGACCGCCGTCCCGATGGCGCACGATCAGGTCACGGGCCGGCCGGCCGAACGCCACCCAGGTGGCGGAGATCAACGCCAGCCCCACGACGGCCGCCACGATCCGTGCCGCGGTGGTTCGCCCAGTCGGGTGATCATCTCCGAGGTTCATGCGGAGAAGCTACCCTCCGGGCCCTGGGACGTCCATTGCCCACGGGAAACCCACGGGGGGGCTTCGGGGAAGGGGGCCAGTGGCCGGGACCAGAGTCATCCACGGTACTGTCAACGTAAGCCCGGCCCGCCGAGACTTCGCGGATGAATACGCATGCGAAGGTCTATCGAGGCTACAGGTTCCCGGGCGAAATCATCAGCCACGGCGTCTGGCTGGACCACCGGTTTTCCCTGCGAGAGCGCTCCTTCAAGGAATGGAATGCGGCCACGGCTGCCCGAGAGAGTCCGGTGACCCACTGTCCCAAGTCCGCTCCGGCCGCATCACGTGGACAGTACCCTCCGTCACCCTGATCCTGGCCGGGGTCTCCTTCCTGGCTCTCTGGATACCGGCCCGGCGGGCCTCGGCGGTGGCCCCCATGGCGGCTCTCACCAGCGAGTGAGGGGGAGAGGGGGGACCTTTTCGCCCCTCGGCTTTGCGGGCCCCCAAACCATCCAATAGGTTGACACCCGCCTTTCCACCACAGGGGTGTTCAAGGATGAAGATTTTCTCTACGAATCAGGCCTTCCTCGGCTTCCTCTTCGCCTCGGCCTCCGCTCTGCTGCTCCTTACGGCTTGCGGGCCTCCACCTCAGGCTACCCCACCGGCCGTACTGACCGTCATGCAGCCATCCGTGTCGATCGGGGACCCCCATATCGCCAGTGACTCCTCCGACCGGTTGAGCATCCTCTTCACCGTTTATGAAGCTATGGTCAGGCTGGATGCGGATGGCGTCTACCAGCCATCCCTGGCTGAACGTTGGGAGGTGGGAGAGGATGCACGGAGTTGGACCTTCCATTTACGGGGTGGCGTGAGATTCCATAATGGCGAGACGCTGAGGGCCTCCGACGTTGTCGCCACCCTGGGCCGGGTTTTGGACCCTGCCATCGGGGGCTCCTTCGGGACCCAGGGTGTTTATATCAGCTACCTGGGAACGGCGGAGATCTCGGCGCCGGATGACTCCACGGTGACGATCGTCACCGTGGATCCCATGGCGGACCTCCTGGACCTTCTGGTGGCCATGCCCATCAGCCCCGCCAGCGCCCTGGACCGGCTTCCCGCCGAATACGTGGGGAGCGGCCCCTATAAGATCACCGAGCGAGGCGAAGGGCGCCTTGTGGTGGCGGCCCATGACGAGTACTGGGGAGGAACTCCGGACTACCGGGAGATCCACTGGATTGCCGAGGGTGATTCGCAAGCCCGGGTGGAAGCCGTGCTGGAGGGGCAAGCGGATATCGCCTCCGGAATCGGGATCCAGGGTCGGCGGCGGATTACCGAAGACGGAAGGGCCCTGGCGCACGAACTGGATAGTGGACTGGCCATCATTTTCATGGCCAACTCCCAGGCCGGGGCCTGCCAGGACCGCCGGGTGCGGCAGGCGTTGAACTACGCCCTGGACCTGGATGAGATCATTGCAGAAATCATGGACGGAGCTGCGAAGCCCCTCAACGGCTACCTGACCTCTCACCATTTCGGATACAACCCGGAGACTCCCGTCTATCCCTATGATCCAGAAAAGGCTCGAAGCCTCCTCGCGGAGGCAGGATATGAAGACGGCCTGGATCTGGTATTCGACATCCCCTCGGAGATGCCCGATGAGATGCCTGATCTCGCCCAGTTGATGGTGGAGCAATACGCACGGGTGGGAATCAACCTGGACATCGTCGAGCACGAGGACAGGGCCGCTTATTCGGAGATGGTTCGGGAGAAGAGGATCCATGACGCCGCCGGATTCGACTCGAGCCCGAGAAGCACCTTTCGGGTTCTCAGGGAGAAGCTCCATTCGGGGCTCAAGGGCCCTTGGTGGGAAGGATACCACAACCAGGAAGTGGACTCCCTCATCGAGCAGGCTCAGGCCACCGTCGATGACACCCAGCGACAGGCCATCTACCGGCAGGTCTATTCCATTGTCCGTGACGACGCCCCGTGGATCTTTCTCTATAACCCCACCCGATATTGGGGCGTCGGTCGGAGCTTGGAGGACTGGCGGCCGAGAGCGGACGGGCTGCTGATCTTCTCTTGATGGCCCGGGGAAGAGAATGACACGGGGAAGAGAGAGGGAACCATCTCAAGCCCTCAGGAGATCAGAATGAGCCGCCGAAGTGCGCTGCGTTTGCTGGCTGTAGTCGGGATGATGACGTGTCCCCACCCGTTGCAGGCCGCTGCCCCACAGGATCCCCACCGGTCACAAGAGCTGTTTCAGACCATCGACGAAAACCGTGAGTCGCACCTGGAGTTCCTGCGAAGTCTGGTCAGGGCCCAACCCCAAGGCGAAGATGCCGTTCAGGCCCTGGTGGCGGCCCGTTTCCAAGAGCTCGGCCTGGAGGTCGAGACGCTGAGGCTCTCCCCCATCCAACTGAGCCCTGATCTGGAGTTCGCTGCCGAGGAGGCCATCGACAGGACCCCGCGGATCAGTGTGGTAGGTCGTCTGCGGGGAACCGGCTCGGGCAAGAGCCTGCTCTTCTTCGGTCACCCGGACGGCGAACCCAAGACCGAGGAATCCTTGGCGGGTTGGGAACACGACCCGTTCGGCGCGGAGGTGGAGAACGGTCGAGTCTATGGTTGGGGTGTCGCCGATGACCTGGCCGGCGTGGCCATTATGGCCGAGGCGGTTGCAGCGGTCCTGGAGACCATGGGGACTCCCGGGGGTGAGATCCTTCTCGGCAGTACTCCCGCCAAGCGAAGTGCCAGGGGCATTCTGGGGGTGTTGAACGAGGGCTATCATGCCGACGCGGCGGTGTATCTGCATCCAGCCGAATCCGAGGAGGGCCTGGAGGACATCAAGGCCATCACCTCGGGTATGCTCCAGTTCCGCATCGTCGTTCAAGGGGAGCCTCCCGATACGCGGGAGCCTGGACAGACTGCCTTCACCCACATGGCTGTCAACGCCATCGACAAGGCTGGTTTGGTGTTGGGTGCCCTCAGCGAACTGGGCGAGGCCCGGGCCCGTCGGGTCTTTCATCCTGCCCTGGACGCTGCCGTGGGTCGGTCGACCAATCTCTTGATGAGCCATGTGTCCTGTGGGCTGGAAGGCAAAACGACGACGGTGCCCACCCAATGTGTCATCGAGGCGTCCACGACCTTTCCGCCGAATGAACAGATGCTGGAGGTGAAGCAGGAAATCACCGGCGCCATCGATGGCGTCGCTCAGGGTGACGAGTGGCTGAAGGATCATCCCCCGGCGGTGCATTGGTTGTTCGGCACCCAGGGCGTGGAAGTGGCTGGCGATCATCCACTGTACCAGACGGTTCATGAGGCCATTGTCAGTGTTACGGGTGTCGAGCCCAGGGTGAATCCGCTCCACTCGGCCAGCGACATCAAGAACCCGAAGCTCTTCAGCAACATCCCTTCCGTCGGCATCGGCCCCTTGGCCGGGGGGCTCACCCAGGCCGGCGGACATGACGAGTGGGTGGATGTTGAGGACTACATTCGCGCAATCAAGATCTGCGCCCAGATCATTATCGACTGGAGTAATTGACCGGTTCTTGCGACCGATCCGCCCATCAGTCGAGATCGCCATCGTAGCGCTCTTTGCGGTGCTGACGGTGGCTGTCGGCGTTGGTGCATGGCTCGGAGCCTGAAGCGGATCCCTCCTCCCCCGGGTGGCCTTCACCGTACGCGGACGCTATCGGGCATCCCCAGGCCGGTCATCGTGTTGAGGATCTTGCAGGCGAGGCTGGCCTCGATCCGCCGGCCCACCGGTGACCGGCTCCTCATGGCCGGACCAAAGACGGTCTTGTACCGAAACACGGTGTTCTCCACCAGGCTCCGTCTGCTATAGCCCGAGGTGGCAAACCATTCTCTCCGACCCGCCTTCCGCATCCACCGGATGTTCCGGTTCCTCTCCCGCGGCCCGGCCGACCGGCTCGAAGACGGCTGAGCTCCCCTGCCTGGAGGGATGAGCACCGTCACGCGATGTCCGTATCCTTTCTCCTGCGCAGCCTCGTAGACCGCGCCCGTATCGTAGGCCCCGTCGGCCATGAAGGTGGCCACTCGATCGTCGATCTGATCCAGGAGCTCAGGCACCCGGCCACAATCCGCCGTCCGGCGGCTGGTCAGGTCCGAGGCGAGGACCTCGCCGGTGTCTGCATGGACCGCCAGATGGAGCTTCCGCCAACCCCTCCGCTTGGGCGGCTTCCTTAGATGGCCGCCATGGACCCGCAACCCCGTGCTGTCGATGAGCAGGTGAATCGGTTCGTCCGCGGGGGGCATCTTCAATCGGAGGTGTCCGAGCTTGGGAAGGCGTCTGGAGAGTGTCGTGTGGTCGGGGATAGGGAGCCCCGGCCTGAGGAGACTGGCCAGCGACCGGAGGAACCCTTCGGTCTGGCGGATGCGATCATGGCCGGAGCCACGCACCAACCCCTCATGACGAGCGCGGCCATGGGGAGTGGCTCAGAGCACACTCCACGGCCGGGCGGACATCCCACGGTAGGTGAAGGTGTCGTCCCCGCCGTGGAGGAGGAGGGC
>JBFYZD010000221.1:0-4908 GCA_041309685.1 Gemmatimonadales bacterium | reverse complement strand
GTGGGATCTGGTAACTGTGTTACCGGGCCAGAGGAGGAGCTGAGGCCGGGTAGGGACGGGGAGCCTGACACCCAGGTATCACCCCAGGATGTGTCCACCCATACCCTCCAGGCGTGCCCCGAGGCCGGCCTGTTGACCACTCTTCTCTCTCCCACCCTGGCGGAGATCATAGAGGGTATCCTGGAGCCCAGCCAGAATTGGATGACGGAGCAGCTCGTTCGTACGCTGGGGGCCGAGCTGGGGCGGGAAGGGAGCTGGAGCGAAGGGTTCAGGGTGGAAGAGGAGTTCCTTACCAGGGAGGTGGGCGTGGACACCCTGGACCTCTCCTTCCGGGACGGATCCGGGCTTTCGGCCTACAATCTGGTGACCCCCCGGGCCCTGGTCCGGATCCTGGAGTTCATGCGAAGCTCCACCAACGGCTCCATCTACCGGGCAGCGCTGGCGGAGCCCGGCGAGGACCCTGGCACCCTCCGCTCCCGGTTCCCGGGTTTGGAGGGGCGAATCCATGCCAAGACCGGCACCATCACCCACGTCAACTCCCTGAGCGGGTATCTGGTTTCCACCGGTGGCCGGGAGTTGATCTTCAGTATTCTCACCAACGCCTCCGGTCTCTCTTCCGGCCCCGTCCGGGAGGCCATTGATCGAATCGTCGAGGTGTTGGCGCGCCGCTGAGGTCAACGAAGGACTCCAGCCGGTTATCTTTCGGCGCCGGGTCCGGGGCCCAGGGGCCTTGACCCGGGGAATAATCATTTTAAGCTTATTTGAAACAGAGAATCATTCTCGATAATGGGCCGACAGACATTCCCGGGTTTTCCGGATGGCCCGCAACCAAGGGTAGGGAACGGATGAGCGACTCTCCCATTCTCCGAATCAAGAACCTCAGCGCGAAGGTTGCGGAAGAGGGAACCGAGATCCTCCACGGCCTGGACCTGGAGGTTCCCGCTGGTGAGATCCACGCCATCATGGGTCCCAACGGCTCCGGAAAGAGCACCCTTGCCAAGGTGATCGCAGGGCATCCGGAGTACGAGGTTACGGGAGGGAGCATCCTCTTCAACGGGCAGGAGGTGCTGGAGCTCGAGCCCAACGAGCGGTCCCGAGCCGGCCTATTCCTGGCTTTCCAGTACCCGGTGGACATCCCCGGGGTCTCCATCGCCAACTTCCTCCGAACCGCTAAACAAGCGCACCTCCCCGAGGGGGAGGAGCTGGACCTCTTCGACTTCCAGGACGAACTCCTGGACCGGATGCGGCTCCTGGACATGGATCCCACCTTCGCGGAGCGTTCGGTGAACGACGGCTTCAGCGGGGGTGAGAAGAAGAGGAACGAGATCCTCCAGATGGCCATGCTCCGGCCCACCATGGCCGTCATGGACGAGACAGATTCGGGTTTGGACATCGACGCGCTCAGGATCGTCTCCCACGGGGTGAATACCCTCAGGGAGGAGAATCCAGAGATGTCGGTCCTTCTCATCACCCACTACCAACGTCTGCTCAACTACATCAAGCCCGACGTCGTCCATGTGATGGTGGACGGGAGGATCGTCCGCACCGGTGGCCCCGCCGTGGCGCTGGAGCTGGAGGAGGAAGGGTATGCCGATTACCGGGAGTTCGAGGGAGCCAGCCACTAGGAGTCGGCAGGGCTCCTGAACCCACAGCGAGAGGCTCGAGAGGGAATAGCTCCATGCCGCAGAACGAAACCGTCCAGGGTCTGGGTCTCGACGAATACAAGTACGACTTCGTCGACGAGGAAAGGCACGTCTTCCGGACCAAGCCCGGGTTGAACGAGGAGGTGGTCCGCCAGGTCTCCGCCCAGAAGAATGAGCCGGAGTGGATGCTCGAGTTCCGCCTCAAGGCCCTGAAGATCTACGAATCCAAGCCCATGCCCACCTGGGGCGGAGACCTCTCCGACCTGGAGCGGGTCCTGGACGAGATCTACTTCTACGTCCGCCCTCAGGACCACATGGAACACTCCTGGGACGACGTGCCCGAGAACATCAAGAACACCTTCGAGCGGCTGGGCATTCCCGAGGCCGAACAGAAGATCCTCGCCGGGGTGGGAGCCCAATACGAGTCGGAGATGGTCTACCACTCCCTCAAGAAGGAATGGGAGGACCAGGGGGTCATCTTCGACTCCATCGAAGAGGGCCTGAAAAACCACCCGGAGCTCTTCAGAAAGTACTTCGGGACGGTGATCCCGGCGGCCGACAACAAGTTCGCCGCCATGAACTCGGCCGTGTGGTCCGGCGGATCCTTCGTGTACATCCCCAAGGGGGTGGAGTTGAAGACGCCCCTTCAGGCCTACTTCCGGGTGAACCAAGAGAAGATGGGGCAGTTCGAGCGGACGCTGATCATCGCCGACGAGGGCTCCCACGCCCACTACATCGAGGGGTGCACGGCTCCGGTCTACTCCACCGAGTCGTTCCACTCCGGCGTGATCGAGATCATCGTGCACCGGAACGCCCGCTTCCGGTACACCACCATCCAGAACTGGTCCAACAACATGTACAATCTCGTGACCCAGCGAGCCGTGGTGCACGAGAACGCCAGCATGGAATGGCTGGATGGGAACCTGGGCTCCAAGCTGACCATGAAGTACCCCTCCTGCTTTCTGGTGGGAGAAGGCGCGCACGGTGAGATCCTTTCCATCGCCTTGGCCGGGAACGGCCAGCACCAGGACACGGGAGGAAAGGTCATCCACGCCGCCCCGCGCACCACATCGTCCATCGTGTCCAAGTCGATCTCCAGGGGGACGGGGCGAGCATCCTACCGGGGGCTCCTGAAAGTCTACGACGGGGCCAAGGGCGCCAGGTCGAACGTCGAGTGCGACGCGCTGCTCATCAACGACACGTCCCGCACCGACACCTTTCCCTACATCGAGATCGAGGAGCGGGACGCCAACGTGGGCCATGAGGCCACAGTCTCCAAGGTGGGGGAGGAGCAGCTCTTCTATCTCATGAGCCGAGGCCTCACCGAAGAGGAGGCCATGGCCCTCATCGTGAGGGGGTTCATCGAGCCCATCGCCAAGGAGCTGCCCCTGGAGTATGCCGTGGAACTCAATCGCCTCATTGAGATGGAGATGGAAGGATCCGTGGGCTGAGCCATGACCGATACCAACTCGACGACCGCCGTCGCCGCCCCCGAGGGAGTCACGGAGATCCTGAACCGTGGTCTTCTCCAGACCCTCGCGGCCTTTGATCCCTCCTGGCTACGGGAGCGTCGCGCCCACGCCTGGGACGTCTATGAAGAAACGCCCCTGCCCACGACGCGCCTGGAAGAGTGGCGGTACACGGACCTGAAGAAGAAGCTGGACCTGGACGCCCTGCGCTGGCCTGGAAAGACCGAGTGTGCCGACGACTTCGCGGCATGCCCCCAGGGTCTTCGGGAGAGTATGCTGGAGGACCATCCCGCTTCGGGACACCTCTGGGGAATCGACGGCCAGGTCATCCATGTGGACCTGGAGGAGGGGCTGGCGGCCAAGGGAGTGATCCTCATGTCCCTCAGGGAGGCGGTGAAGGCTCACCCCCAACTCCTTCAGCGGCACCTGGCCCACGATGCGCTGCCGGCAGAATACGGCAAGTTCGAGGCCCTCAACGCCGCCCTCTGGACCGACGGCATTCTCCTCTTCGTCCCCCGGGGAGTCCGACTGGACCTGCCGGTTCGCGTCACCCGCTGGGTCGACCAGGCCGGCGTCGCCTTCTTCTCCAGGACGCTCATCATCGCCGAGCCGGGGAGCCAGGTCTCCTTTGTGGACGAGATGCTCTCCCGCGACCTGAACGAAACGAGCCTGGTCTCCCACGCCGTGGAGGTCATCGCCCAGGACGGCGCCCAGGTCCAGTACGTGTCCCTCCAGCGGCTGGGAAAGGGAGCCTTCTACCAGGCATCCCAGCGGACCCTGGCGCAAAGGGACTCAACCCTGGACACCCTGAACGTGAGCATGGGGGCCACCACCGCCCGGGTTGACCTGAACGCCAGCCTCCTGGGCTCCGGCGCGAACTCGGACATGCTTGGTCTCTATTTCGGGGACGACAGCCAACACTTCGACCACAACACCAGCCAGGACCATGTGGCCCCGAACACCTCCAGTGACCTCCTCTACAAGGGGGCCCTGGACGGGCACTCCCGCTCCGTGTTCCGGGGAGTGATCCGGGTGCACCGGGGCGCCCAGAAGACCGACGCCTACCAGACCAACCGGAACCTCCTTCTATCGGACCACGCCCGGGCCGACTCCCTGCCCAACCTGGAGATCGAGGCCGACGACGTGAAGTGCTCCCACGGCGCCACCGTGGGTCAGCTCGACGCCGAGTCCCGCTTCTACCTCATGAGCCGGGGACTTTCCCGGGAGCAGGCGGAGCGCCTTGTGGTCATGGGCTTCCTCGGCGAGGTTCTCTCCCGCCTTCCCCTGGGTGGGGTTGTGGAGAAGGTCACGAGGGTAATCGAGGAGAAGCTCAGACAGGTCTGAGGAGGACGCCATGGCGGAATGGATCAAAGTGGCAACCCTGGAGAAGTGCCCTCCGGGATCGTTGCATCCGGTGATGGTGGGTCATGACCCAGTGGTCCTGGCCAACGTGGACGGAGCCGTCTTCGCTGTTCGGGACCGATGTTCCCACGAGGAATTCCCCCTCTCGGACGGAGAGCTGGAGGGGAACATTTTGGTCTGCCAGCACCATGGGGCTCGCTTCGATGTCATCTCCGGGGCTCCCCGCGGACTCCCGGCTGTCAAGCCCATCAAGAGCTACCCGGTGGAGATCAGGGACGACGGGATCTACATTCAGGGAAGCTGATCCGATCCCGCCCGGGCGTCAGGCGTCCGCCGAGGTCGAACGTTCTCTCCCACGAGGTCCGATGCCCGTGACCGAAACCGCAGCAGCGACCCCCGGCACCTCCGCCGCCTTCGACGTAGAAGCCATCCGC
>JBFYZD010000220.1:0-7623 GCA_041309685.1 Gemmatimonadales bacterium | reverse complement strand
GGTCAGGTCGTTCTCCAGCGCCAGCCACAGGTTGGCCAACGTCTGCGCCTCGATGCCCTGAGCGGCATCGACGAGCAGCACGGCACCTTCGCACGCGGCGAGACTGCGGGACACCTCGTAGGTGAAGTCCACGTGACCGGGGGTGTCGATGAGGTTCAGCTCGTAGGTTTGCCCGTCCGGGGCCCGGTAGTCCATGCGCACGGCGTGGAGCTTGATCGTGATCCCCCGCTCCCGCTCCAGATCGTTGGAATCCAGGACCTGCTCCCGCATCTCCCGCTGCTTCAGGGTACCCGTGCGCTCCAGGAGCCGGTCGGCCAGGGTGGATTTCCCATGGTCGATATGAGCGATGATGCTGAAATTCCTGATCAGGTCGGTGCGCACGTGGTTACGGCCAGCGTCCTGGAAGTCGTTGAGAGAATTGGCCGTTTAGTTTAACGGCGGCCCTTGGGGCGATCAATCGAGTGGAGGAGGGGAAGCCCCCCAGGGGAGCACGGGAGAGGGCCCGACGGAGAACACCCGTCGGGCCCTCTCGCCCCAGGCTCCGACCAGGCCCCGGAGGGAAGAGACCTCAATAGCCGCCCACGTCCCCACCTCCTCCACCTCCTGGCGGGCGAGTGGGCGGACGCTTGGCGGCCTGGGCAGGAGGCGGGCGACCTCCCGATCCCGTGCTGCGGGCCGGGGGGGAGCTCCGGGCGGCGGACGACCCGCCGCTTCGGGCCGTTGGCGCGCTCCGAGAGGGAGCCGAGCCGCCGCTCCTGACGGAGGGGGCGCTGGTGCCGCGGGTGGTTCCCCCGCTCCCGACCATTGGGGTGCTCCGGCTCCCGGGCGATCCCCCACCCCGCGCAGAGGGGGGGTTGCCCACCACGGACGACCCCCCGCTTCGAGGTAGAGCGGTGGTGGCCGAGCCCCCTCCACCCCTTGGCTTCACCTTGACCGTCGGGCGAGCCGGCGGCGCGGTGGCCGGCGGTTTGGCCACCGACCCTCCGGACGTTGGACGACGCTCGAGGACGGGTCGGTCGGTGCTCCCGGTCTTGGGGGGGGTCGCGATTCTGCCCGGGTCGGTGGGGCGCACCCCGGCGGCGCCTCCGGTCCCGGCAGGATCGGTCCTGCCGGAGGAGTTGGGGCGGGCAGCGGCCGGTGCCGTCGCCCCCGGCAGGGCGCCGGATGGCCGCGTGAGGGGCACGGGAGCCTGCACCGGGCTTCCGGAAGGCCTGCGGGCTGCCGCACCGCTCACACCAGGAGGTACCTGCACGGATCCTGAAGGAGCCCGCTGGGGTTCGGCGCCGGGGGCGGCGGCGCCGTCCACGGAACCCCGGGGCACCGCCCGCCGGGCCTCGCCATCCGCCACGCCCTGCTGGTTCGTGGGAACTGCGCTTCGGACCACGATCTGAGGCGTCCCGGGCTCCCCCGTCGCCCGCTCCTTGAAGGCGAAGTGGGCCACCCCCCGCCGGGGTTGGACATACACCACCCGGGTTCCCCGGTAACGGGTAAGAGGATAGAAGTAGGGATCGTTGTAGATCACCACCCGAAAGCTGCTGCAGGAGTAGTGGTAGGGGTTCCAACTCCGGTAGGGGAGAAACCCGTGGCAGTCGTAGCAGAGGAACCTGGGATAGTCGTAATGCCCGTCCACATGATACGCCGTGAAATCCAGGGCGTAGGACACGTACTCCCATTCCGGGATCAGGGCCGCCACATACTCGTCCATGGCCACGTAGGGATCCTGGTAGACCTGCCTCCCCACGAACCCCAGGTCCCACCCTCCGCCGAAGTGGGAATAGCGGAACCCGGAGAAATCGAAGGGAGTGGGGGACGCCACCAGGAAATAGTAGCCGATCCCGGGGTCGTCATTCACGAACCAGTAGGAGGAGCCAGGGAAGAGCACCCGGTAGTCCCGACCGCCCCGGGCATAGTGGTTCTCCTGCGGCGAAGTGGGAAAAACCAGGCGGGCCGTTCCGTTGGAGTCGATGTGGAAGACGGCGACGTAAGCGCTCTCGGAGACCCGGTAGTAGATCCGGACCTGGTCCCCCCGGCGGAGCAGGGGCTCGTCCCCCCGGTCCAGCCATATCCGCCCTTCAATGGGATAGGTCTCGTAGTCCTGGGCAGCGACAGAGACGCCGGACGCCCCGACCCAGGCCACCGCCACCGCTGTCAGAATCATCGCCCTTCGCTGCGCTTTCATGGCACTCCTCCATTCGTGCACATCCTTCCGCAGTTCCTACTTAGCAGGTCCCGTGCCAGGGCGGCGGGCTGGAATCGTGGCCGATTCCCTCGAAATCGGCGTCCTGCAGCCCCCTGGGCCGTCCTCCAGCGGGGACACCCGGGGGGGGTTCCAGGGGACACCCGCCGGCGCCACCGGGCCCGGGGCCGTCGCTTCCGGGTCGTGGCCGGAGGTCGTGCCCACCCCGGTCCCCCCGGAAATCGGCTATCTTCCCTTGCGGCAAACGCCTCTTCTCAAGGCTGCCGCCCATGAGCCCCGACCTTCGCGAGGTGCCCTGAGTGGGTGATTCCCCGAACCTGATCCTGGAATCCTTCGCTTCCTCCCGGGCTGTCCGTGCTCTCCTTTCCGATCTTCCTCCCCCGGGAGGATCCAGGACTCTCGGGGGGGCGGTGGGATCCAGCGGCACGGCGGCCCTGGCCACCCTTCACCGCTCCCTTCCCAACCGCATCCTGGTGGCCGTCGCGGAATCTCCCAAGGAAGCCGCCTCGGTGGCGGCGGACCTGGACTCCCTTCTGGGCCAGGGGATGTCCTTCCCCTTCCCCCAGCGGGAGTCCCTTCCCTTCGAGGGCGGCGAGCGCCATCTGGAGGTGGGAGGCCTTCGCGTCGAGGCGCTGGAAGCCGTCCTGAGCGGCCATTCCAGGCTCCTGGTCACCACGGCCCGGGCCCTTCAGGAGAAGGCAGCCATCCCGTCCCGGGTGGCGGAGCTTCGCCTCACCCTCTCCGTTGGGATGGAAGTGGGGTTCCAATCCCTGATCGGTTCGCTGGAGGAGCGTGGGTTCGAGAGAGTGCCCCTGGTCGAGGAGGTGGGGCAGTTCGCCGTCCGTGGGGGGATTCTGGACCTTTTTTCCTTTGGATCCCCGGAGCCCCTCCGCGTTGAGTTCTGGGGAGACGGCATCACCTCCCTCCGCACTTTCGACATCCTGGATCAGCGCTCGATCAGGCAACTGAGCAACGCCCACATCCTCCCCGTGGACTTCAGGGAAGGAGGGGAGGGACCCGAGGTGCGCCGTTCCCTTTTGGAGCTCCTCCCCGCCGACACCCTCTTCGCCCAGATGCTATCCCAGGGCTGGGAGAGGGAGCTGGAGCGCACCTGGGAGCATGCCCGGGACATTCGGAAGGAGCTCCTTGAGCAGGGCCAGACCCCCCCCCCTCTCGATCACCTCTTTCTTTCCCCAGAGCAGGCCCGGGAGAGGCTCGAGGCCTTCCCCAGGATTCTGGTGAGGGAGGGGCGGGGCGCGGATTTCGACCTGGAGACCGAGACTCCCCCGCCCATCGATCGGGACATGGACCGCTTGAAGGCCTATCTGGTGGAGGGGCTGGCCCTGGGGCAGGAGACCCTGATCCTATGCGATAACGACGGACAGGTGCAGCGGCTGGAGGAGATCCTGGGGGAGAAGGGGATTCCTGCCGGAGTCCGGATCGGGGTTGGATCCCTCGCCGGCGGATTCCTCTTGAGCTGTTCCTCCCCTCCCCTCCGCCTTCTCACCGATCATGAGATCTTCCGGCGGTCGCGGCGCCTGCGGCGCAGCCGCCAGTTCCGGGGCGCTGCCGCCCTCGAGAGCCTGGCTCAGCTCAGCCCCGGAGACTACGTGGTCCACATGGACCACGGCGTGGGCGTGTTTCGGGGTCTGGAGCGGATTTCCGTGGGAGGGATGCAGATCGAAGCCCTGGCCATCGAGTACGCCGGAGGGGAGATCCTCCGGGTACCGGTCTACCGGGTGGATCTCATCGAACGTTGGGTCGGAGAAGGGGAGGGGGAGGGAGGCCCCCCCCCTCACGTCCATCGGATCGGCGGCCGCAAGTGGAAGACGCTGAGGCGGAAGACGGAAGAGGCCATCGCGGCCATGATGGCGGAGCTCCTGGATCTCTATGCCCGGCGGGAGACGGCGGAGGGCTACTCCTTCTCCCCCGATACGCGCTGGCAGAAGGAGATGGAGTCCTCCTTTCTCTACGAGGATACCCCGGACCAGAGGAAGGTGACGGAGGAGGTCAAGCGGGACATGGAGCGGAAGAAGCCCATGGACCGGCTGGTCTGCGGTGACGTGGGATATGGAAAGACGGAGGTAGCGGTCAGGGCGGCGTTCAAAGCCATCCAGGACGGAAAACAGGTGGCCATCCTGGCCCCCACCACCATTCTGGTGGAGCAGCACCGACGCACCTTCGAGGAGAGGCTGGCGGACTACCCGGTACGCATCGGCGCCCTGAGCCGGTTCCGGACGGGAAAGGAGCAGAAGCAGCTCCTCCTGGATCTGGCCGCAGGAGGTGTGGACGTCGCCATCGGCACCCACAGGCTCCTTTCCGAGGACGTGGTGTTCAGAAACCTCGGACTGCTGGTGGTGGACGAAGAGCAGCGCTTCGGCGTCCGGCACAAGGAGCGTCTGAAGAACTTCCGGGCCTCGGTGGATGTGTTGACCCTCACCGCCACGCCGATCCCCCGCACCCTTCACCTTTCCCTGGCGGGCCTCAGGGACCTCTCCCTCATCCAGACTCCTCCCCGCGACCGCATGCCGGTCATCACCCATGTCCTGCCCTGGTCCGACCAGATCCTTGCCGAGGCCGTCCACCGGGAGATGGACCGGGGAGGCCAGGTGTTCGTCGTGCACAACCGGGTGGACACCATCCGGTCCGCTGCCGCCAGGATCCAGCGATTGGAGCCCGAGGCCTCCGTCACCGTCGCCCACGGACAGATGCCACCCCGGGAGCTGGACGAAGCGATGCGGGGGTTCGTGGCCGGCGAGGTCGACCTCCTCGTGTGCACTTCAATCATCGAGAACGGTCTGGATGTCCCGAACGCCAATACCCTCATCGTGGACGGGGCGGACCGGTTCGGACTCGCCCAGCTCTATCAGATCCGGGGGCGGGTCGGTCGCTCCGACCGGCGGGCTTACTGCTACCTGGTGATTCCGGAAAACCCCACGGAAGAGGCCGAGAAACGCCTCAGGGTCCTTGAGCACTATACGGATCTCGGGAGTGGCTACTCGGTAGCCATGAAGGACCTGGAGCTTCGGGGGGCGGGGAATCTCCTGGGCGCCGATCAGTCCGGGTTCGCCCACGCGGTCGGGCTGGACACCTACCTCCGGCTCCTTGAACAGGCCGTCCGCAGGCTCCGGAAGGGGGGGGAGGAGGTCCTTCATCCGGAGCCGGAAGTAACCCTCTCGGCTTCCGCTTTCCTTCCGGATGCCTACATTTCAGAGTCTGGTCAGAAACTGCACCTCTACCGGAGACTCTCCAAGATCGAGAGCCCTCAGGAGGTGGAGGAGATTCGGCGGGAGATGGTGGACCGGTTTGGACCGATTCCTTCCGAAGCCGAGGCACTGCTGGACGGTGTGGTCCTGCGTATGCTGGGGAGAGGGCTCGGAGTGGAGAGGATCCTTCTCCGGGGCCGGGAGGGCCGAGTGAGCTTCCGCCCGGGTGTGGTGCCCTCCCTTTCCCACCTGGATGGAGCGTTGCAGGACCGACAGGTGGAAGCGGAGGTCAAACGGTTGGACCCGCTTTCCCTGATCCTCCGCCAGCTCGGGCCTCAGCCCCTGGCCGTCACGTTGAAGGAAGCGTTCGTGGTGCTGGCGCGGTCTTCGGCCAGCGGGGGCGGCCAACGAAATCCGTAGGCCGCTGAATCCAACTCAGTTGAAGGACCATCATCAGGGATCCCGTCCGAAGGAGACGACCGTTCATGAAAGCATGGAGGATGTTGGCCGCCGTTGGGGCTCTTGCCCTTGGAGCCTGTGACGGCTCCGGAGGGGGCGCCGGCGGGAGTGTGGTGGCCCGAGCCGGGGGGCAGGACTTCACGGTGGCCACGGCCGCAGAGCTGCTGGCTCCGCAGCCGCAGCTCCCGAACCAGCCGGAAGTGGTGGACGCCCTGGCGAATCTGTGGATCGACTACTTCCTCCTGGCCCGGGTGGCGGCGGAGGACACCACGCTGGCCAACCTGGAGGTGGGGAGCCTGGTGGACCAGCAGATCAACCAGGAGCTGGTGATGCAGCTCCGGGAACGGGTCATCCAGGTGGACACCGCCATCTCGGAGGAGGAGCTCCAGCGCCTCTATGAACGGGATCAGCCGGGGGGGCGGGTCCGCGCCCGGCACATCCTCCTGCGCGTCCCGGAGGGGGCGGCGGATACCCAGGTCGACAGCGTAAGGGCCCAGGCCGAATCCCTCCGCACCCGCGCCCTGGGTGGCGAGGACTTCGCGGCCCTGGCCCAGGAGTTCAGCCAGGACCCCGGGAGCGGATCCCAGGGAGGGGACCTCGGCACCTTCGGCCGGGGGGAAATGGTACCCCCCTTCGAGGCGGCGGCCTTCGCCCTCGAGGTCGGTGAGATCAGTCCGGTGGTGGAGACCCCCTACGGGTTCCACGTCATTCGGGTGGAGGAGAAGGTGATTCCACCCCTGGACGAGTCCCGGGACCTCTTCCGTACCCAACTCCAGGCCCGGATGATGGCGGAGGCGGAGAGTCTCTACGTGGCCAGGATCGTGGAGGAAGCCAACATCCAGGTGGACACCGAAACCTACGAGACCATCCGGCAGCTCGCCGCCGATCCCGGCATGGAGCTGGGCGGTCGGGCTCTGGGCCGCCCCATGGTCACCTACGAGGGCGGCGGCTTCACCGTCGGCGAGGTACAGGACTGGCTACGGGCCCAGGACCCCAACCTGAGGGCCCAGGTGAAGGCCGCACCGGACGAGCAGCTCGACGGGCTCCTGCGGAACCTCACCCGGGGCGAGCTTCTGGTGAATGCCGCCCGCGGAGAGGGGATCGACGCCACCGCCGGCCGCCGCGACTCCCTCACGGCAGCCATCCGGGACGGCGTCAAGACGGTGGCCCGTCAGCTGGACCTTCTGAGTCTGACGCCCGCGGAGGGAGAGAGCGCCCCGCAGGCGGCCCATCGAGCCGTTCTCCAGATCCTCCGCCAGGTCGTCCAGGAGGGGCGGGAGGTCTTCCCGCTGGGTGGTATCTCCCTGGCCCTTCGAAAGCAGTACGGCGCTGAGGTCTTCCAGCCGGGCCTTCAGGCCACCGTGGACCGGGTCGAAGGCCTCCGAAGCCAGATGGCTCCGGCTCCATCGCCCCTGGGCGGGGTCCCGGGTCCTGGGGACACCCTGGCCCCGGACACCGCCGGAGATCCTCCGGGCGGCAAACCCGGGGAGTGAATCCGGAACCCCATTTCCCTCGCTGGGTTAGCGAGGAGCGGGGTCGAGGGGTGAGCCACCCCTCGACCCCTTCGGAGGTGGATTCCCAATCGGCCCTCCCGTTCCCGGAGGCCTTGTCGTGAGAAGAACCCGGAAAGATCCTCGAAGCCTCCTTCTCCTCCCGGCCCTCCTGGCCTGGGGAGGGGTCGTTCCCCCTCCCCCTCTTTCGGCCCAGGAGGGGGAGACCGTGGATCGGATCGTCGCGGTGGTGGGGGACTCCGCCATCACG
>JBFYZD010000219.1:0-4468 GCA_041309685.1 Gemmatimonadales bacterium | reverse complement strand
CAAGCTCCTGGTCAGAGGTGCGGCTCATCCGCAACGGTACTCCCACGGAGGTTCGGTCCGGGGAATGCGGGGCTTCAACGCCGCCGACGAAACACGACGCCCACGAATCTACCGGATCGGAGGCCCCCGGGCCGGTGGCTCCACGCCCGCATGGTAACCAACCCGTGGACCCTGGGTAACGTACCGGTAAATCCTTATGGGAGCGGCCTTCGAGAGAAGTTCGGGGGTCGCGGACGCTCCCCCGTCACGTGCCGAAGAAGCGGCGCAGGCTTCGCGCCCTTCTGCCGTTCTGCCGTTCTGCCGCTTGGCGCGCGGGGTCCAGCGCATTGAGCGCTCGAGTCCGGCTCCGGGTCCGGGGCGCGTCTTGCCGGTTCGTGTTCCGCTTGGCCGGACGCCTTCCCTCCAACGATTCCACGTCGGGTACGGTTCTGCCCCTCGATCCACCCATTTCCATCCCGACCGTCCCCTCACAGATTCCACCGGTGCTCATGCGTCGGCAGGACTCTCCCCTTCCCAATCCCTGGAGGTCGGATGTTTGGCGTAGTGAAGGAGTGGCTGGAAAGAGGGGGAACAGTCATGAGGCCGACCCCGACGCGAGTCCCGAATCCCGCCCTCCTCCCCGGAGCGATTCTCCTCGGCGGCCTCCTCCTCCTCTCCGCCTGCCAGGACAGGGATCAGCCCCTCGCCACCTCCGTCGGTCCGGGAAAGGCGGCGCCGGAGAACTCCTTCCGCCTCGAAGTCTCGAGGGAGCTGCGAGGTGGGTCCGCGGTCACCGTGGCCCTGGGCTCTCCGGACACCGAGCTGGCGGGCGTGCAGGGGGTGCTGAGCTGGGATCCGGCTTCTCTGCGCCTGTTGGGTCAGCTTCCCCAGGAGGGGACGCTGGTGCTCTCCCGGGAGGAAGGAAGACGATCCCTGGTCCTCCTGGCCGTCCACCCCCAATCCCTGGAGAGGCGTTTCGCGTTCTTCGTCTTCGAGTCCCTGAGGGACTCCGGGACGGGGGGCCTCCACTTCCGCCCCCAGGTAGCTGCCGACCGGAGCGGACACCCGCTCCCCGTCGGGGAGGCCAGGGAGGTCACCCTGGCCACGGAGCTCCCCGCCCCCTCCCAGCACCGGTCCATGACCGACGCGGACTGGATCGCCTTCCTGGGCGGGGCGGGCGCCTCCGGCTCTGCCGGCCCCCGTCGCGCACCGGGCACATCGGAGGTCTTCGGTGACATCACCCGGGACGGGGCGGTGAACGTGCTGGACGTGCTTCAACTCGCCAACACGGCGGTGGGAGTCTACCAGTGTTTCGTCGGATCCGGTGGGCCGAACGGGAAGGACTGCCTGGCCGGGAATGTACGCCCGTCCAACCTTCCCGGCCTGGGCGAGCCGGGAGACGAATGTCCCCCCGGGATCCAGGTCTGCGGCGCCCCCGCAGCGCAACGGACCATCGACGTATTGGACGTCCTCGCCGTGCGACAGGAGGCGGTAGGTCTGGACCAGGCGGTGGTGGGGGAGCCAATCCCCCGGAGCCCCGTCGCGCCCGACACGATGGCCCTCCCCTCCCTCATCACGGGGACTCGAATCCTCACCGACGATACCGTCTACCTGCTCCCGGGACTCGTCTCGGTGGGGGACACCACCGGGCTTCCGGGAGAGTTGATCCTGAGGGCCGGAGCCCGGGTCGAGGGGGTAGGGCCGGGGGCCGGACTCATCGTCCAGCGCAACGGCATCCTCCGGGCGGAGGGTACCGAATACCAGCCCGTTACCCTCACCTGCCAGGGGTCTCCCTTCCCGGGGTGTTGGCAGGGACTCATCCTGAATGGAAACGCTCGCATCAACCTCCCCTCGGGGACGCCGAGCCCCGGCCTCCCGGGCAGGAGCGACCCGGGAGGCTGCCATCAGGCCTGGAGTGGGCCCTTCGGGCCGTTCGGCGGGTGCAACGACGCCGACTCCTCCGGGGAGCTCCGCTGGGTACGAATCCTCTACCCAGGGGGAGGAGGGGGGCTGGAGCTCCGGGGTGTCGGATCCGGCACCCTCCTCCGCCAGGTGTTTGTGGGAGGGACGATCCTGGACGGAGTGAAGGTCCTGGGCGGCACCGCGGAGATGAAGGAAGTCAGGATCTCTTCCCCGGGGGGCCACGGCCTCTCCTGGGATCTGGGGTGGCGGGGGCGCTTCCAGTTCGGAGTGATCCAGGCGGGGACCGCCACCCACGCCGCCATCCTCGGCTCCAACCAGGCTGCCAATCCCGGGGCCCTCCCCCGCTCGGCACCGGTCCTTCGGAACCTTACCCTGGTGGGCCCTCCGGATCCCGACCCGTCGGTCTCCCTCCCCTCGGCCGGGGGAATCCGCCTCCAGGGGGGAACGGCTGGCGTCCTCCGCTCTCTCCTCGTGGTGGGCCAGCCCAGCCCCGAGGGGTGGATTCTGGACGTGGATGGACCGGAGTGCTGGGGGCTGGTGGGCACGGGCGAGCTCGCGGTGGACTCCTCCTTGGTGGTGGGGTACGCCCGCTTGGGGGAGATGGACTCCGACCCCGCTCCCCAGGAGTACGCCTCCCCCGACGGCGAAAGCCTCTACCTCCGTGCCGACGGGAGGGGGATCACCGTGCGGTCGGCGCTCACCGCCGCGGACAGCATCCTTCGCTTCCCGTGGGCGGACGTTCCGGACCTCCGCCCGAAGCGGGGCCAGGTGTTGGTGGATTCCGCTTGTCCGGGCGCGCCCCCGGGTGACCCCTTCTTCGAGGCCAACGGGTTCTGCGGCGCGGCAACGGAAGCCATGGGCTTCGGTGGGATCCCATGGTTCGAGCCCGCGCCGGTGTTCTCCTTCACCCAGGTGCCCTTGAGCCCCGTCCCCGCCCTCCTGCACCTCCGGGTCGTGGACCAGCTCGGGCGGGCCGTACCGGGAGTGCTGCTCCTGGGCGACCCCGACGGGATCGCCGGGGTGACCGGCCCGGACGGGTACGTCCACTCCTTCTTCTACACCGACGCACCCCCCGGCGAGAGCCCGGGGGCGGCCTTCTACTTCCAACCGGCGAACCTGCAGCTCCTGGGGTGCACGGGCGAATCCTGGCTGGACATCGTCCTCCTCTCCCCGGGGCTGGAGCTCACTCCTGCTCCGCTCCACCTGACCTGCTCATGAGCGAGACCGGAACCCGGAGCCGTCCACCTTTCATGGACACCGGGCCGGCCCCCGAGATTTTCCTTGACCTTCCCGGTCCCCGGAAATATCCTCTTCTCACCCCCCCAAGACATAGGCCAGCGGATCCTTTGCGGGCAACCGATCCACCTTCGGGAGAGTAACCGTCCCATGGCCAATTCCATCCTCCTGGTGCCGGGCACCGGGGGAACCACCCTGATGGACAACAGCGGAAAGGACATCGGATACCCGGTGAAGATGCGCCTGGGCATCGCCACCAAGGGTCTCCTGGACAAACCGCTGGAGGAGTTCGTGGAGCTCCTGAGCATGGAGCACCGCGCCGGGCAGCTCGAGCCGGCGAAGACCTCCCTGAAACCGGGGACCTCCCTGCGGCCGGGCCACGTCCTGCAGGTGGCCTACAACCAGGTGCCCGACTCCGCCAACCACTTCCTGTACGATTGGCGGTGCGACCTGAGATACAGCGCCTACCAGCTCCTGGACTTCCTGCGCCAGCGCCGGCCCCCCGACGGCCGCTGGAACCTGGTGGGGCATTCCCAGGGCGGCCTCCTCATCGTCCTGGCCAGCAAGCTCATGGACGACCGGGAGGCGTTCTCCGCCCTGGTGGCGTCCGCCACCCTGGTGGCGCCCCCCCTTTCCGGGACCATGAACTCCTTCGCCGCCCTCCTGGACGGGGAGAGCGCCGGAAAGGGGGCCGCTCCCCGCTTCAAGCAGGTACTGCGGACCTTCCCGGCCCTCTACCAGATGCTCCCGGCCTGGCCGGCCGTTCGGGAAGCCGACGGGAGCCCGGCTCCCGCCGGCGCGCAGCTGACGGCGCCGACGGGTTGGGACGGCCTCCCGGGCATCGACCCGGAGCTGCTGGCCCGGGTGGCGCCCGTCCAGGATGCCCTCCGGGACCCCCTCTCCCACATGAAGGGGGAGATCAGGGCGGCCGTGGTGCTGGCCCGCAACCGGAGCACGGAGGTGGAGATCCTGCGAGGGCCGGCGGGACTGGAGGACGGCGTGCGAAGCGCGGAAAAGGGGGACAGCCTGGTGCCCTTCAACCGGACGCTCAGCTGGATCGGCGATCACATCAAGCCTTTCGTCATCGCCTTCAAGAGCGGTGTCAACCAACACGCCTTCCTGCTGAACGACCCGGCGGTCCTCCCCGTGGTCAGGAAGCAGTGGGTCTGAGGAGGAGCCATGAGCGGCATTCATTCACTTCGCGTCCTGGCCACGGTGGCCCTCCTCCTCGCCGGCCCGGCGGGGTCCCTCCGGGGCCAGATCCCTCCCCAGGCCGAGTCCCTGAGGGGAAAGCGGGTTCTGGGCGTGGCCAACATCGCGTTCTTCGATG
>JBFYZD010000218.1:0-16202 GCA_041309685.1 Gemmatimonadales bacterium | reverse complement strand
CGACACATGGACCATCGTGTCGCCGGGGGTCTGCCACACGATGCGGACCTTGGCCCGGGGTAGGGGGACGCCCGAAACGGAGTCGCTCACGGTCCCGGCCAGGACCGCTTCCGCGGCGGGATCGACAGCCACGCCGCAGGCGGCGGCGATGGCCGCGCCGATCTCGGTCGCATCCTGGGCGGCGAGGGCACCCGGGGGGCCGGTGATCGCCGCCAGGACCAGGGCCGAAAGGACACGTTTCATCCGGGATTCCTACCTCCTGGAGCACCCACGGGTTCCGTCGAGGCGGGCACTCCAGGGCACCTGTATGCCCCTCTTCCCCTACTCGAGGAAGATCGTATCCTCCGCCGAGACGAAGAGGACGTCCGGCAGGTGCGGGTGCCGATGCAGGAGCTCCGCCCCCTTCTCCCGCAGGCGGCCCTCCGTGAAGCCCAGGACCACCAGGTCCGCGGCGCAGGAGGCCTGCTCCACCAGACCGTTGAAGTCCACATGGTCGTCGGTGGGGATGATGTGGAGGTTCTTGGCGGCGATGGGGAGGCGCCCTTCCACGATCATCTGGTTCAGGAGGGCGGTCTGCGGCTCCACCTCCTGGTGGGGGAAGGCCGCCTTGATGCTGATCTCCGCGCCCTGCCAATCGGGGTGCCCCAGCAGGATGTAGGAGAGGAGGATCATGAGGTTGGCGTTGCGGTGGTCGTGCCAGGTGAGCCAGAGGTGGATGTTCTTCCGGTTCCCGAAGAAGTGGTCGGAGTGCCGGAGGACCAGCCGGTTCATCCGGGGAGCCGACGCCATCAAACACCCCCGGACCACCTCATCCACCACCTCCGGCCCGTCGTGGACGGAGAACTCGAAGAGAATGGTGTTGTTCTCCATCCCGCTCACCCCCGGCACCTGGAGGCTCTGGGCCAGGGCGGAGGCCATGGAGGGGCTGATGATGGTGTCCACATAGATGGCCGAGTCCGTCTCCTCGATCCCCCCGATGAGGCGGTCCAGGATCCCCTTGCTCTCCAGGAAGGTCTCGCGGCTGAGCATCCCCGGGATGAAGTGGAGGTAGGTCCCGAAGCCGTACCGGTGGCAGAGCCAGGAGAGCATCCTCAGGGGGGAGAACCGGTCGAAAGTCCGGGGGGTGATCATGATGACGCTGGGCCGCCAGTCCCGGGGGGGGCTCTTCTGGAGCCGGATCTGCAGGTAGCGGGTGAGCTGGGTCATCACCCCGTGGAAGATCGCGGAGAGGTCGTCCACCTGGTCGTTGCGGGTGGCCCGGATGGCGCGGTAGAGGACGGCCATGACCACGATGGCCACGGCGGCGAAGACCGGGTCCATCTGGAACATGAGGAGGAGGCAGAGCACCGCCCCCCAGAAGCTCAGGTACCACTTGGACCGGAAGCTGGGCCGGTAGGAGGGGCGGGCGGCGAAGTGCTCCAGGAAGGAGATGGCGCAGAGCGTGCCGTAGGTGACCATGAAGAACATGGAAACGATGCGGGCCACCAGGTCCACGTTCCCCAGGGCAACGGTGATGACGGCGATCCCCGCAACCAGGAGGCTGGCGTTGCGCGGCTCGTTGGCGGGCCCCACCCCGGCGGAAAGGAAGTGGTTCGCCAGGCGGACCGGGAGGATCCCGTCCCCCGTCAGCGCCTGGAGGGTCCGAGGCGCCACCAGGATGGAGCCTATGGCCGAGGAAAGGGAGGCGGCCGCAAGGCCGATGGGGACGATGGGGCCCCAGAGGGCGATCTTCCCCATGACGAGCTGGTCGGTGGCCAACAGCTCGGGGGGGGCGGAGACCGTCAGCTTCACCACCACGGCCACGTAGACCACCATCCCGGTGAGGGTGGCGGAGATGACCCCCAGGGGGATGGAGCGCCGGGGATTGGCCAGGTCCCCGCTGAGCCCCACCCCCGCCGTCATTCCCGTGAAGGCGGGAAAGACGATGGCGAAGACCAGGAAGAAGGGGTCGGCGTTCTCCAGCCCGCTGAAGAGGCTCACCGACTCGAGCTCGGCCCCCTCCACCGGGTGCCCCAGGAAGAAGAAGACCAGGGACAGGACCAACACCCCCACCACCACCCAGAGGGCCCGCACCCCCAGGTTGGCCCCCCGCGTCACCACCAGCGCCCCCAACCCCACCGTGGCCGGGAGAGAAACGATGCGGGGGTCCCACCCGATCCCCCAGTCCTGCTGGATCCACGCCCCCAGGGGGGAGAAGGCCTCGGCGAAAGCGATCATGTAGAAGGCCACGGAGATGGCCTGGGAGAGGAAGAGGCTGATCCCGATGGCGCCGCCGATGGTGGTTCCGAAGGAGCGGGAGATGATGAAGTACTCCCCGCCCCCTTCCACCCTCCGATTGGTGGCGATCTCCGCGATGGCCAGGGCCGTGGGCACCGTGACCATGTGCCCCAGGAGGATGATGAGCAGCGACCCCAGCAACCCGGTATGCCCCACCGCATAGCCGAAGCGGAGGAACAGGATGGCGCCCAGGATGGTGCTGACGCTGGCCAGGAAGACCGGGCTGGTGCCGAATCCGTGGCCGTGGCCGGGGCCGGGGCCGGGCGCGGACGCGGAGGTGGCTTGGGGCACGGCTGCGTCCTGTCGGGGGGCCGGAGGGAACCTGTCGGAGCTGACCCAATCTCCGGGCTCGGCCCCGCGGGACGCAATCCTCGGGTGTCTCACGACCTCCGAAACAACCGGAAGTACCAGGCGATGAGGCCCACCAGCACCAGGGCCCCCCCGTCCACCAGGAGGACATCCAAGGTCATCTCAACCCTCCTCGCCCCGGATCCCGGGGAGCTCCGGATCCCCGACGGGTCGGGCGGGCGCGGCTCGCGGCGGCCGGAAGTCGGGCCGGAAGAACCGAAGGCGGTTGGCGTTGCTCACCACCGTCACGGAGCTGAAGGCCATGGCGGTGCCCGCCACCACCGGCGACAGGAGGATCCCGAAGAAGGGGTAGAGGACGCCGGCGGCGACGGGGATCCCCAGGACGTTGTAGAGGAAGGCTCCGAAGAGGTTCTGCCGGATATTCCGCAGGGTGGCATGGGAGAGCTCAAGGGCGTGGACCACGCCGGCCAGGGAGCTCCCCATGAGAACCATGTCCCCCGTCTCCCGGGCCACGTCGGTCCCCGACCCCATGGCGATCCCCACGTCGGCCCGGGCGAGCGCCGGGGCATCGTTCACCCCATCCCCCACCATGGCCACCCGCCGTCCCAGGGCCTGGAGCTGGGCCACCTTGTCGGCCTTCTGGTCGGGAAGAACCTGGGCCAGCACCTGGTCCACCCCCACCTCCCGGCCGATGGCCCGGGCGGCGCCCTCATGGTCCCCGGTGAGCATGATCACCTCCAGCCCCATCTCCTGGAGCCGGGCCACGGCGGCGGCCGAGTCCTCCTTCACCGGGTCCGAGATCCCCAGGGCCCCGAGGAAGGCTCCGTCCCGGGCCACCAGGACGGGAGTCCGCCCCTCCCGGGTGACGGCCTCGACCGCCGCGTCCATGGCCGCCCCACCGATCCCCTCCTCCCCGAAGAAGGCGGGACTCCCGACACGGAGCTCGGACCCCTCCACCGTGGTCTTCACCCCCCGCCCCGGCACCGCCTGGAAGCCGCCGGCCCGGGGCCAGGCCACACCCCGTTCCCTCGTTCCCACCACCACCGCCCGGGCCAGAGGGTGCTCGGACCCTTCCTCCGCGGCCGCGGCGGCGGCCAGGAGCTCGGCCTCGGATATCCCGGGCGCCGGGAGCACCGCGGTGAGAGCCGGCTCCCCGCGGGTGATGGTCCCGGTCTTGTCCAGGACCACCGTGTCCACCTTGCGGGCCGCCTGGAGCGCCTCCCCATTCCGGATCAAGATCCCGGACTCGGCGGCCTTCCCCACCGAGACCATGACGCTGATGGGGGTGGCCAGCCCCAGGGCGCAGGGGCAGGCGATGACCAGGACCGCCACCGCCACCACCGCCGCGTGGTTGACCCGGGGCTCGGGGCCGAAGGTGTACCAGACCGCGAAGGTCAGGACGGCGATGATCAGGACGGTGGGCACGAAGTAGGAGGCCACCACGTCCACCGTGCGCTGGATGGGGGGCTTCGAGCCCTGGGCCGTGCGCACCATGGCCACGATCTGGGCCAGGACCGTGTCCCTTCCCACCCGGCCGGCCCGGAAGCGGAAGCTGCCGTCCCGATTCAGCGTTCCCCCCACCACCCCGTCCCCCACCCCCTTCTCCACCGGGAGGCTCTCCCCCGTCATCATGGACTCGTCCAGCGTGCTCCGCCCCTGGGAGATCTCCCCGTCCACGGGGACCTTCTCCCCGGGGCGCACCACCACCAGGTCCCCCACCTGGACCTCCTGGGCGGGGATCTCAACCTCCTCCCCGCCGCGGACCACCCGGGCGGTACGCGGCCTCAGGTCCATGAGGCGCCGAAGCGCCTGGGAGGTCTTCCCCTTGGCCCGGCCCTCCAGCGCCTTCCCCAGCATGACCAGGGTGATGACCACCGCGGTGGCCTCGTAGAAGGGGTGGGCCGTGTCGCCGGGGAAGAGCCCTGGAAAGAGGACCGCCACGGTGGAGTAGACCCACGCCGAACCCGTCCCCAGCGCCACCAGCGTGTCCATGTTGGCCTCCCGCTGGCGGAAGGCAGCCCAGGCGCCGGTGAAGAAGTGGCGTCCCACGTACCCCATGATGGGGAGGGTGAGAAGGCCGGAGAGAATCCAGAGGAGGCGCATCGCCCCATGCCCCACCCCCTGGAGCCCCGGAAGGAGGTGGGCATGGCCGATGAGGGCGACCGGAGCGCCCAGCACCGTCCCCACCCAGAAGCGCCGGAGGAGGTCCCGGTACTCCGCTTCCCGTTCCCCCTCCCGGCGGGCGAGGGCATCCTCGAAGCCCTCCCCCTCCTCCTCCCGGAGGCCGTACCCCGCCTTCTCCACCATCCCCTTCAGGACGCCCCGGTCCAGGAGCCCGGGGACGAAGCGGACCCTGGCCGACTCGGTGGCCAGGCTCACCTCGGTACCGAGAACGCCGGGAGCCCTGGCCATGACCCGCTCCACGCGGGAGACACAGGCGGCGCAGTGCATCCCCTGCACCGAGAGCTCAGCCACCGCTACCGGCACCCGGTAGCCGGCCCTCTCCACCGCCTCCAGGATCTGATCGAGAGTCACTCCACCAGGATCGAAGGTCACCCGGGCCTCCCCGGTGGCCTGGCTCACCAGGGCCGACTCCACCCCTTCCAGCGCCCCCACCGCCCTCTCCAGGCGGCCCACGCACCCCGCGCAGTGGATTCCGTCGATGGGGAGATCCACGGTCCGGTGCGGGCCACCTCCCGGCCGCAGAGGGGAGGGTGGGGGGGGTCGGGTCACAGGGCCTCGATGGACAGGGAGGGGAGGTGGCGCTCAAGGGAAGGTTAACCCGCCGGGGTCCTCCCGGGTTCCGATCCTCCGGGGAGCAGCCTCTTGATGGGTTCATTAGGTTGGACATCAGTCCGGGAACAGCACACCGCGCACCGACGAAGAGGAGCGGAAGAGTGGACACGACCAACCCCGCCTACGGCATGAAGAAGACGGTCGCCCTTCCAGTGGAGGAGGCGGACCGCCGCATCCGGGAGGAGCTGCAGAAAGAGGGCTTCGGGATTCTCACGGAGATCGACGTGAGGGCCACCCTCAGGAAGAAGCTGGACGTGGATTTCCGGCCCTACCGGATTCTCGGCGCGTGCAATCCGGCGCTGGCCCACCAGGCCCTCACCGCCGAGACCGACATCGGCCTTCTCCTCCCCTGCAACGTGGTGGTCTACGAGGGAGACGAGAAAGGGACCGCGGTCGTGGCGGTCCTGGATCCCCGGGTACAGCTCGGCGTCGCCGGGCGGCCGGACATCGGACCGCTGGCGGACCTTGTACGGGAGAGGTTGCAGCGGGCGCTGGACAGCCTGTAAGCACCCACCGGCGCTGCGCGGAGCTGGGCGGGCGCCCTCCCTCCGGAGCTGCGGTCAGCCCAGGGCGCCCGAGCAGTAACCGAAGAGGAGAAGGGCGGCCAGGAGGGACACGATGGCAACCCAGGCGCCCACCCGGCGGAGAAGGAAGGTCCTGGGACCCAGGGCGCTCTCCCCGCTGGGCCTCACCTCCCCGGCACCCCGGCGGATTCCCCCGAGCTCCGAGAGGTTGCTCAGAAGAGACCGAAGGCGGGTCTCGAGCTCCGCCGGGTCTTCCGGCTTGGTGAGGAAATGGTTGCTCCCCAGGCCGTAGCTCCGGGCTACATCCTCGTCCCGGTCCGAGGACGTGAGAACGACTACCGGGATCTTCCGGAGCTCGTCGTCCCCCTTGATCTGGGCAAGGACCTCGTGGCCGCTCTTCCCCGGCATCTTCAGGTCCAGGAGGAGGAGGTGGGGCCGGTGGGTCTGGACCAGCTCGACCGCCTCGACGCCGTTGCGGGCCCGGTGGACCTGCACCGGCCCGGGTGCCGCTCGCTCCAGCGCCATCTGGATGAGGAGGGCATGATCGTCGTTGTCCTCGGCCAGGACCACGATCAGAGCGCGCCGACCCGAAGATCCTCTGTTCAAACAACCTCCATTTCCGCGAAGGCGTCGGTTGCGAGGGTCGCGTCAAAGCCCCTTCCCCTCAGCTCCCTCATCACCCCCACCCCTTCCTCCCGCTGGGCGAAGCGGCCCACCCGGACCCTCAGGAGATCGCTTCCGGGGATCCTCACAAGCCTGGGCTCGTAACCCGCTTCCCGCAGGCGACGGGCCAGGGCCCGGGCTCCCTCCAGGTTCCGGAAGGCTCCCACCTGAACGGCAAAGGGCCGCTCGCCGGCTTCCAATATAGGCTTTGGGGGAGCCCGCGTCCCGGTGGAGGGCGAAGGCACAAGGGGGGGGGGCGGGGGCGTCCCCTTCCCCAGCCGCTCTTCAGCCTGGGGAAGGAGCACGCTGGCGGGATGGTCCCTGGCCAGGGCCCGGAGATGGGAGAGGGCCTCTTCCGTGTCGCCCCGGGCCTCGGCCCAGAGTGCCAGGCGGAAGAGCGCCCGGTCGGTGAAGGCCCCCCCCGGGTACTCCAGCACCAGACGGCGAAAATCCAGCTCGGCCATGGCCGGGTCGACGGTAAGCTGGCCTCTCAGCCAGAGGCCACGCTGCCGATCCGTCCGGGAGGCGCCTGGAAGCGCCGTGTCCCACCACGACAGGAGGGTTTCCCGGGCTTCCTCGATCCGGCCGTGGTCCAGCAGGACCTCCACCCGGTCCAGGAGATCGCCTCCCTGGCCGACGAGAAGGCCCGGCATGGCCAGAAGGAGGAAGACCCCCGTGGAAACCCACCCTCTCATGAGGCGCTCCCCTTCTCCCTGGCCACGAGGCCGAGGATCCATTCCTCCAGGATGTGGTCCTCCGGAAGGCCGCTGGACTTGAGGAGCCGGTCCGCCCTCAGAAGGCCCAGAAGGGCATCCTCCAGCTCCCCGACCGTCCACAGGCCCGATTGCTCCAGGAGGCGCTTGGCCAGGAACTTCTGCTGGGGGGGAAGGGTGGCGTCGAGGTCCTTCGCCCCTCCGATCCGCGCCGTCCCCACGCGAAGCAGGTGAGTGGCCAGGCCGTTGGTGAGACGTACCCCGGACTCCCCCTGGGCCATCAACGTCTCCAATCCCTCCATGGCCTGCCAGGTCTTCCGCCCTCCCACCTGATCCATCCAGGCCCAGTAATCCACTGCGGGGATGTGGGTCCCAGCCGACCGGACCGCTTCCACCGTGATGGGCTCCCCCTCCGGCACCAGGCTGGAGAGCTTCTCCACCTCCTGGGCCAGGATGCCGAGGTTCGTCCCGACGGCGGCTCCCAGAGCCCGGGCTGCATCCAGCGTCATCTCCCGTCCGTACCGCGATGCGGCCCATTCCAGCAACCAGCCGGGAACGTCGTTGGGGGAGATGGCGGGGAACTCCACCGACCGGGCCAGGCGCTTCAGGTCCTGGTAGAGCTTGGCGGAGGAGCCCTTCGGGATCGTGCCCAGGAGGATCAGGGCCAGGCCCGGAGGAGGCTGCCGGGCCATCTCCAGGAGAGTCTCCCGAGCCCGGGGACTGTTTGCCAGCGCCTCCACCTCCCGCAGGATCACCACGCGCCACTCGGCCATCATCGGGGGGGTGGACAGGATGGAGGCCAGCGTCTCGACACTCACCTCCGAGCCCCAAAGAGGGTCGAAGTTGAAATCCCGGGTGGCGGGGTCGAGATGCCACGACACCAGCGCCCGGGCCGCCTCCTCCTTGCGGAACTCGTCCTCCCCGGAAAGGAAGAACACGCCCCCCTTCTCCCGGATCCTGAGGCCCGGAAGGCCCGAATCCCTCATCGCTTCACCCGGGGAGTGCTATTGGACGCCGGTCCTGGCCGGATCCGGGTCCCTCCGCCGTCCTGAGAGGATGGAGTACTCGAAGAGAAGGGAATGGGCGTCACCCCAGATGCCCTCCTGAAACCCGGTGGAGGAAAAGACGGACGGACCCCGGGAGAAAGTAGGCTTCCTGGGCACGAAGGTGAAAGAGGGGGCGGAGGGTCTGGCCACCACCACCGCTGGGAGCTCCAGGGTGGGGTCGGACGCGATGAAGGGCGCCCAGGCCGCAAGCGCCAGGAGGGAGGCGACCGTCAGGATCGAGAAGGTGGTCGCACCCGATCCCAGGGACTCACGAGCGATCTCGGCACCGTCTTCGATGTGGAAGATGCGGTGGTCCAGGCGCGCCCGGAAATCGGGGGAAACCTCCAGGGTGGGCAGGGACCGCAGAAGCTCCCTGCCTTCGTGGAGCGTCCGGGCGTAACGCCGACACCGGGGACAGACGGCCTCGTGGTCCTCCATCTCCCTGACGAGGTCCTCCCTCGCCTGCCCATCCATGAACTCGGAAAAGCGCTCGAGAAAATCCGGGCAATCCATCGCCAGTCCACCACTCCTTGGATGGGGTGTCTCGAACGGGGGAACCAGGACGATACCCCTGGTACGTCCGCGAGGGCTGGCGGGTTCCCCGGCGCTCGCGAAGGTGCTGGATCCAGGGCCCGGCCAGGCCGTCATCCGTTTACGAGCCAGCAAGGGATGGTACTGGTGCGAGGGGCCCGGGGTTCCCCGGGTCCAACCGGACAGGGTGCGGTCCCCGGCGGGAAGGCGAACCGGGACTAGTCCAGGAGGGGACCGATGATGCGGGCGAAGTTGTTCCGGGCCCGGTTCAGTCGGCTCTTCACCGTGCCCAGGTTGCATCCGGTGATCTCGGCGATCTCCTCGTAGGTCTTCCCCTCCAGCTCCCGGAGAACGAAGACGATCCGGTGGTGCTCCGGCAGCCCCTCCACGGTGCCTTCCACCAGTTCCCGGAGATGGCGCTTGCGGAAGAGGTCGTCGGGCCGGAGTCTGGGGTCCTCCCACTCCAGGGGCCGATGGTCGGCGTCCCAGTTCTTCTTGATGGTCTGGAAGAGGACCATGGGATTCCGGGAGCGGTTTCGCAGCTCGTTCTTGGCCAGGTTCCCGGCTATGGTGTAGATCCAGGTGGAGAACTTCTTGGTCTGGTCGAACCTGTGCAGGTGGCGATAGACCCGGACGAAGGTCTCCTGTACCAGGTCCTGGGCCCGCTCCCGGTCACCCACCGTGCGGTACACGAAGTTGATGAGCCGCTTGTCGTAACGACTCACCAGCTCCCCGAAGGCCCTCGGGTCCCCACCCAGAAAGCGCTGGACCACCTGGCTGTCCGGAAGCTCCGCCAGCTCCATCCGGGCCGCCCGGGCCCCTCCGGGGACCGGATCCTCCTCGGCCTGGACCTTCCTCGAACGAAGGACGCTCATGGGTTCACCGCTCTCGGCTTGTGCTCTGGTGGGGTGCGCGGGGAGCACACTCCTCCCCTTCCCTTCATCTGGCATAGTCGCAGGAAGCGTACCAGGTGAGAATCCTCCGAAAACCGTCACTCGACCCTCCAGTGTGTCCGCTGGAGAGGACAGTCCCGACGCGATTCGGGGACGTTTCCTCGGCCTCTCCAGGCCCGGCGTGGGCTTCCTGCACCTTATGACGTCCTGGGGGCTTCGGCTTGCACACCCCCTTCCCTCACCCCCGCCCTCGAAGGAAGCGATCCACGAAGAGGAGGGCGCCCACGCTCTTTCCGTCCCGGATCTCACCCCTCAGGATCATCTCGAGTGCCCCGGAAAAGGGCACGTGCGCCACTTCGATGAACTCATCCCTGTCCCGCTCCACCCGGCCCCGGGAGAGACCCAGGGCCACGAAGAAGTGGATCACCTCGTTGGTGAACCCCGGGGTGGTGAAGAGGCTGGTGAGGGGATCCATCCTCTCCGCCACGTACCCCGTTTCCTCCTCCAGCTCCCGGCGGGCGCAGGCCTCCCATCCCTCCCCGTCCAGAGGAATGCCGGCGGGGACCTCGTAGACGAAGCTCCCCGCGGCGTAACGGTACTGGTGGACCAGCACCACCTGCGGATCGGGATCCGTCAGCTCTCCCAGGAGAGGAACGACAGCGGAGGCTCCCTTGTGACGGATCAGCTCCAGCTCCCCTTCGCTCCCGTCCGGAAACCTCACGCGATCCACCGAGAGGTGAACGACCCGCCCCGCGTGGACGACCCGGGAGGAAATGCGGCCGACCGATGGGTCGGGGGCACTCCCCGACGTCCAGTTCTTCTGGTTCATGGCTCCACCTGAAGGGGTCACGGGCACACAGCGCACTCCGGGAGCCTGCCTCTTGGATTACGGAGGTCCCCGGAAAGGGTTGCAGGAAATGGATCAATAGGGGGAGGCCACCTCCACCGGTCCCAACCCCAGCTCCTGGAGGGGTCCCTGGACCTGCCCCGCATCTCCCACCACCACCACCACCATCTCCGTAGGCCGGAGCACGGCCCGGCCGGCCGCCAGCGCCGCCTGGGGGCTCACTTCCCGGACCCGGTCCCGGTACCCTCTCAGGAAGTCGTCCGGGTAGCCGTAGACCAGAAGCTCCGAGATCCGTGCGGCCACCTGCCCGGTGGTCTCCAGCTGCAGGGGAAACACCCCCGCGATGAAGTCCCTGGCCTGCTCCACCTCTCTCGGGGTGGGGCCCTCCTCCACCAGGTTCCCGACCTCCCAGAGCGCTTCCCGAACCGCCGGCGCGGTGACCCCGGTGCCCACCGCCGTGGAGATCACGAAGGGTCCGGCCTTCCGCCGAAAGGCGAAGCGGGACCTGGCGCCGTAGGTGAAACCCTGTTTCTCGCGAAGATTCAGCATGAGGCGGCTGGTGAAGGCTCCCCCCAGAACCGTGTTGAACACCTTGAGGGGGAAGTAGTGGGGGGAGCCGCGGGAGGCCCCGATCTGTCCGATGCGGATCTCGGATTGGACCGCTCCGGGACGGTCCACCACCACGATCCTCCGCTCCCTGGAGCGGGGTTCCTCGGGAAAGGCCTCCCCCAGGGGAGGCTCCCCTTCCCAGCCCCCGAACCACCTCCGGGCCAGGGTCTGGACCTCGCCCACGTCCACGTCTCCCACCACCACCAGCCCGGAACCGGAGGGACGGTAGCGCCCGGCGGCGAAGGAGCGAACCTCCTCGGGACCCACCTTCTCCAGGGACTCCGGGGTGCCGGACAGCGGCCGGTGGTAGGGCACCGTGTCGGCGAAGAAGAAATGGGCAGCGGCGTCGTCCGCCAGCGTCCCTGGGTCCATCCTCCGTTGCCGGAGGGCCGCCAGACGCTGGTTCCTGATCCGGGCCACCTCCTCGGGGGGGAAGGCAGGCTGAAGGAGCGCCTCGGCCAGGAGCCCCAGGGCCTCCGACATGCGATCGGCCAGGCAGGTGAGGGACACCGTGGTGGCGTCCCAACCCGTGTGGACCGAGAGGCTGGCGCCGATCCCTTCCAGGGCTTCCGCAAGCTCGGGCCCGCTCCGGCGGTCGGTACCGCCCTCCAGGGCCGCGCCGGTCAACACCGCAAGCCCCCCCTGGACATCGGGAAGGAGGCTCTCCCCGGCATCCAGGACCACGCCCACCGTGACCAGGGGAAGCCGGCTCATGCGGGCCACCCTGAGGTGGAGACCGTTGGGGAGGGTGGAAGAGACGAAGGAAGGGAAATCGAAGGGTCGAACCGGTCCCGTCCGGGGGGGCCTGGAGCGAACCGGAGGAGCGGGGGCCCGGGGGGTCATCGGGAGCCGCCCGGGAGGTAGGTCAGCAGGGCTCGGTTCTCGGGCCCCAGGAAGGCCCCGGCGAAATCCTGGACCTCCCCTCGGGTCACGCTCCTGAGGCGCTCCACCTCGGTGTTCAGCCGCCCGGGGTCGTCGAAGATCTGCCCGAACATGCTCAGGAGGTCGGCCCGCTCTCCCACCTGCTGGATTTCCCGAACCAGGTGGGTTTCGGTCATGGCCACCGCCCGGTCCATCTCCTGGCGGGACACGGAGGCGAGACCCTCCACCTCTTCCAGGAGGGCGCGCTCGAGGGCCCCGGGGTCGGAGCCGGGATACCCCGTGATCCAGAAAAGGAGGAGGGAAGCGCCCGTCTCCAGGGGAAAGAGGTAGGCCATGACGTCCTTCGCCACCTCCTTCTCCCGGACCAGGGAACGGTAGAGGCGGGAGGACCGCCCTGTGCCCAGGACCGTGGATGCCACCTCCGCGACCTGGAAGGCAGGATCCTTCACGGAAGGCGCCCTCACCCCCAGGTAGACCCTGGGGAGGGGCACGTTTTCCACCACCTCCTCCCGGACCGTGCCCCCGATCACGGCGGGCAGCGCCGTGCTTCCCGGGATGGGCGGGAGAGGGCCGCCGGCGGGGATGGCGCCGAAGTGGCGCTCCACCATCGCCAGCGCCCGGGACGGATCGATGTCGCCGGCCAGGGTCAGCACCGCGTTGTTGGGCACATAGAAGGTCCTGGAGAAATCCGCCACGTCCTCCAGGGTGGCGGCGCCGATGTCCTCCATGGAGCCGATCACCGGATGGTGGTAGGGGTGGGCCGGCGGGAAGACCAGCGCCTGCATGCGCTCGTCCCAATCTCCGTAGGGCTGGTTGTCATAGCGCTGCCTGCGCTCGTTCATCACCACCTGCTGCTGGTTCTCGAGCTTCTCCGGAGTCATGGCCGGGAGCATCCATCCCATGCGGTCCGACTCCAGCCAGAGGGCCAGCTCCAGATGGTGGGAAGGGAGGGTCTCGTAGTAGTTGGTCCGGTCGAACCAGGTGGAGGCGTTCAGAGAGCCCCCGGCCCCCTCGATGAGCTCGAAATGGCGGTTCTTCGGCACGTTCTCGGACCCCTGGAACATCATGTGCTCGAACAGGTGGGCGAAGCCGGTCCGGCCGGGACGCTCGTTTCGGGAGCCCACGGCGTACCAGAGGTTCACGCCCACGATGGGGGAAGAGGGATCCACCGAGAGCGTGACCCGGAGGCCGTTGGACAGACGGTGTCGTTCCGTCGGGACGTTCAGCACGGAAAACCGGTGCTCCTTGTCAGCGAAAAGGGGTCGGGGGGCGACTGTGCCCAGAGCACCCCCAGTCTGGGGCCGGGGTGTCAGGGGCGCGTCATCAGACGCTCACGGAGGGCCCCCGGCAGGACCTCCTCGAGCAGGAGCGCGGCGGAGAGCTCCACCCCTGCCTCAAGGCGCCCCTCCACGATCTGCAGGAGGTGGAGGTCTTCGGGCTCCGCCCCCTGGCGGCCTCGTTCCAGCATCTCCCAGGCCAGGTCTTCCCACCCCGCCGCTTCCGCCGCCAGCGCCGCCAGAAGCTGGGCCTCCACGTCTTCGGGGCGGAGCCGGGCCCCCTCCGAGAGGTCCCGGATCGCCTCCTCCATCCGATCCAGCTCCACTTCCACCAGCCCCAGGACCACCTGGGTCCAGCCCTCGCCGGGATCCAGCGCCGCAGCCCGGCCCAGGGGGTCCAGCGCGGCCTCCAGCTCCCCCTTCAACGCCAGGGCCACCCCCAGCTCATAGGCGATGGCGGCATCCTCCGGATCCAGATCCACAGCGGCCCGAAGTTCCGTGAGGGCTTCCTGGAAGAGCCCTTCCCGGGAGAGGTAAGCCCCATAAAGCCAGCGGGTCATGGAAAGACCCGGGGCAAGGAGGGCGGCGGTCCGCAGGGCGGGCTCCGCGTCGGGATCGTCGAGCTGGGCAAGGCCGTTTCCCGCCGTGGCCAGAAGGAAGGGATCCTGGGGCTCCAGGGCGAGAACCGCCTTGAAGCGGTCGTAAGCCGAGCCGGGAACGCCGAGCTCCCGCTCCGCCACCCCCAGCCAGCAGAGGACCTCGGGGGATTCCGGAAACAGCGCCAGCGCCTCCTCCAGCTCCCCGGCCATCCCTTCCCAGTCCCCCTCCTCCCCCCGTTGGAGGGTCTTCTGGAGGAGGGCTTCGAGCTCCACCCTCAGGCTCCGAGCTTGGCCAGGCGCCCCGCGTGGGCCAGCGCCAGGGTCATGAGGTGCTTCCCCTCGAAGGTCCCCAGATCTCCCTTCCGGCACTCCGACTCCCCGAACCGGTCTCCGGTGGGCCGGGCCCAGGGGGAGTGCAGGAGCACGGGCACCGAGTGCCAGGAGTGGGCCTTGAAGGTCGCGGGGGTGGAGTGATCCCCCGTCACCACCAGCACCTCGGGCCCCAGAGCCTGGATGCGGGAGAACAGGGGGTCCACCGACTCGATGGCCTGGACCTTCGCCGCGAAGTCCCCGTCCTCCCCCCGGGAATCGGTATACTTGAAGTGGAGGAAGAAGAAGTCGTACTCCTGGAAGCGGCGCTCCAGCACCTCCACCAGCCCGGCCGGGGTGGCGGGGACCTCCTTGACGTCCATCCCTACCAGGCGGGCCACCCCCCGGTACATGGGGTACTGGGCGATGGCCAGGGCTTGGACACCGTACCGGTCCTGGAAGCTGGGATAGCCCTCATAGGCCGCGAACCCCCGGGCCAGGACGCCGTTCACCACCGGCTCGTCGCGGAGGAGGTCCCGGATCTGGTCCAGGACCTGTTGCATGACTCCGGCGCTCCGCTCCGACCCCGGCTCCAGAGCCCGCACCGAAAGCGGGGGCACGCCCACGGCCTGGGGATCGGTGTCGGCCAGCTCCGCCTCCAGCCCCGTTCCCCGGAGAACCAGGACGGCCCGATGCTCCTTCTCGTGCTCCAGGAAGAGCTGGATCCCCTCCGGAGCGACCAGATGGGCCCGGGCCTTCTCCACGATGCGGCGCCCCTCCTGGTCCGAGGGCCGCCCGGCGCGGCGATCCTGGATCCTCCCCTCGCCGTCCAGGGTTGCCAGGTTGAGGCGGGCCGCCAGGTCCCCCGCCCTCAGGTCGAAGCCGACCCCGAGGGCGCTCAACGCCCCCCGCCCGATGAGGTAGCGGACCGGGTCGTAGCCGAACAGGGAGAGGTGGCCGGGCCCGCTTCCGGGTGCGATCCCGGGGCTGACGGGTATCTGGACGCCCAGGGAGCTCCGGGCCGCGAGGGCATCCAGGACCGGGGTTTCGGCCGTTTCCAGCTCGGTGAGGCCGGTGGCGGGATGGGGGAGTCCTCCCAGACCGTCCAGGACGAAAAGGACGATCTTCTTTCCCGGGACTCCTCGCTCCACCAGGTCGTCGGGCAAGCGTAGCACAGGCATGATCAGGCTCGGGCTCGGGAGGGTACGGAAGGCCCCGGGGGGCGGAACGGGGGGAATATACCACCCGCCCGGAAAGAGACAAATCGGACCCTTCCTTCCGGGAGAGGGTCAGGCGACACCTGGGACGGGTCAGCGGTCCTGGTCCCGGACGAGTCTGAGAAGCTGCACGGTTTCCGTGCTGTCCTCATTGAGCCCCTTTCCCAACAGGTAGTCGTGGCCGATCTCATACGGGTCGAAGGCGATGGGCAGGGAGACAGCTCCAAGCCAGGTCCCCAGGGAATCGAACACGAGCCACTTCTGGGGCTCGCCAGGTCGGCGGAACAGACTCACCCACACGTGGCCGTCAGCATCGCCCAACAGATCGACATAGGCCGGCACTCTCTCGGGGATGGCCTCCGCCATCTGGCGGTTGACCTCCTGGATGAAGCCGGGCGCTTCCATCTGGCTCAGCTCTTCCTGAAGCGCACGCCGCAGTTGCGCCGGGACTCCGAGGGGGTAACCGGGAACCTGCACACGCCGCCGCAGGCGTCCGTCTTGCGCATAGACGTCGTACGCCATGTCGTCCCCACCACCGACGACAACGGCGTCGCTGAAGAGGAATGCGAAGGACTCCTTGCGAAGAGGCGGCTGAGCGTCTCCTCGCTCGAACACGAAGGTCTCGAACCCCGGAAGAGTGACGAACCGGTCGCGGAGCTCTCCGCCCGGAGAGAACTCCAGGACGTCCTGCGGGACACGGATCCGCCCGA